>CAXTCC010000060.1:16011-18023 GCA_964242015.1 uncultured Variovorax sp.
GCGGATTGCGACGCGGCGATGGTCTCGTTCTGGCACACCAGGCAGCGCAGCTCTTCGGCGATGCTCTTGACCCTTGCTTCGAGCACCGGGTCGTTGGCGAGCGGCGCGGCTTCGCTCGCATGCGCTGCGGAGGGCGCCGCAAAGACCGTCGCCATCGTCATGACCAAGGCCATCGGCAACGCCAGAGTCGATCGTCCCTGTCGCTCAGCCATCGAGCTTCCTTACCAGCGGCACCACGGTGTCGCGCAAGGTCTCGGGCGTGAGCGGCCCGATGATCTTGTGGCGCACGATGCCCTGCTTGTCGATCACGAAGGTCTCCGGCACGCCGTACACCCCGAAGTCGATGCCGACCAGTCCCTCCGCATCCGACAGCGACGACACGTACGGGTTGCCGAAGCGGGCGAGCCATTCGCGCGCATCGGCCGGTTTGTCCTTGTAGTTGAGCCCGTAGATCGGCACCACGCCGCTGCGTGCCGCTTCCAGCACCAGAGGATGTTCGAGCCGGCACGCCACGCACCACGAGGCCCATACGTTGAGCAGCCAGACCTTGCCGCGCAGGTCTTGTGGCGACAATGATCGGCCGGGCGCGTCGAGCAGCGGCAGGCTGAAGGCGGGCGCCGGCTTGCCGATCAACGGCGACGGCACCTCGCGTGGGTTGAGCGTCAGGCCGGCCGCCATGAAGGCGACCACGACGCCGAACACCAGCAACGGCAATGCGAAACGTTTTTTCATCATGGCTCTCGCGCCTTCTGGAACACCGCGGTCGGCAACGGCGTCACACCCCGGCTGGAGACGCCCTCAGTGGCGCGACGCGTGACAGCGCGATAGCGTCGGTCCAGCACCGCGAGCAGACCGCCGAGCGCCATCAACAAACAGCCGCCCCAGATCCAGCCGACGAAGGGCTTGTAGTACACCCGCACGCTCCATGCGAAGGGCCCGAGCGGCTCGCCGAGCGACACGTACAGATCGCGCGTGAAATGGTGGTCGATGGCGGTTTCTGTCATCGGCGTGCGGGTCGCGGTGTAGAGGCGACGCTCGGGCAGCAGCGTGGTCAGCGGCTCGCCGTTGCGCGTGACCGAGAGCGTGCCCTGGGCCGCGACGAAGTTGGGGCCTTGCCGTTCGCGCACGCCCTCGAAGCGGACGACGTAGTGGCCGAAAGTCACCGTGTCGCCCGGCGCCATGCGCACGTCTTTCTCGATCGCGTAGCCGCCGACGATCGTCACGCCGACGATGAAGACCGCCACACCGAAGTGCGCGAGCAGCATGCCGTAGTAGCTGGCGGGCTGCGCGGCAAGGGCAGACCTCCAGTCGGAGACGGTCCTGCGCGATGTCGAGCGACCTGAAGCGGCATGTCCACGCAGCCGTGCCAGCAAGTTGAGCGCACAGGTGCTGGCGATCCATGTCGCGAGCAGCAAGCCGAAGCCGACCATGGGCGTCCAGCGCCCCAGCGCCAGCGGCGCGACCACCGCGCTGACCGCGCTCACGCCCACCGCCCATCGCAGTTGCCGGGTGAGATCGAGCACGGCGACCTTGCGCCAGCGCGCCATCGGCGCTGCGCCCATCAGGAACAGCGCGGGGGCGATCAACGGCACGAACACCGCTTCGAAGTAAGGTGGGCCGACCGACAGCTTGCCGAGTCCCAGCGCATCGATGACCAGCGGGTACAGCGTGCCCAGCATGACCGACGCGCAAGCCACCAGCAGCAGCACGTTGTTGACCAGCAGCATCGACTCGCGACTCGCCAGCTCGAAGGATGCGCCCTGGCTCACCTTCGGCGCGCGCCATGCGAAGAGCGCCAGCGAGCCGCCGGTGACCAGCGCGAGAAAGGCGAGGATGAAGACGCCGCGCTTTGGGTCGGATGCGAAAGCGTGGACCGATGTCAGCACGCCCGATCGAACCAGGAAAGTACCGAGCAGCGACAGCGAGAAGGTCACGATCGCCAGCAGTGCGGTCCAGGTCTTGAAGGCGCCGCGCTTCTCGGTGACGACCAGCGAATGCAGCAGTGCGGTGCC
>CAXTCC010000061.1:0-8939 GCA_964242015.1 uncultured Variovorax sp.
TTCTGCACCTTCATCGCGTTGAAGGACAGCAGGCCGCCGAAGGTGAGCAGCACGAACAGCATCACCGCGGGGATCGGATTGCGTATGGACCAGGCAGAAACGTTCATGGTCGATCCTTACTTGGCCGCGACAGGGGTGGTGGCGGCGGCTGGGTTCACCGTACCCGAGTTGGTCGCTTCGACCACCCGCACCAGATCGCCGTCGTTCAGGAAGCCCGCGCCTTGAACCACCACCTTGGCATCCGCCGGCATCTTGGTCGTGATTTCGACACGGTCGCCGACGCGGCGCCCGGTCTCGATCTTGAGTTGCGTCACCCGGTTGTCCGGCTGCAGCAGCATCAGATAGTTGAAGCCGTCGCGCGGCACGATGGACGCCTGCGGCACCGTGGTCGCGCTGTTGCGCCCGAGCAGGAAATCGCCGCGCGCGAACATGCCGGCCTTGATGCCGGTGTTCTGCAGCACGTTGGGAATATCGACGTAGACCAGCGCGTTGCGCGTCTGCGGATCGACGGTCGGTGCGACCGTGCGCACCTTGCCCGGGACCTGTGCGCCGCTCGCACTGATGACGGTCACCGGCGTGCCGACCGCGATGCGGCCCAACTCGGCGGACGTGACTTCGGCCCGCCATTCGAGCCGGCCCTGGCGGATCATCTTGAAGAGTTCGGTGCCGGCAGAAACCACGCCACCGACAGTCGCCGCGCGTGCCGAGATCACGCCGTCGTCCGGCGCCAGCACCTGCGTGTTGCCCTTGCGAACCTGCTGTGCCGCGAGCGCGGCTTCGGCGGCCTCGACCTTGGCCTTGGCGGTCTCGGCCGTGGTGCGGTACTGGTTGATCTGCTGCTGGCTGAGCGCGCCGGTCTGCTCCAGCGTGCGGGCGCGCGCCGCGTTGCCGGCGGCGTCGGCGGCGGTGGCGCGCGCTTCCGCGAGGGCTGCGCGCGATTGCGCCACGTCGGCATTGACGGTCTCCGGCGAGAAGGTCGCGAGCACCTGGCCCTTCTTGACCACGTCGCCGACGTTGACGCGCACTTCGGCCAGCCGCAACCCGTTCGATTCCGACCCGACGCTGGCCTCTTGCCAGGCCGCCACGCTGCCGTTGGCGGCGAGCGATTCGGTGAGTTCGCTGCTTTCCGGCTTGGCCACTGTCACGGTCAACGACGGCTTCGGCGCAGCGGCCTTGCTCTTGGCTTCGGTGCCGGCCTTTTCGCGCGTCAGCACGAAGGCGCCGCCGCCGACGATCACGACTGCCGTGACGATGAGGATGATGAGGGTCGAGCGTTTCATTCTGGTTGTCCTGGCGAGACCGCCGGTCCGGAGGATGTTGATACGGTGGTCGAGGCACGGTTCCAGCCGCCGCCGAGAGAGCGATAGAGCGACACCCAGGCTTCGGTGCGTTCGCGTTGCAGCGACACGCGCGCGGTCTGCGCGGTGAAGAGGGTTCGGCGCGAGTCCTCGAGCTCGAACAGGCTGGCCAGCCCGCTGTCGTAGCGCGCCTGCGTCGCGTTGAACGATGCCTGGTAGTTCTGCACCGCGCTGTCGGCGTCGCCGGTGCGTGCGCTGGTCGCGTCGAGGTTGACCAGCGCTTCTTCGACCTCGCGCACGGCGGTGCGTACGTTGGCGCGGTACTGCGACACCGCCTCGGCATAGCGTGCCCGCGCCGCGTCGGCGTTGGCCACCCGCGCGCCGCCGTCGAGCAGCGGCACGCTGAGCGTGACCGGGCCGACGGTCCATGTGTTCAAGGACTCGGCGAAGCCCGACGTGGCATAGCGCACCCGGCCGATAGAACCCGACAAGGTGAGCTTGGGATAGCGCTCGGCTTCGGCCGAACCGACATCCGCACTCGCTGCCGCGACGGCCAGTTCCGACGCATAGACGTCCGGGCGCTGCGCCAGCGCTTCGGCCGGCACGCTGGCGATCGGCTGGACCGTCGGCAGCGCGCGCTGCACTGGCGCTGCGGCCAGGCGCGGCTCGAGGGCACGTTCGTCGATGCCGCTCAACGCCACCAGCGCCTTGCGTTGCACCGCGCAGGTCGCGCGCTGCTGCGTGAGCCGCGCCGAGCTGTCGGATGCGCCCGCGCGGGCCAGTGCCGCATCGGCCGGCGCGGTGAAGCCGGCGCGTGCGGACAGGTCGGTGAGCCGCGCCGTTTCGCTGCGCGACCGCGTGTCGTTTTCAGCCACGGCCAACTGCAGTCGGCAGGCTCGCTCGGCGAAGTAGGCGTTGGCGGTTTCGGCTGCCACCGACACGCGAGCGTCGTGCCACTTGGCCGTCGCGCTCTCGTCGCGCTGCACCGCGGCGTCGCGGTCGGCGCGCAGGCGGCCGAAGAGGTCGATTTCCCAGCGTGATTGCAGGCCGGCCTGCAGCGTGGTGATGGCCGGCGTCGCGGTGGACGAGCCGAGCGCGGAGGACGACGTTGCGCCAGTGGTTCCGGTCGCGCCTGCGGTGCCGGTTGTGCCGGTGGTCCCGGTCCCCGTGGCACCGAAAGCACTGTTGGTGCGCGAGCCCGTCAGGCTGCCATCCAGGCTCGGCAACAGCGCCGCGCCGGCCGCGATGCGGGTCGATCGCGCCTCGGCCACCCGCGCAGCGGCGCTGGCCAGGTTGGGGCTCGCGGCTTCAGCCGATTCGATCAGCTCGACCAGCAAGGGGTCGTCGAGTTGACGCCACCAATCGGCGAGGGCGATGGTGGAGCCGTCGTGCGGCAGCGGGGCGTTCCACTGGGCGGGCATGGGCGCCGTCACTTGTGCCGGCGGACGCATGAGACCGCAGCCCGCCAGAGTCAGCGACAAGGCAAGCGCCAGGCAGGCGGCGGCGAGCGTCGGAGGGGTGGGTTGCTTGTTCGATCTCATCGGGAGGTTGTTTGCGTCGTGCGGGAAGCACGCTTCGATGGCGTACGGGGCGTACGTGGTGCAGGCGGCACGCGCCGGGCGGGCGGTGCATGTCGTGCATCGCCTGTCGGGGCTCGTCGCTCGGATTCGGCGGCGACCATCGCGATCGCGAAGCCGACCAGCCGATCCGACCAGGTGTCGATGTGCTGCGGTGTATCGAGCAACGACGGTGCGAGCCCGTCGATGATGTCCTGCATCACGAAAAGCTGCATCGCCAGACCACTCACCGCCAGCGCCAGCCGATGCACGTCGTCGTCCGGCTGGGTGAGATGCAAATGCCGGCACAGCACCCGCACCAACGCCTCGTGCGGACCCTTGATGTCGCGCTCGAACTCGGTCGGCCATTGCGAGGTCGGCTCGATCATTTCGCGCAGATGCAGTCGCATGCACTGCCGCACGATCTCGCCGTGTTTGAGGGGTTCGAGATACGCGGTCAGCAACGCGCGCAACGTCTGTTCGATCGGTAGTCCCGGCACCTCGATCAGCGTGATCAGGTCGCCTGCATTGCCGCCCATCGGCTCGGTGAAGGTGGCCGCATAGAGGCCGGCCTTGTCGCCGAAGTAGTAGCTGATGGCCGCGATGTTGGCGCCGGCGGCCGTGGCGATTTCGCGGGTGGAGGTCTTGGCGAAACCCTTGGCTGCAAAAAGCGCGAGGGCGGCGTAGAGGATGCGCGCGCGGGCTTCGGCGCCGTCACTGCGCTGCGCGCGGGCGGAAAGGGCTTGAAGGGTGGGGGCGCTCATGAACGCGGGTTTTAACACATAGATCAATCGATTGATTGAATTTGTGCACGGATCCGCTCAGTGCCTTTCGGCTCTTGCACTCAAGGCAGTCGCCGCAACGCGGGATAAGGGTTGATCGCGACGCCTTGCCACCAATGTTTTTCCGGCCCCAGCCGGAACACGGCGAAGTGGAGATGCGGTGCATTGGCCGACGCGTTGCCGGTGCTGCCGACGTACCCGATGACATCGCCGCGCATCAAAGGCATGCCTTCGCGCACGCCATCGGCATAGCGGTCGAGGTGCGCGTAGTAGTAGGCGAGTTGGCCCGCGGGGTCGAACTGGTAGACGGTGATGCCACCGGGAACGCTGTTGAACAGTTTGACCAGTTTGCCGTCGTCCACCGCCCTAACCGGCGTGCCGCGCGGCGCGAGGATGTCGAGGGCCTCGTGCGCGCCGCCTTTCCGGCCATCTGCAAAGGTGTCCTGCAATGCCTGCGGACGCACGCCGTCCACGGGCATGACCAGAGAGCGTGCATCCAACAGGGCAGGTCCGTCTTCGGCAGCAGCGGGCTGGGCCACGGCGTTCGATGTCGGAATCGCGCCTGCAAGCGCCAGTGCGCATGCTGCCATTACGAAGGCCGACTTTCGCACCTCGGTGCCCTTACGCCCTGACGTCCACCGCGAAGCCCGGCCTGGCCAGCTTGGCCACACGTGCGGCGTTCCAGTTGGTCAGGTGAATGCAGCCGTTGGTTTCCTCGTGACCGACGCGATCCGGGGCTGGTGTCCCATGAATGCCCCAGTGCGGCTTTGACAACCCCATCCATATGTTGCCGACCGGGTTGTTGGGACCGGCCGCGACGTCGACCTTCTGCGCATTGGCGGGAACGCCCTTCTTGAGAATGGCCGGGTTGTAAGTGAAAGTCGGATTCTTCACTTCGTTGTTGATTTTCATCTTGCCGAGCGGCAGCGGGTCGAGCGGTCCGCCGATGCTGATGGGGAATCCTGCGAGCGGCTTGCCTGTGCCGTCGAGCACGAAGAGCATGTGGTCGCCTTTGTCGATTTCGATGGACTTGGCCGACGACACCACGCCAGCATCGGCATCGGTCGTCGCGTTGACCACGATGATCGAGTCGCCCGCCTTGAAGCCTGCGCCCTTGTTCAAGTCCTTCAGCAGGGCCGGTGCCATGTGGTGGCGCTCCGACAGTGCTTCCTGGATGTTCTCGTAGTCGAGCGACTTGAGCTTGGCGCGTTCTGCCATGTCGACCGGCGTCGCGGTGAACGGGCCAGCGGCATCCTGGTCGGTGATGCTGTATTCGACGAACAGCGGGGCGGCATCCTTGGTCAATACCGTCCATGTCGCGGCGTCGACCTTGCCCGTCGTACGGAGGTCGTTGGCCTTCTGAAAGGCGGAAACCACGCGGCGCATGTTGTCCCCGAAACCACCGTCTATCTCCCCTGGCGAGAACCACGCGCGGTCCAGCAGGATCTGCGCGCGGACCACAGCCGCTCCCTTCGAACCCTTTGCGAGCACCGGCGTCGCGTTCGCGGCGTTGAGCTTTTCCAGGCTCACCTCCGCAGTCGTTGCTGCCCATGAGGACAGCGGTGTGAGCGCGGCGGATGTCGCCGCGGATGCAGCGGCCGATGCGGCCAGGAAGGAACGTCGGGTCAAGGTGTGGTGTTGCATCTGTCTTCGCCGTGGCGCTCGCTGTGAAAGAACTCGCTGTGAAAGATCAGCTTGCAACATAGTGCGTACAGCGGCCATGGCATGTAGTCTGCCGCGGCCCGCTGCTGTGCGACGCGATGAGGCGGCAACCCCGGCCAAGCGGACTTATGCCCGAAGTCGGCGACTGTGAATCGCTCCAGCGTCGCCCGGCGCCGTGGTCCGTGCACGCCAGGCCAGGCGCTACGATCCGCGCCATGCCACCTGTGCTTCCCCTCGACGCCGACGCCATCCTCGCCCTTGCCGCGCGGTCGATGTTCCACCTGTTCTCCAGCATCAGCCAAGGCATGTTCCTGGTCGATCGCGGTGGCCGCATCGTGTGGGTGAACGAAGGCTACAAGCGGTTTTTGCCAGCGCTCGGTTTTGCGTCGGTCGACGAGTTTCTCGGGCAGATGGTCGAAGACGTGATCCCCAACACGCAGATGCGGCAGGTGCTCGAAACCGGGCAACCCATCCTCATCGACCTGCTGACCAACAAGGCGGGCACCTTCGTCGTCAGCCGCATTCCGTTGCACGAGGAGCGCGAGGGCGATGCGGGCTACGTGCTGGGTGATGTGATCGGCGCCATCGGCATCGTGCTGTTCGACCAGCCGGAGACGACGCTGCAGCCGCTCATCAGCAAGTTCGCCTTGCTGCAGCGCGACCTCGACGATGCGCGGCGCGAACTGGCGACGCAGCGCAACCATCCGCTGTGGAAGCAGGCCGGTGCCGACGGGCAGCGTCGCGCCAAGCACACCTTCGCCAGCTTCATCGGCAGCAGTCCGGCCGCGGTGGACATCAAGCGACATGCAAGGCGCGCGGCGCAGTCGTCGAGCCCGGTGCTGTTGCTCGGTGAAACCGGCACCGGCAAGGAACTGCTGGCGCACGCCATTCATGCATCGTCGGCGCGTGCGCAAGGCCCGTTCGTCAGCCTCAACATCGCAGCCGTGCCCGACACGTTGCTCGAAGCGGAGTTCTTCGGCTTTGCCCCCGGCGCCTTCACCGGTGCCGATCGCAAGGGACGCGAAGGCAAGTTCAAGCTGGCCGATGGCGGCACGCTCTTTCTCGACGAGATCGGTGACATGCCGCTTGGCCTGCAGGCGAAGCTGCTGCGCGCGCTGCAGGAAGGCGAGATCGAGCCGCTCGGCTCCAACACGCTGATCGCTTTCGACGCCCGCGTGATTGCCGCCACCTCGCGCGACCTGACCGCGCTGGTGCGTGAAGGGCGCTTTCGCGAAGACCTGTACTACCGGCTCAACGTGTTGCCGCTGCGCGTGCCGCCGTTGCGCGACCGCCGTGGCGACATCCCGGCGCTGGTGGAAGCGCTGGGGGACGACATGGCGCAGCGCAGCGGCGAGGCGCCTCCCGAACTGCTGCCCGATGCGTTGGCGCTGCTCGCTGCGCAGCATTGGCGCGGCAACATCCGCGAGCTGCGCAACGTGTTGGAGCAGGTCGCGATGCGCAGTGACTCGACGCGCATCGATGCCGCTGAGATCAAACGCGTGCTGGCGGAAACGGGCGTTGAAAAGATTGCATCTGCCGAGGTGCCCATGCCTGCCGCCGACGATGCCGATGGCACGTATTTGCTTCGGCCGCTGTCCGAGCAGATCGCCGAGCTGGAACAGCGCGCCATCGCTGCGGCGATGGTCAGCACCGGCGGCAACAAGCTGGCGGCTTCACGCCTGCTGGGCATCTCGCGCGCGACGCTGTACGACCGCATGCCAGGCGTTGTCGAAGATCGTTGATCACCCTGAGGGGCCGAGCGGATCTCGCAGGCGTCGAGCTGATGGAAAACCCTGATCGCCGATCAGGCAGTTGTATGAAATGCAGTCAAAAAGGCTGTCTGTGCACCGGACGCGAGCGGCGCTCTCCAAGCCAAGTTACCGTGTAAACAAGCGTTTCCGTGCTGGCATGAACTGTGCAATATTCAGTCATCAATCCACGGAGACAAAAGATGAATCGTCGCAACACCGTCGCGCTCGCGGCCGCCTTTGGCGCCATCGGCACGTTCGCAGCACTGGGCCAGGTTCCGGCCTTCGCGCAGTCCGGCAAGGACATCCGCATCGCCCACATCTACAGCAACACCGGCCCGCTCGAAGCCTATGGCAAGCAGACGGCGATCGGCTTCAATCTGGGCCTTGAATACGCGACCGGCGGCACGATGATGGTCAACGGCCGCAAGCTGGTCGTGATGGAAAAGGACGATCAGGGCAAGCCCGACGTCGCCAAGTCGCTGCTCGCCACGGCATACAGCGACGACAAGGCCGACCTCGCTGTCGGCACCTCGTCCTCGGGCGCGGCGCTGGCCATGCTGCCGGTGGCAGAGGAGTACAAGAAGATCCTCGTCGTCGAGCCCGCGGTGGCCGACTCGATCACCGGCGACAAGTGGAACAAGTACATCTTCCGCACCGCGCGCAACAGCTCGCAAGACGCCATCAGCAACGCGGTCGCGCAAGACAAGGAAGGCACCTCGATCGTGCTGCTGGCGCAAGACAACGCCTTCGGCCGCGACGGCCAGACGGCGTTCAAGGAAGCCATCAAGAAGGCCAAGGTGGTGGGTGAGGAATACCTGCCGCCGGCGACCACCGACTTCACAGCGGCCGCGCAACGCGTGCTCGAGAAGTTCAAGGGCGTGTCGGGCCGCAAGGTGGTCTACATCGTGTGGGCCGGCGCGGCCAACCCGTTCAAGGTGTCGGACCTCGGCTTGAAGAGCGCCGGCATCGAGATCGCGGGCGGCGGCAACATCCTGCCGGCGCTGGTCAACTACAAGCCGTTCCCGGGCATGGAAGGCTCGATCTACTACTACTTCGGCATCCCGAAGAACGCGACCAACGAGTGGCTGGTCGCCAACCACTACAAGAAGTACAAGGCACCGCCAGACTTCTTCACCGCCGGCGGCTTCGCGGCGGCCACGGCGATCGTCACCGCGCTCAAGAAGACGGGCGGGGACACCGGCACCAACAAGCTCATCACCGCCATGGAAGGCATGCCCTTCGAGACGCCGAAGGGCACGATGACCTTCCGCAAGGAAGACCATCAGGCGATGCAGTCGATGTACCACTTCAAGATCAAGGTCGACCCGGCTTTCGCGTGGGGCGTGCCGGAGCTGGTGCACGAGATCAAGCCCGAAGAGATGAACATCCCGATCAAGAACAAGCGCTGAGCCGGCTCTTGCTCGAAACCAAAGATCTGACCATCCGCTTCGGCGGGCACGTGGCGGTCAATGCCGTCTCTTGCGCCTTCGCGCCGGGCACGTTGACCGCCATCGTCGGCCCCAACGGTGCCGGCAAGACGACCTATTTCAACCTGATTTCCGGGCAGCTCAAGGCGAGCGCCGGCACGGTCTCGCTCGATGGGCGGGTGCTGTCGGGGCTGTCGCCTTCCGAGCGCACGCGCGCCGGCCTTGGCCGGGCGTTTCAGTTGACCAATCTGTTTCCAAACCTGAGCGTGCTGGAGAACGTGCGGCTCGCGGTGCAGGCAGCACGCGAAGGCCCGCACCGGCGTGGCTTCAACCTGTGGAGCATCTGGAGCGATCACGAGGCGCTGACCGAACGCGCCGACCAGATATTGGCGGACGTTTCGCTCAAGGCAAAGGAGCACGCTGTCGTGTCGAGCCTGCCGCACGGCGACCAGCGCAAGCTCGA
>CAXTCC010000061.1:9039-17847 GCA_964242015.1 uncultured Variovorax sp.
GTGATCGCATCGCCGATCGTGCAGGAGGCTTATCTGGGCGTCGCTGCCGGTTCGGCCGCATCGAAAGAAACCGCATGACAAGCCTTCTCGAGTTGAAGGACGTGCACACGCACATCGGCGCGTACCACATCCTCCACGGCGTCGACCTGGTGGTGCCGCGCGGCCAGCTCACCATGCTGCTCGGACGCAACGGCGCGGGCAAGACGACCACGCTGCGAACCATCATGGGCCTGTGGCAAGCCTCGCAAGGCACCGTGCGCTTCGGCGATGGCGTCGAGGGCCAACGGCCTCCCGCCGGAGGTGACCACGGCAATCGCACGATCGGCGGTGCGGGTGGCAACGTCCCGCGGGACATTACCCACCTGTCGACGCCGCAGATCGCCGAGCTCGGCATCGCCTACGTCCCCGAGACGATGGGCATCTTCTCGGACCTGACGGTGAAGGAAAACATGGTGCTGGCGGCACGCAGCGCCAAGCGCGCATCGGACATCGACACGGTGCGGCTCGAATGGATCTTCAAGCTGTTCCCGGCGGTCGAGAAGTTCTGGAACCATCCGGCCGGCAAGCTGTCGGGCGGGCAGAAGCAGATGCTCGCGGTGTCGCGCGCCATCGTCGAGCCGCGCGAGCTGTTGATCGTCGACGAGCCGAGCAAGGGCCTTGCGCCGGCCATCATCAACAACATGATCGATGCCTTCGCGCAACTCAAGGCGAGCGGCGTGACGGTGCTGCTGGTCGAGCAGAACATCCACTTTGCGCAACGCCTGGGCGACACCGTGGCGGTGATGGACGACGGTCGCGTGGTGCATGCCGGATCGATGGCCGAGTTCTCGGCCGACGCGGCGTTGCAGCAGTCGCTCCTGGGGTTGGCGCTGTGAAGTTCGACCTCGATTTCGACTGGAAACCGTTGCTGCTCGTGCCGGTGCTGGCGCTCGTCGCCCTGCCGCTGGTCGGCACCGCGTCGACCTGGCTCACGCTCACGATCGCCGGACTCGCGATGGGCATGATCATCTTCATCATCGCGTCCGGACTCACGCTGGTGTTCGGGCTGATGGACGTGCTCAACTTCGGCCACGGCGTGTTCATCGCGTTGGGCGCGTATGTCGCGACCACGGTGCTCGGCGGCATGCAGGACTGGACCAGCGCCGACGCGCTCGGGCGCAACCTCGTCGCGTTGCTGCCGGCGCTGCTGCTCGCCATGCTGGCAGCCGGCGCACTCGGCGTGGTGTTCGAGCGCTTCATCGTGCGGCCGGTGTACGGCCAGCATCTGAAGCAGATCCTCATCACCATGGGCGGCATGATCATCGGCGAGGAGCTGATCAAGGTCATTTGGGGACCGCAGCAGATTCCGCTGTTGCCGCCAGCGGCGCTGCAAGGCACCGTGTTCTGGCTAGGGGCCTCGATCGAGAAGTACCGGTTGCTGGCAGTCGCCATCGGGCTCGTGGTTTTCCTCGCGCTCGCATGGACGCTGTCGCGCACGAAGATCGGCTTGCTGATCCGCGCCGGCGTGCAAGACCGTGAGATGGTCGAGTCGTTGGGCTACCGTATCCGACGCCTCTTCATCGGCGTGTTCGTCGTGGGCAGCGCGCTGGCTGGGCTCGGAGGCGTGATGTGGGGCCTGTTCCAGCAGAGCGTGGTGCCGCAGATCGGCGCGCAGGTCAACGTGCTCATCTTCATCGTGATCATCATCGGCGGACTCGGCTCGACCGGGGGCGCACTGATCGGTGCGTTGATGGTAGGGCTGATGGCCAACTACAGCGGGTTCCTGGCGCCGAAGGTGGCGCTGTTCTCCAACATCCTGCTGATGGTCTGTGTGTTGCTGTGGCGACCGCAGGGCGTGTATCCGGTGGCGAATCGATGATGAAGCGCCTGCTCTCCATCCTTCGACTGGCTCAGGACGATCGGACCTTGCCATGTTGAAACGCCTCCTTTCCAACGACATGCCGCGCAGCCGCGTGCTCGCAGTGCTGCTGGTCGCCTTGCTCGTCGGCCTCGCGTTCGCGCCCTTCATCTTCCCGGGCGTCAAGGCGCTCAGCGTGGCAGCCAAGGTGCTGGTGTTCATCGTATTGGTCGCGAGCTTCGACCTGTTGCTGGGCTACACCGGCATCGTGAGTTTTGCGCACACGATGTTCTTCGGCATCGGCGCCTACGGCATCTCGATCGCGGCGACGCGGCTCGGCGCCAACTGGGGCGCGGTGGCGGTCGGGCTCGGTGCCTCGCTCGCGGTGTCGCTGGTGCTGGCGCTCGCGGTCGGTCTGTTCTCGCTGCGGGTGCGGGCGATCTTCTTCGCGATGATCACGCTCGCGGTGGCGTCGGCGTTCCAGACGCTGGCCTCGCAGTTGTCGGACTTCACCGGCGGCGAAGACGGCCTCACCTTCAAGCTGCCCGAGCTGATCTCGCCGAGCTTCGAGTTCGCCGACGAGCCTTTCATGGGTGTCTCGCTCGACGGCCGCTTGCTCTGCTACTACCTGCTGTTCGTGGCCGCGGTCGTGCTGGTGCTGGCGCTGCTGCGCATCGTCAACTCGCCGTTCGGTCGCGTGCTGCAGGCGATCCGCGAGAACGAATTTCGTGCCGAGGCCATCGGCTATCGCGTGGTCGTGTATCGCACCACGGCCGCCGTGCTGTCGGCATTGTTCGCGACACTCGCGGGGGCGATGCTGGCGATCTGGCTGCGCTACAACGGGCCCGACACCTCGCTCAGTTTCGAGATCATGGTCGACGTGCTGTTGATCGTCGTCATCGGCGGCATGGGCAGCATCTACGGCGCGGTCATCGGCGCGGCGTTGTTCGTCGTGGCGCAGAGCTATCTGCAGGACTTGCTCAAGCTCGGCAGCGATGCTGCGAGCGGCTTGCCATGGCTGTCTGCGTTGCTGTCGCCCGACCGCTGGTTGCTGTGGCTGGGCGTGCTGTTCGTCCTGTCGGTGTATTACTTTCCGACCGGCATCGTCGGCCGTTTGCGCGCGAGGGCTTTGCGATGACCGTGTCGACGATGACCCCAGCTTCCCGCTATGTGAACGTTCTGGGCCGCGAAATCCACTGGATGGATTGGGGGCCGCAAGACGGACCGGTCGTGGTGGCGTGGCATGGCCTCGCGCGCACCGGCCGCGACATGGACGAGCTCGCTGGGCACTTCGCCGGCAAGGGATTCAGGGTCGTGTGCCCCGACACCATCGGCCGCGGCTTGAGCCAGTGGAGCCCTGCGCCCGACGATGAATACCAGCTGTCGTTCTACGCCGAGCTCGCAGAGGCTTTTTGCGATGCGCTGAAGCTCGAACGCATCCACTGGGTCGGCACCTCGATGGGCGGCGCCATCGGCACCGTGTGCGCGTCGGGCCTCACCGTGCCTCGCATGAAGCAGCGCATCGCCAGCCTCACGCTGAACGACAACGCGCCGCAGCTCGCGCAGTCGGCCATCGACCGCATTCGGTCCTATGCCGGCAACCCGCCGGCCTTCGACACCGTCGCTGAACTCGAAGCGTTCTTTCGCACTGTCTACAAGCCGTATGGCTGGTTGAGCGATGCGCAGTGGGTGCGCTTGACAGAGACGTCGACGCGTCGCCTGCCCGATGGCCGCGTCACGCCGCACTACGACCCGCTGATGGTGCGTCAGTTCACCGCGCACGATGACGACTACCGCATCTGGTCGCACTGGGACGCGATCGAGGCGCCTGTGCTGCTGTTGCGCGGTGTCGACTCGGATCTGGTGCGGCCGGAGGTCATCGACGAGATGCGCGGTCGCGGGCCGGGCGCCGCGGGCCGTCTCCAAGTCATCGAAGTGCCCGACTGCGGCCATGCGCCGGCGCTGAATATCGAATCGCACTTGGCGCCGATCGAGTCCTTCGTGCGCTCAGCAGGAATCTGAGCGCGCGGTCACAATCGCGGCCCGGGTAACGCGCAAAGCGTCGACTCGTCCCGCGCACTCAGTGCGCCCACACCGCCCACAACGACTCCAGGAGATTCCCATGGCCCTCACGATGTACGACGCTTCGGTTACCGTCTTCATGCACAACCTGAAGCAGCTCTCGCACCTGCTCGACAAGGGCGCCGCGCATGCCGAGGCCGCGGGCATCGACCCGTCGACGCTGGTGCAGGCCAAGCTGGCCGAAGACATGCGCCCGCTGTCGTTCCAGATCCAGAGCGCGAGCGATGCCAGCAAGCTGGCCGTGGTGCGCCTGAGCGGCGTGGCGGCACCGAGCTTTCCCGACACCGAGACCACCTTCGACGAACTGCGCGCCCGCGTCGCCAAGACGCGAGACTATCTTCAGACGGTGCCGCGCGAAGCTTTCGAAGGCAGCGAAGAACGCACGGTGACCATGAAGACCAGCGCAGGCGAAGTCGAGTTCACCGGGCAGTCGTACCTGCTGCACTTCGCGCTGCCCAACTTCTTCTTTCACGTGACGACCGCTTACGACATCCTGCGCCACAACGGCGTGCAGATCGGCAAGCGCGACTACCTCGGTCGGGTCTAATCCCGCAGGGTCGGCCAGCCGGCCAGGTTGCGCTCGGCGATGGCGCTGAGCGCGGTGATCCACGCCGGGCTGTCGTTGATGCAGGTGATGTAGTGAAACGTCTCGCCGCCCGCATGCAGGAAGGCTTCGCGGCCTTCCATCGCGATCTCTTCCAGCGTCTCCAGGCAGTCCGCCGGAAAGCCCGGACACATCACATCGACACGCTTCACACCGGCCGCGCCCAACTCGCGCAAGGTCGGCTCGGTGTAGGGCTCCAGCCAGGCCGCACGACCGAAGCGCGATTGAAAGGTCACGCGGTGCTGCTCGGGTGAGAGCTGGAGCCGCTCGGCCAGCAGGCGTGCGGTTTCGAGGCACTGCGACTGGTACGGATCGCCCAGCGCGATGTTGCGCGCCGGGATGCCGTGAAAGCTCATCAACAACACGTCGCCGCGGCCGTTGTCTTGCCAGTGGCGCTCGACGCGCTGCGCCAGCGCATCGATGTAGCCGGCATCGTCGTGGTACTGATTGACGAATCGGAATTCGGGCAGCCGCCGCACCCGCTTGCTCCAGTCGGCCACCGCGTCGAAAACGCTGGCCGTCGTCGTCGACGAATACTGCGGATAGGCCTGCAGCACCAGCACCCGGGTCACGCCTTCGGCCATCAGCGCATCGAGTTGCGCACCGATGGCGGGCTGGCCATAGCGCATGGCGTCGCGGACCGACACGCGGTGGCCGCGCTCGCCGAGCCAGCCTTCGAGCATGACCGCCTGCTTCTTCGTCCAAACCTTCAGCGGAGAACCTTCCGGCAGCCAGATGCTGGCGTACTTGGCCGCCGACTTGGCCGGCCGCACGCGCAGGATGACGCCGTGCAGGATCAACGCCCAGATCACCTTGGGAATTTCGACCACGCGCGGGTCGCCGAGAAAGTCGGCGAGGTAAGGGCGCACCGCCTGGGCGGTGGGCTCGTCGGGTGAACCGAGATTGCACCAGAGGACAGCAGTGCGTTCTTCGGCGGCCGAAACAGGAAAAGAGGGCATGCGATATTCTGGGGCATGACTTCCGACGCACCGGCCCCCAGAGCCGCCTCGAACGAAATCGAGGCGCTCGACGTGAAGCGCATCTCGGCGATTTCGCTCGACCTCGACGACACCTTGTGGCCCGTGTGGCCGGCCATCGAACGCGCCGAGCGCGTGTTGCACGCATGGCTCGTCAAGGAGGCCCCCAAGACGGCCGCATTGCTGGTCACGCCGGGCATCCTGCGCGAGTTGCGCGAGGCCACTGCCAAGGAACGATCGGACTTGGCGCACGACCTCAGCGCCCTGCGTCGCGAGTCCATTCGCACCGCGTTGCGTCGTGCCGGCGAAGACCCGGCGCTGGCTGACCCGGCCTTCGATGCCTTCTTCGCGCAGCGCCAGCGTGTCGAGCTCTACGACGACGCGCTGCCTGCCCTCAAGTGGCTGAGCGAGCGCTACCCGCTGGTCGCCATCTCGAACGGCAATGCCGACATCCACCTGACCGGTGTCGGGCGCTGGTTTCGCACCGCCTTCAACGCGCGCGCTTTCGGCAGCGGCAAGCCGCATGCGCCGATCTTTCGTGCGGCCGCCGCGTCGGTCGGTTTGTTGCCACGCGACGTGCTGCATGTGGGTGACGACGCAGCGCTCGACGTGGTCGGCGCGCTCAATGCCGGCATGCAGGCGGCCTGGCTGGTACGCGACGAACGACCCTGGGAACACGATGCGCGGCCGCAGCTGATCGTGCCGAACCTGCACGCGTTGTGCATGGCGCTCGAAGCGGGGTAGACGCTGAGGGTAGAGGCTGAGGGGCAGGCAAAGGGGCAAGACTCCGGCCCCCGAACGAATCAACGCGGGTTCGCCGCCATCCTGCGAACCGGATCGCTGCCGTCCCAGTGCTCCGCCGCATGCGCGATCTGCTTGAAGTAGTCGCCCTTGCCGCCGCTCAGTTCCGAGAGCTCGATCATGCCGCTGGGCAGGTCGGCATGGACGTAATAGCCGAAGCGCCCGCGCTGCCCCATGCGGCCGCCGTGCCCTTCGACATAGCCGGCCTCGACCAGCCTGGCGGCGAGTTCGTCATAGCGGTCTTCGGTCCAGTAGGCGATGTGCTGGGCGCCCTCACCGGAGCGCTTGAGGGAGTCGAGGTAGAGCGACGGCGCATCGTTGCGTTGCTGGATCAACTCCAGCTGCATGTCACCCGAGTTGGCCAGTGCGATCGACAGCTCGGGCAGCGCCGAGGGCTTGCCGTAGTAACGAAACTCGGTCGTGCCCACCGCCTCTTTGTAGAACCAGGGCCCGACACCGAGCGCCCGCGACCAGTGCGCCATGGCTTTCTCGATGTCGTGCACCACGAAGCCCACTTGCCGTGCGCCGCCAAAAATCAGACTCATGCATTTGCCTCTTGTAGAAACGTTTCCCTGATTCTGCGATCGGTAGCGTGGGAGTGCGATCAGGGTAAATATGGATGTGCATCGGTGCATCGCAGCAAAAGAATGAGGGCGTTGCGGAAACGTTTCTACAGAAGCACCCGCCGGCCTTCCATTCGCTCACTGCTCACCGCTCACCATCCATGTCCGTCCCCTCAGAAGCCATCGCCACCGCACCGCTCGCAAAGTCCCGCCGCCTGCCGCTGCGGCCGCCGCCTTACGAGCCGGAGGTCGAGAAGGCCATCAAGAACAGCGCGTTCAAGGGCCTGTCGCCTTTGAACCTGCGACTCGCGCTGGCGCAGGAGCCGCGCCTGTCAGTCGCGTTCCAGTCGATGGCGCATGTGGTCTTGTTCAAGGGTGCGTTGCCCGAACGGGACCGCGAGATCGCGATCATCCGGACCGGCGCGCTGACCCGTTCCGAATACGAGTGGGGCATGCACGTCAGCATCTACGCCGAAAAATGCGGACTGTCCGAGGCGCAGGTCATGGAGCTGACCGTGGGCGAGGCCAGTGCCGCGCTCTGGACCGAGAAAGAACGCGCCATCGTGCAGATGGTCGACGAGCTGCACCGCCATTCGACGGTGAGCGATGCCACCTGGGCGCAGCTGCAAGCGTTCTATCCGCATGACCAGGTGGTCGAGCTGATCCTGGCGTCGAGCTTCTATCACATGGCGGCCTTTTTTTTGAACAGCGCCGCGGTGCCGCTCGAGACCGGTTCGCGCCGCTTCCCCGAAGGCATGTCGCAAGCCAGCGTGCCGTCTTCGATGGACAAGAGCGCTGCATGAAACCCGCGCGCAAAGGCAAGCCGACCATTCGCGACGTGGCACTGGCCGCAGGCGTGTCGGTCGGCACCGCTTCACGCGCTTTCAACCGCGCCGGCCGCGTCAGCGAGGCCGCCATCACCGCCGTGCAAGCGGCCGCGGAGCGACTCGGCTATGCGCCCGACGCCATCGCGCAAAGCATGCGCACGCGTTCCTCAGGCGTGGTCGGACTGCTGGTGTCGGACTTCACCAACCCGCTCTACGCACGCATCATCAATGCAGTCGAGGCACGGCTGCAGCGCGATGGCTTTGCCCTGCTGCTCGCCAACACGCACAACGACAGCCGGCACGAGCGGGCGATGATCGATTTCTTTCGGCGACGCCGTGTCGACGGCTTGATCCTCGGCGCTTGCGAGACCGAAAAGCCCGAGCTGATCGATGCATTGCTCGCGCAGGATCTGCCGGTCATTGCACTGGACCGTGACTTCGGGCCGCTCGGCAGCGGCGTGAATGTCGACCACTACCACGGTGCGCTGCAGGCCACCCGCTACCTGCTCAAGCTCGGTCACACGCGCATCGCCTTGATGACGCCGGGGCAGGCGGTGCGTCCGGGCCGCGAGCGCATCGCCGGCTTTTGCGATGCCTTCGCCGAACGCGGCCTCAAGCCCGAGCCCAAACTGATCCGCGCCGAACGATCGTCCATGGAGTTCGCCTTCAGCGAGGCGCTGGCGCTGCTGTCGGCACCGGTGCGCCCGACCGCCTTCGTCTGTCTCGGCACGCGCATCCTGGCCGGCGTGTTGCAGGGCTTGCGCCACTCGGGCCTGAGCGTGCCCGACGACGTCAGCGTCGTCGGTGTCGGCGACACCGATCTGTCGCAACTGTTCAGCCCGGCCATCACCTCGCTGACCTGGGATCTGGAAGCGGTCGGAACGGCCACGGCCGAGTTGATGCTCGCGCGCTTGTCCACGGCGCCCGGTCACGAGGCGGTCGAGCCCGAGCGCATCGTGATGACCACGCAGATGATCCTGCGCGATTCGTGCGGTCCGCTGAGCGGTGCATCGACCGCGCCGCCTGAGCTTGCGCGTGCTGCGGTCAAGCCGTCGACTCGTGCGAGAGGTGGAGTCGCCAAATGAGTGGACGGCTGGCAGGCAAGGTCGCGATCGTC
>CAXTCC010000062.1:0-17701 GCA_964242015.1 uncultured Variovorax sp.
TCAGCTGCTCGCACCGCGCGCCGTCACTGGCCACAGGGCTTCGACGACACCGTTGCGCACGCACACGTAGACGTCGTGCAGGTTGACCGTCGGGTCGCAATGCGACGGCGCCAGCTTGAGTTGCGTGCCGAGCGGGATGCGAACGCCGGGCGCCAGCCACACGGTGCCGTGCTCGTCCGATGCCGCGACCAACTTCGCGTCTTTCCGGCCATGGACCATCGGCAGGCCTTTTTCGAGCGTGTACGACTTCAGCCCTGCATCCACCACCACGCGGCCTTCGCTGGCGTTGCTCATCACGGTCGCGAGCACGAAGAGGCTCTGTTCGAACTCGGCATAGGGCAGTCCGTCGCTGCCGGTGATCGCTGCGTACTCGCCGTCCATGAAGATGTAGGAGCCGCATTGCAGCTCGGTCCAGAGCTGCGATTTGCCTTCGAACATGTAAGTGCCCGTGCCGCCGCCGCCGATCAGCTCGCACTTCAGCCCGGCGCGCTCGATCGCGGCCACGCTGAGGCGCACTGCAGCCGCAGCGGCGTCGATGGCCTTCTCGCGCTCTGCATATTCCTGGACGTGCTGTGCCTTGCCTTCGTAGGCTTGCAGGCCGCGGAACCGAAGACCCGGCGAGTCGGCGATATGCCGGGCCAGCGTGGCCGCGGCCTCTCCCGGCGCGACACCGCAGCGCCACATGCCCATGTCGATCTCGACCAACGCACCCAGCTCGACGCCGAACTCCTGCGCCGCTTTCGATGCGGCGTCGACCTGCTCGACCGCATCGAAGCAAAGCGAGATCGTCGCGGTCTTGGCAAGGGCCGCGAGCCGGCGCAACTTGCGGATGTCCAGCACCTCGTTGCTCACCAGCACGTCTCGCACGCCGCCCAGCACGAGCGCTTCCGCCTCCCCGACCTTCTGGCAGCACTGCCCCACGGCGCCCAGCTCGATCTGCTTCAAGGCAATGGCCGCACAACGATGCGTCTTGGCGTGCGGGCGCAGGCCGATGCCCGCTGCCCTCGCGAAGTCGGCCATCTTCTGCATGTTGCGATCGAACGCGTCGAGGTCGAGGATGAGCGCAGGCGTGTCGATGTCGCCCACGGCGTCGCCTACCTGGGCAGGAGCTTGATTCATGGTTACTTTCGGAAAGGAAACGAGAACTTCGCGGGGACAGCGTTCGTCGACGCTGTGCCGCTGTCGCGCGATGCGCGAATCAACCGATGCGCAGGGTCAGCTGGGCATCTGGATCTTGTAGTCGCGCTGCGGCGGCGGGCTCACCTTGAAGTACTTCTTGTAGAGCGCGGTGTACTGGATGTACGAGTAGCCGCTGGTCAGGTCGGTGACGAAGCCGTCCAGAAACTGCTTCCAGCTGAGCTCGCCCAGCTTGTAGGCGATACCGTAATTCTGGAAGCCACCGTAAAGCTCCGGGATCACGCGGATGTCGGGGTTGTTGGCAGCGTAGTAGATGCCGATCGGCAGGTCGACCAGAAAGGCCTGGACGCGGCCGGACTGCAAGGCGAGCGATTGCTGGTCCACCGAAGAAAAGCTGGCCAAGGTCGCCTTCGGCGCCATGCCTTTCACGAGGTCGATCTGCTCCGGTACCGTCAACGATGCGAGGGTGATGGCCGGATCGTTCAGGTCGGCGAGCGTCTTGATCTTCGAGTTCTTCTGCACGACCACCGTCATGCCGGTGTCGAAATAACGCGGCGTGAAGCCGACCCGTACCAGCCGCGACGGGGTGATGGTCGCGAACTGCGCCACCATGTCGACCTGGTCGTTTTGCAACGCGGGCCAGCGCGCTTCGTTGCTCAGCAATTCGAACTTGATCTTGGTCGCGTCGCCGAACAGGGCCTTGGCGATCAGGCGGCTCATGTCGACGTCGAAGCCCGTCAACTCACCCTTCTCGTCCTTGAAGCCGAAGGGCGGGGTCGAGCTCGTGGTGCCGACGATGAGGTAGCCGCGCTTGAGCACGTCGGCCAGTTTGTCGGCGTGCGCCAGGAACGGCGCAAAGCCTCCGACGAATGCCGCGAAAACAAGGAGCCACTGCCGCAATGATTTGAGTTTCATGGGGTCTCGCAAAGGTAAGTTGAGGGTTGCTGAGTTGTCGAGGGAATTCAGACGGGTGTCGGTGCGCCGCCGGTGCGCGCATGGAAGCGGGTCAGGAACTTGCGCATCTTTTCGGTGGTCGGTCGCACCAGGATTTCTGCCGGCGCGCCCTCTTCGACGAGCTGGCCTTCTTCGATAAAGATGACCTGGTCGGCGACGTCCTGCGCAAAGTGAATCTCGTGCGTCACGCAGACCATGGTCAGGCCGCTGCGCTTCAGGTCACGCACCACTTCGAGCACTTCCCCCACCAGTTCAGGGTCGAGCGCCGAGGTGATTTCGTCGAGCAACAGCACGGTCGGGCGCATCGCCAGGGCACGGGCAATGGCCACGCGCTGCTGCTGCCCACCCGACAGGAATGCAGGGTACGCATCCTTCTTGGCGCCGAGGCCGACCTGGTCGAGCAGCTGCAGTGCCAGCTTGCGCGACGACGCTTCGTCTTGCCCGAGGATTCGCTTGGGTCCGCACATCACGTTCTGCAGTACCGTCATATGGGGGAACAGGTTGAACTGCTGAAACACCATGCCGATTCGCTGGCGCGCTTCGGCTTCTTCCCTGGCGTTCCAGCGCTTCCATTCCCCGTTGGCGGTCTTGCTGCGACCCAGTGGCTTGCCGTCGACTTCGATCTGCCCTTCGTCCCAATGTTCGAGCAGGTTCAGACAGCGCAGCATCGTGCTTTTGCCGGAGCCGCTCTTGCCGAGCAGCACGGCCGTTTTGCCCTTCTCGACCTCGAACGAAAGATTCTTGAGAACCATGTTCGGGCCGAACGACTTGGATAGGTTTTGAACAGAGATCATTTGGCTTTTGCCTTTAGGCCCGCTGGGACTTGTTGAGCCGGACGGACAGATAGGTCGCGCTGCGCACCGTGCCGTAGCACAGGATGAAATACATCACCAGCGCGGCGATGAAGAAGGTGAATGGAGCCAGCGTGCGCATGACCAGCTCTTGCGTGGCGAGCGTCAACTCCCACACGCCGATGATCGACACCACCGAGGTGGCCTTGATCACGATGGCCGCCAGGTTCATCAGCGAGGGCAGCGCGATACGCAGCGCTTGGGGCAGCAACACGATGACCTGGATCTTCCAGGCGCTCATGCCGAGCGCCATGCCGGCTTCGGTCTGCACCTTGGAGATCGTGCGGAATGCACCCCGGAAGATCTCCGCCACATAGACGGCGAAGAACACCGACAACGCGATGCATCCGGAGTACATCGTCTCGACGTTCAGGCCGAGCTTCGGCAGAAGGTAGTAGACGAGGAAGACGAAGACCAGCAGCGGCACGCCGCGCACGGCTTCGATCACGCAGCGCGTGATGAAGGCTGCAGTGCGACCGCCGAGGATGCTCACTTCCGCCAGCAGAAATCCGAGGAAGAACGACAGGCAGATCGCGAACAGCGAAATGTAGAGCGTCTGTACGAGCGCCTTGCCGAGCAGCGGCGCGGCGTTGAGGAGGAGTTGGAGTTCCATGGCTGCCTATCGCGCAATCTTGCTGCGGCGTTCGAAGAAGTTGCCGAACCGGCTCAGCAGGAACGAGACGATCGAATACAGCACCGCGATGGCGACGAAGGGCTCGAAGCTCGATGCGGTGCGCTGCGAGATCACCTTGGCCGCCATGGTCAGGTCGACCAGCGACACGGCTGCGCCCAGCGAGGTGTCGTGCACCAGCAGGATGAGTGCGCCGATCAGCGCCGGCACCGAAGCCGACCACGCCTGCGGGAACTGCACGATGCGAAAGATCGCCAGCGGTCGCATGCCCAGGGCCCGCGCTGCTTCGATCTGCGCCAGCGGTACCGAGAGAAAGCCGCCACGCAAGATCTCCGATACGAAGACGATGTGCTGCATCACGAGCACCAGCACCACGCTGGCGAAGGTCGGCAACGCGAAGCCGATCATCGGCAGCCCGAAGAACACCAGGTACAACGTGACCAGCAATGGCGTGTTGCGCATCACTTCGACGTAGGCGGTGAGCACGCCGGCGACGGCGCCCTTGACCTTGGTTCGCACGATGCCCAGGACCAGGCCGCCGACCAGGCTCAGTACGCCGGCCAGCACCGAGAGCTCGAGTGTCAGGACCAGACCTTCGAGCAGTGCCTCGCGGCTGCTCTCGAGAACATTCCAGTCAAACACGCCGAGCCTCCCGTGTGCCCGTGGGCCATAGAGCCCGGCACGTTGCCCCGTCGCTCTCACTGTCTCTCTTTTCGCAGTTGAATCCACACATCACCGCTGCCTCACTTTCGTTGAACTTCATTGACTCTCCCGTCGCATGCAAGGACCGGGCCTAACCGTCCGGCCGGTACAGTAAATAGATCGAGGTACTTTTGCTCTCTCATGCGGTCCTCACGCCCGACATCAGTGCCCGGCGCGGTGCCTCACTGTGCGCTTCGCAATCGCTTGGTGCATCGCGTTCAAAGCATCGCCCTGATCGCTGCAACCAAAGTGCCGATCTCTTCAGACGTGTTGTAGTAATGCGGCGATGCCCGGACCACCGTCGGCAGATCGCGCGCCAGTGCATCGAGCAGGGTCGCAGACGGCTTCGAATGGCTGACATTGATGCCGGCCCGGTAGAGCTGCCCGTTGACCGCGAGCGCGTCGAGCCCACGCACCGTGAACGACACGATGGCAGCCGGGTCGGGCCCCAGGTCATGAACCGTCACACCGTCGATCTTGGCCAGCGCCTGGCGCAGCTCTTTCGCTTTCGCCCGGCAGTGCGCCTCGATCTCGGGCAAGCCGATGTCCAAGGCGTAGTCGACGGCGACACCGAGGCCGAGCCGGGCCGCGTAGTTGTTTTCCCAGGTCTCGAAGCGGCGTGCATCGGTGCGCAGTTCGTAGCGATCTCGCGCGACCCACGGCGCGCCGAAGTGATCGATCATCGGCGGCTCCGATTGCAGCATCAACTCGCGCCGCATGTAGAGAAAACCGGTGCCGCGCGGACCGCGCAAGAACTTGCGACCGGTGGCCGTCAGCATGTCGCAGCCGAGTGCCTGCACATCGATCGGCATCTGGCCGACAGCCTGGCACGCGTCGAGCAAATACAGGATGCCGTGCGCACGGGCGATCTTGCCGATGGAGGCTGCCGGGTTCACCAGCCCGCCGTTGGTCGGCACCCAGGTGACCGCGATGAGGCGCACGCGGTCGTCGATCATTCGTTCGAGCGCGGCCGCATCGAGCACGCCGTTCTCGTCGTCCGGCACGACATCGATCACCGCACCGGTGCGCTGGGCGACCTGCAGAAACGCCACGTAGTTGGCGGCGTATTCTGCGCGCGCCGTCAGGATGCGGTCGCCCTTCTTGAACGGTATGGAATAGAACGCCATCTGCCACGCGACCGTCGCGTTCTCGGTCAGTGCGATCTCGTCGCGCGATGCACCGACCAGGCGCGCGACGCTGTCGTACACGCTGTCGAGGCGCGCTGCCGATTCGAATGCCGCCTCGTAGCCGCCGATCTCCGCCTCGCGCCGCAGATAGCCGACCATCGCGTCGAGCACCGGCGTGGGCATCAGCGCGGCGCCCGCATTGTTGAGGTGCACGCGGTGCGCGACACCGGGCGTGTCCCGGCGCAGTCGATCGATGTCGAAGGTCATTCGCGTCGCATCAGCTCGGCATCTGGATCTTGTAGTCGCGCTGTGGCGGCGGGTTGGTCTTGAAGTATTTCTTGTACATCGCGGTGTACTGGATGTACGAATAGCCAGTCGTCAGATCGGTGACGAAACCATCGAGAAACTGCTTCCAGCTGAGCTCGCCCAGCTTGTAGGCAATGCCGTAGTTCTGGTAGCCGCCGAAGGTCTCCGGGATGACCTTGAGGTCGGCATTGGTGGCGGCGTAGTACATGCCGATCGGCAGATCGACGAAGAAGGCCTGCACGCGTCCGGAGCGCAATGCGAGCGACTGCTGGTCGACCGACGCGAAGCTGGCGATCGTCGCTTTCGGCGCCATCAGCTTGGCGATGTCGATCTGCTCGGGAACGGTGAGCGTCGCGAGCGTCACGCCGGTGTTGTTGAGGTCGGCGATCGTCTTGATCTTCGAGTCCTTGGCGACGACGGCCGTGACGCCCGTGTCGAAGTAGCGCGGCGTGAAGCCCACGCGAACGAGACGCGACGGCGTGATGGTGGCCGAGTGCGCGAGCATGTCGACCTGGTCGTTCTGCAGTGCGGGCCAGCGTGCATCGTTGCTGAGCACTTCGAACTTGATCTTGGTCGCATCGCCGAACAGCGCCTTGGCGATGAGGCGGCTCATGTCGATGTCGAAGCCCTGCAGCTCGCCCTTGTCGTCCTTGAATCCGAACGGCGGCGTGGCGCCTGTGGTGCCGACGATCAGATAACCGCGCTTCAGGACGTCGGCCAGCTTGTCTGCATGCGCGGCAAAAGGTGCCAGCGTCGCCGCAACCACAGCGACCATTGCCAACCCGTGTTTCAGTGCTTTGAATGTCATTTGAACCTTAAAAAATGTTGCCTCGCGGAAACCGCAAGTCCTGCCAGCGCATGCAATTACTGTACCGTCTAGACTGTACGCTACAGTATCTGGCTTGTAAACGCCACCAACCCGCATCTCATGGACATGCCCAACGACACGCCCAAAGCCGCCGCCAAGCGCGGCCGACCCAGCGCACGCGACAAGATCCTCGATGCCACATTGGCGTTGGTGAAGGAGATCGGCGCGCCTGCCGTGACGCTCGACGCCGTGGCTGAACGTGCAGGGGTCAGCAAGGGCGGCTTGCTGTATCACTTCCCTTTCAAGGAAGACTTGCTGACGGCCGCCAACGAGACGATCGTCACGCGGCTGGTGGAAGCGCGCAAGGTGGAGGCCGCGCAGCTGCCGCAGTCGCCGAGCCGCGCATTGAAGGCGTACGTGATGTCGTCGGTCTACGACCGGGCCGGCAACGACACGCTGACGACCCGCATGTTGTCGGCCGGCTCGATGTTGAAGGAATCCGCCGACCCGATCCGCCGCTATTGGAAAGAGCGCTTCCCGCAGATCGCGGTCGACATCGGCTTCGATCGCGCTGCGCTGGTCCATGCCGCGACCGAAGGCCTGTGGTTCATGGAAGTGCTCAAGCTTTCGCCGTTCTCCGAAGCGCAACGGGCCCGCCTGGTCGAGATCCTGATGTCGATCGTCGACGATTCGGTCCTGGCGCCGGGGGATGCAGAACTGAACCCGGTACCGCTCTACAAAGAAGCGCAGACTGCCGAGTCCCCAGCGCCGAAAGCTCCGGCCAAAACCGCGAGCAAGACGCGCCGCCCTTCTCGATAGGCAGCAAAATTGGCGCGAGTGATCCTGCAGTGACTACAAGCGCCCTCCGCTCTCGCATCGCACGCTGCGCCGCTGCAGCGCGATCGGCCCTGCTGTTGGCCATCGCCACGGTGCTGACCGCGTGCGCCGGCCTGCCGCGGCTGCCACCGTCGGCACCGACCGCCGCCATCGCCGACTACGCACAAACGCCAATCGCGGCCATCACGCAGAAGGTGCTGCCGTCGGAGCCGGGCGATGGCCGATCGGGCTTCAGGTTGCAGCCCTACGGCCCCAACTCCTTCGCGACGCGCATCGAGCTGACGAAGCTCGCGACCCGCAGCCTCGATGTTCAGTACTACCTGCTGCAAGGCGACAACACCGGTCGCGCACTGATGCGGGCACTGCGCGACGCGGCTGCCAGAGGAGTCCGCGTCCGTTTGCTCATCGACGACCTGTACACCGCCGGAGAAGACCAACTTCTGCTGGGTCTCGCAAGTTATCCAAACGTCGAGGTGCGCCTCTTCAACCCGTTTCCGGCCGGACGCGGCAACGACGTCACGCGCTTCATCAGTTCCGGCTTCGACTTCTCCCGCGTCAACCGACGCATGCACAACAAGCTCTTCATCGCAGACAACGCCGCCGCCGTGGCGGGTGGCCGCAACATGGCCGACGAGTACGTGATGAACGCGGCAGGCAGCAACTTCATCGACATGGACACCTTCGTCGCCGGTCCGCTGGTGCGCGATCTGTCGCATGCGTTCGATGTGTACTGGAACAGCGACGCGGTGTTCCCGGTGCGCAGCATCGCGCGCAGCGGCGCGACGGATGCCGAGCTCCAACAAGCCTTCGAGCGCAGCACTGCGAGCGCGGCACCGCCGCTGGCCAGCGAGATTCCTGCCGACGGCCGGCCTCGCAATCCGAGCGACGGCGAGCCGGACCAGTTGCCGCACGACCTGGTGCCGATGTTGAACCTGCCGTTCGAACTCGCGTCCGGCAACCTGAGTCCATTGATCCTGGCGGAAGCGCGCGTCGTGTTCGACCCGGTCAGCAAGATCGATGCATTCAACGACCGGCAGGATGCGGCCAGAGGAACGGTGACCGAAGCGGTCATCGCCTGGTTCAAGACGGCACGCAGCAGCATCAAGATGGTGTCGCCCTACTTCGTGCCGAGCGACAGTGCGGTGATGAGCCTTGCCGATGCGAAGCAGGCCGGCATCACGGTCGAGTTGATTACCAACTCGCTCGCATCGACCGATGAGGCATGGGTCTACGTGGGCTACGAGGCGCACATCAAGGCGCTTCTGAAAGCCGGTGTGCGCGTGTGGGAGCTGAGCCCCTCGTTGAGCGTGAAGCGCCACAAGCTCGGTATCTTCGGCCACCGCACGGGGGCGCTGCACATGAAGAACGCGATCGTCGACCACAAGCAGGTGTTCCTGGGTTCGATGAACCTCGATCAGCGTTCGGCCTTGCTCAACACCGAACTCGGCCTCGTCATCGACAGCCCGGAAATGGCGCATCAGCTGGATGGGTTCGGCGATGCCGGCAGCTCTTACCAGTTGCGCCTGAGCGCCGATGGACAAAACGTCGAATGGCTCGAAAGGAACGACGACGGCACGAGCACCGTCTACGACGTGCCACCTGAGACAACGGCCTGGCAGCGGCTCTGGTTGCGGCTGATCGGACCGTTCATTCCGGAGCGGGAACTCTGATTACGCGGCGCCCCTTGCCGCGGAGATGATCAGCCCGGCGACTTCGGCCGGATGCGACAACAACGAGACGTGGCTCGACGCGATTTCGATCGTCTGAGCCTTCATGCGCCGGGCCATGAAGCGTTCGAGCTCGGTAGAGATCGTGCGGTCTTGTGTCGACACGGCATAGAAGCTCGGCTTGGAGCGCCACGCTGCGGCGGTGGTTCGCGACGAGAACAGCGAGCGGGCGACACGCCCTTGCACGGCGCACAACGCACGCGCTTCTCCCGGCGGGAGATCGCCTGCGAAGTCGCGTACGAAGGCCTCTTCGTTGAGCTGGCCGAAGTCGTCAGCCCACACCAGTCCGGCACTCGCCGGTGGCGTCGGAAACCTCGCGGCCAGTGCGGCGTAGTCTTCTCCCGCATCAGGCGCGCGCGCTGCGATGTAGACCAGTGCAGTGACCTTGGGGTCGATGCCGGTTTCAGAAATGACCATGCCGCCGTACGAATGCGCGACAAGGACTGTCGGCCCGTCCTGCAACGCCAGGATTCGACGCGTCGCAGCCACATCGTCCGCGAAGGACGACAACGGGTTCTGCACCGCCGTGACCTTCAGGCCCACCCGCTGCAACAGCGGGATGACTCGTGCCCAGCTGGAGCCGTCGGCGTAGGCGCCATGCACCAGCACCACATTGCGCGCGGCGCCGAGGGTCTGCGCCCCGACCATGCTGGACAACATCGACGTCGCCGCAGCAGCGGCGATCGAGGCAGAGAAAAGACGGCGATTGAGCATGATCGGGTTCCTTGGGGATATGTTGTTCTGTTGTCGGTTGTTGACGATTTCTGCGCTGTGCAGGCCGCTCAATGCGACGTCGCCACGATCGGCATTGCAGCGGATGCGGTTGCCGTGGAGGCATGGGCCCGCATCGCTGTGAGCGCGAACGATCCGCTGTCTTGCCCATTGAATTCATTCAGCGTGCCGTTCTTTTCTGCCGAGGCGAGTTCGGCCTTCACCTGGGTGCGGGGCTCGTTCAACATCAAGTGGCGAGACAGATAGGCCGAGCCGCTGTCGGTCCTGTCGAGTACGCCGAGCGTGCCGTCCGCTTCTGCCTGCTTCACGCCGTCTTTGACCTCGGAGCGGGGTTCGGTCGAATGGAAGTGCGCCGACAGATAGGCCGATCCACTGTCTTGCCCGTTCAAAGCGTTGAGCTGGCCGCTGGCCTGCGCTGCCGCGAGCTGTGCCTTGACCTCTGCGCGGGTCAAGCTCTGCGCGGATGCGTTGGTGGCGGCGAGAACGAGTACCGCCGCAGCGATGGCCAAGGCCGAGTTGAGTTTCTTCATGATGATTTTCCTTGTGCGTCTGATGGAGGAAAGGCTGACGTCGACCGACACGGAGTACGGCGTTCCTTGCTGTTCACTGAGCGACGTCGATGCTTCGGTGTCCGTCGGCGTCTTTCTCAGTGCCTCTACTTTCATCCTCAGAAGTTGCGATGCGATTGCATGCAGGCACGACAGCGCTGCGTTTGAAACGGTCCGGATTTCAGATGAAACCGCCGGCCGTTCAGGGCAGCGTGCGCTTGCCCAGCGAGTGCGCCAGGTGGTCGGCCAGCTCCCGCAAGGTAAGCGGCTTGTGCAACAGCGCAGCGACGCCGGCGTTGCGCGCCCGTTGCTCCAGCGCGGTGTCGACACGGCCGCTCATGAGCAACACCGGCAACGCCGGCCACCGTGCATGCAGCCTGGCCGCGAGTTCGCTGCCCGGCATGCCCGGCAGCATCTCGTCGCTCAGCACCGCATCGAAGCGTGCCGGGTCGGTCTCGAACGCCTGCAACGCGCTCTCGCTCGAACTGAAACCCACCGGTTCGTACCCCAGGTCGGCGAGCAATTCCTCGGCCATTTCGACCAGCGCCTGCTCGTCGTCCACCACCATGACGACTTCGCCGTTGCCACGCGGCCAGTCCGCTGTGCGCGTCGGCGCCGGCGCCAACGGCTGCTGCTGCTGGCCCGCGGTCAATGGCAGCCACAGCGCGACGCGCGTGCCGTGCCCGTCGCCGGAAAAGACATCGATGGCGCCATTCAGATCAGCGACGATGCCATGCACCACTGAAAGCCCGAGGCCCGTGCCCTCGCCTACCTGCTTGGTGGTAAAGAACGGATCGAACATCCGCTGCAGCACCTCTGGAGAGATGCCGACGCCGGTATCGTTCACGTCGAGCCGCAGGTAGGCGCCGGGCCCGATGTCGCCTTGCAACAGCGATCGGCGCTGCCAGACGTCCACCCGTTCCAGGCGCAGCCCGAGCACGCCGCTCTCGCCCATGGCTTGCACGGCGTTCGTGCACAGGTTCATCACGACCTGATAGAGCTGGGTCGCGTCGCCCAGCACGACGGCATGGTCAGCGTTCAGTTGCACATCGACCCGTATCGCCGTGGGCAGCGACGGCGTCAACATGGCCACGACCTCTTCGACCAGCCCCTGTACGTCCACCCGGGTGCGCTCGGCCACGCCGCTTCGGCTGAAGTCCAGGATGCGTTTGACCAGCAGCCGCGCCCTCGCGCCGGCCTGGAGCACACGATCGATGTGGCGGCGCTGCGGACTGCCATTCGGCGCGTTCTGCTGCGCCATCTCGCCGAACCCGAGGATGGCCGCAAGGATGTTGTTGAAGTCGTGCGCGATGCCGCCTGCGAGCGTACCCAGCGCCTCCAATCGCTGGGTCTGCTGCAAGCGCGCCTCCAGCGACGTCTTGTCTGCTTCGGCCTGCTTTCGCGCGCTGACGTCGGTGGCTGCACAGAACAGGCGCCGTGGTGCGCCGTCGGCATCGCGCACACAACGGCCGCGGGCGTGGACCCACCGCCAATCGCGATCTGCATCACGCACGCGGTATTCCAACTCGATCGCCTCGGTGCGGCCGGCCAGGTGGTCTTCGACCGCCGCTCTCACCAACGACCTGTCTTCCGGATGCATGTGCACGCGACCGATCAGATCCGTCGACTTCAGGATCAGCGCGAGAAGATCGATGCCATGCAGCGCACGCCACTGTTCCGACAGGAAGACGGTGTCTTGCTGAATGTTCCATTCGGCATGGCCTTCGTTGGCCGCTTCCATCGCCATCGCATAGCGCTCTTCGCTCTGGCGCAACGCCAATTCGCCTCGCTCGAGACGACGCAGTTGCCGCAACAGCGCGACGATGGTCAGCATCACCAGCAACGACAGCAACACGGTGCGAATGGCACCGCTCCAGGCCTCGTCGTACCAAGGCTGAAGCGCTTCTTCTTCATCGCGCGTGATGGCCAGGATCAGCGGCCGGGTATCGACACCGACGGCAACCACGAGCTTGGATTTTCCGTCCATCGGACTGACGGTGCGATCGAGCCGCAGCCCTCTCTTGAGCGCGGCCAGTTCGGGATACGCGGTGGTCAAACCGGGCACCGGCGGCTGCCGGATCACCAACGTGCCGTCCTCCAGCGTCAACAGCATCGCGCTGCGCTTGCCCGGATGGATCGCCATGTACATGGCCTGCAAGCGGTCGAGATTGACCAGCGCCGTGACCACGCCGGCAAAGGCGCCGTCGCGGTCATTCAGTCGCCGCGACATGACCAGTGCGAGTACGCCCTCGGTGCGGGTGATCAACGGTGGATTGATGAACAAGCCGACGTCGGCCCGGTCACGTTGCGCCTGGAAGTAAGGTCGATCGCCGACCTCGGCGAGCGGTTCGGCCGTCGCGCGCGAGCGCACGCGCTGCATGCCTTTGGCGTCGACCACCGTCACGACGCTCACCTCCGGTGCCGTGATGGCACGCTGCGCCAAAGCCTGCTGCACCGCTTCCGGCGACATGCCGGTGCCCACGGTGCCATACCAGGCGGCGGTGTCCGCGAGCAGCACATCCACCGATTGAACGGTGTGGCCCGCCTGCGCCGCGAGCGCATTGGCGAGGTTGGTCAACTCGCGCGAATTGGCCAACATCACCTGCTGGTGCAGGCGCCAGCTGTCGTACACAGCCGAACCGATGAAGGCTGCGATCAGCAACCCGCCAGCGGCGATGATTCCGCGCCGCAGCCGCTCGCTCGATCTGGCGCGAGTGCCCATTCAGCGAGGCTCGCCGAGGGCATCGGCGACGGCCTGAAGCAGTTCGTCGCGCGTGCAGGGTTTGGCGATCAGACGCCGTACACCCAGTGCGCTCGCTGCCGCGGACTGCCCGAGCAGACTCCTGGCCAAGCGCGTCGACATGCCGATCAGTCGTGCCAGGGGATAGTTCGCCTGCACCTCGCTGACCCTCTCGGCACCCTGGGTGCGCAGGTTGGGCACGTCGACCACCACCAGATCGACGCCGGGTGCGCGCAGCCCGCTGCCGTCGGGCCGGCCGATCACACGGTAGCCTTGGGCCGTCAGCCATTCGCCAAGCAGTTCTCGCATGGCGCTATCTTCATCGATGATCAGAATTGTCGACATGCATTCATTGGGAGCGGCGTGCATACCGGCGCAATGTCGCAGCGGCGGTGGCTGCGTTTCATCTGTAACCCGACCGGTAACGCGGTCGTAAGCTCGTCGAGTCGACCTTGCCTCAGACTCGACGCTCATGAGCCCAGCGATCGCACCCAGCCCACCGCACATCCTGGTCGTCGACGACGACGCGGCCATCCGTGAATTGCTCGGTGAGTACCTCACCGAAAACGACATGCGCGTGACCACTGCGGGGTCGGGCGCGGAGATGTCCCGCGCGCTGGCGGAAGAGGTGATCGACCTGGTGATGCTCGACCTGCGCCTGGCAGGCGAAGACGGCATGCAGCTGGCACGCAAGCTGCGCGAGACCAGTGCTGTGCCGGTGATCATCGTGACCGGCAAACGCGATGAGGCGGACCGCGTCATGGGACTCGAGATCGCTGCCGACGACTATGTCACCAAGCCCTTCAGCAACCGCGAGCTGCTCGCCCGCATCCGTGCCGTGCTGCGGCGCTGCCAGGCGCCGCCCGACGGTGCCGCGCCGGCCCGCGAAGCCACCCGCCGCGCCTATCGCTTCGCCGGCTGGGAGTTGAACCTGCTCATGCGCCGCCTGACCGCGCCGGACGGCCGCCGCGTCGAGTTGAGCAACGGTGAGTTCAACCTGCTGCTGGCATTGTGCGAAGCCCCCCAGCGCGTGCTGTCGCGTGACCAGTTGCTGGAGTTGTCGCGCCTGCACGGTGCCGAGGTGTACGACCGCTCGATCGACGTTCAGATCCTCCGGCTGCGCCGCAAGATCGAGATCGATGCTTCGGCACCGCGGTTCATTCGCACCGAGCGCGGTGCGGGGTATGTGTTCGACATGCAGGTCGAAGCGTTGAACTGAGCGCGCGAGTGCAAAGCCTGGCCGGTCCGCCCCGCCCATTGCACGCTCAGCTCCCCTGTACCTGTACCTGTACCTGCACGGGCATACCGGGTTTGCCGTCGACAACCGGCGCGATCATCAGATAGCGGCGCTTGTCGTCACCCGATGCGCCCTGCACGATCTGCCGGATCGGACCGATGGCGTTGACGATCGCCGAGCCGGCCGGGTTGGTCGTGAAGTTGGCCAACGGCTGCAAGGCCCCGCTGCCATCCGGCTGATCGGCGAGCGCAAGAACGTAAGGCGATTTCGCCTTGAGACCGGTCGCCGAAGCCTGCAGAACTTGCGTCAATCCCTGATCGAACAGCGACACACTGGTCGGCTCGTCGGATCCACCTGGACTTGCGCCTGCACCTGCACTTGTGCCGTCCTGTAGCGAATGCAGCACCAGGTGAGCGGTCTGGCCTGCAACCCCCAACGCTTGCAGTCCCTGCGTGCCTTCGCCTTTTGGCACCGCATCGGGCACATAGGCGATGGCCTGCGGCGCCTGACCGATCGGCACGTTGCCGACAACGGTGTTGGTGGCGGTGTCGATGACGGCCAGCGCATCGGCGTTCTCCAGACCGACATAGATGCGCGAGCCGTCGCCCGAGGGCCAGACACCGTGCGGCAGCTTGCCGACCGGGATCGTCGCGACCTGCGAGAAATCATCCGTTCGGAACACCTTGACCTGGTTCAGCCCACCGATGGTCACGTACGCGAAGGTGCCGCCCGCAGTGCGCGCGAAATTCACGTGGTTGGTGATCGGGCCGGTGTCGAAGCTCTTGATCAACGCGAACGGTGGTCGCGCATCGAAGACTTGGGTGCGGCCGACGTCCTTCAGCGTGAACCAGACCTGCTTGCCGTCCGGCGTGGCGGCGATGTTCGGGCAGAAGGGGCTCTCCTGCTTCACATGGCCGACGATCTTGTGCGAGGCCACGTCCACGACCACCGTCTCGGGGTTGAACGACGAGCACACGTAGCCGTACTTGCCATCGGGCGAGAAGATCTGCATGCCGGGGCCGCCCGGTGTGACGATGCGGGTCTTCTCCTCGAAGGTCTTCGCATCGATCACCGACACGTAGTTCTCGCCGCGAACCGTGACCCATAGCTCCTTGCCGTTGGGCGTGAAGAAGGCCTCGTGCGGCGAACGCCCCACATAGGTCGTGTGCTTGACCGCGTTGGTGGCGGTGTCGATGAAGGTCACCGAGTTGGAGCCGATGGACACCACCGCGAGTGTCTTGTGATCTGGCGAAAAGCCCATGCCATGCACCAGCACCTGGCCCTTGTAGAGCGGACTGAAGTTGCCGGGGGAAGGATCGCCCAGGCGGATCACGCCCAGCAGCTTGTTGTCGACCGGATCGGTCACCGAAACGGTGTTGGAGAACTGTTCGGCGGCGTAGACGCGGTCGCGATGGCTTACCGGAACATCGGCGACGGCAGCGGCGCCGGGTGCTTGTCCGGCCTGGGCCAACGGTGCAGCCATGCTGAACGCGAGGCCGATCGCGGCGCTCAGCAACGTGCTGACGAAGAGAGGACGGGCGATCGATTGAAGATTGAGGCGATTCATGAGTGACTCTCGGGTGGTTGTGTGTCGGGCAGATCAGGGCATCGAGGGCATCGAACCCATCGAGTGGTGGTGCGCCATGCCGGCTGGCGTCGACTGGGTGGGCGCTGGCGTGAACTGGGTCGGCGCAGGCGCCGAGGGCGGTAGCGGCTGGCCGAGCGCCAGGTTCATGGCGGCGATTTCCTGCTGCTGGTCGACGATGATTTCCTGCGCGATGCGGCGCAGTTGCTCGTTGCGGCCGTAGCGCAGTTCGGCCTGCGCCATCTCGATGGCACCCTGGTGGTGCGGGATCATCATGGCGGTGAAGTCATGGTCGACATCGCCGCTCGGCTTGACGTCCATACCCGCCATCATCTTGTCCATGGCAGCTGCGTTCTCGGCAGCAAAGGCAGTCTGGACCGACTCGGCAGCCGCCGGCAGCATGGCCGCCATGGTCGTCACGCCGGCCAGCGCCCACAGGGCCGACGAGAGGCCGGCGCGGGGGAACGTCAGGATTCGAACGCGTTGAATCGATCGAGGGAGTCGAAACGGCTGGAAGAGCATGGCGGCGTCCTTGGTGAACACGCATCGACACGGCGGGTCTGGCGGTCTTGCGCTGGGCCTCACTTTCGGCGGCGCAGGTTGCGCATGCGTTGCGCGTCGCCACCAAGCCAATGCAGTTGAAGCCGCGCCGGTTTCAAATGAAACGCAACCACCGCCGCCCCGCTGGCCTGAAGCTTGCATTTGCGCCTTTGCGGCGCCACAAAAACAAATCGGCGCCGCGACGCGTCCGGGTTTTCGCTATCCAGCAAATCCGATGCTTTGTATACAGTTTCGCGTACAAATTGGTGAACAGGAGATATCGGAATGACGGCTTCACTCTCGTCCGCAGCATCTTCGGCTGCGCTTTCCTCGGTTCACCCTGTGGACCAACGCCTACCCGCCGGCAAGCTCGCCGCCCTCGGCCTGCAGCATGTACTGGTGATGTATGCCGGCGCCGTTGCGGTGCCTTTGATTGTCGGCCGTGCACTCAAGCTGAGTCCCGACGAGGTCGCGCTGCTGATTTCCGCAGACTTGTTCTGCTGCGGCATCGCCACGCTGATCCAGTCGCTCGGCGCGACGCAGTGGTTCGGCGTCAAGCTGCCGGTGATGATGGGCGTGACCTTCGCGTCCGTCGCGCCCATGGTGGCTATCGCCAATGCCAACGGCGGGCAGGCCGGCGCGCAATTGCTGTTCGGCTCGATCATCGGCGCCGGCATCATCTCGATACTCATCGCCCCGCTGGTGAGCCGCATGCTGCGGTTCTTTCCGCCGGTGGTCACGGGCACCATCATTGCGGTCATCGGCATCAGCCTGATGCGGGTCGGCATCAACTGGATCTTCGGCAATCCGTTCGGCCCCACCGCGCCCAATGTGGTCGACCCTGCCTACACCAAGTGGCTGGCCGACGTCACTTCGCCCGGCAGCGCGATTCCCCCTGTGCCCAAGGGCCTGTCGATCGTGCCGACCGTGCCCAATCCCAAGTACGCAGACCTCACCGGCATCGGCATCGCGGCACTGGTGCTGGTGTCCATCCTGCTGATCGTCAAGTTTGCCAAGGGCTTCGTCGCCAACATCTCGGTGCTGCTCGGCATCGTCATCGGCGCCGTGGTCGCGACGGCCATGGGCATCATGACCTTCGAAAAGGTCGGCAAGGCGGCCTGGGTCGATGTGGTGTTGCCCTTCCACTTCGGCATGCCGCAATTCGATCCGTTCCTGATCTTCACCATGACGCTGGTGATGATCGTGGTGATGATCGAATCGACCGGCATGTTCCTGGCG
>CAXTCC010000063.1:0-17615 GCA_964242015.1 uncultured Variovorax sp.
GCGCTGCGACGCTTGGCGTCGATCGCGACCACGATGCATTGCGCGCCGTACTTGTGCGAGGCCTCGTCGATCACCTGCGGGTTGGCGATGGCGGCCGAATTGAAGCTGGTCTTGTCGGCGCCAGCGTTCAGCAGCCGGCGCACGTCTTCGACCGTCCGCACGCCGCCGCCGACAGTCAGCGGAATGAAAACCTGCGACGCCACTGCTTCGATGATCGGCAGGATCAAGTCGCGGCCGTCGCTGGTGGCGGTGATGTCGAGAAACGTGAGCTCGTCGGCACCCTGCGCGTTGTAGCGCGCTGCGATCTCGACCGGGTCACCGGCATCGCGCAGCTCGAGAAAATTGACGCCCTTGACGACGCGGCCGCCGGTAACGTCGAGGCAAGGAATGATGCGTTTGGCGAGCATGGGTCGGTCGTTAGAAATCTGTGTCGAGGTCAGCAGAGAAATTCAGAGCACGGTGAGCTGCTGCCAGCCCAGCCACTGCGCGCCGGGCGCCAGCAACACGTTCTCGTCGATGCGCGCCGCTTCGACACACAGCATGTGTCGGTAGCCGTCGTCGGGCAGGTCGGCCATCTTCTGGCTGAGCGCCGCGCCCGGGTTCCACACCACCGTCTCCGTGCAGCTAGCGCTCTGCGCAATCTGCAGCGTGCCCGATGGCTGCACCAGCTTCAGCGGCGCGGCCGGTGCGCCGTAGACGCTGTCGAACTCGGCGTCGAAGTGCAGCGATTCGGCCATCTCGACGTGTCGCTCGTTGCGCACCGAATCCCAGCGCTTGGCGCTCTGCAAGCCTTCCAGCCGAACATCGGCGATGTCGTCGACGTGCAGGTAGCTGTGCAGCGCGGCGGCGAAGCTCCACGGCGCGCTGTCGGTATTCAAGACCGAAAGGGTCAGGCGCAAGCTGCCCGGCGTCAGCGAGATCGTGAGTCGCAAATCGAAGGCATGCGGCCACAGCGCGCGGGTCGTGTCGTCGTCGCGCAGCACCAGCGTCAGGTCGCCCGGCTTCGTTTCCGGACCTGCAGGCGCGGCTGCCCAAGGCAGGTTCCGCGCAAAGCCGTGTTTCGGCAGCGGACCGCGCTGGTTGAACTGCGGCCAGCACACCGGAACCCCGCCGCGAATGGCACTCTGGCCATCGAACAGCGCGGCCGGGCTCAGGTAGACGCGCTCGACGCCGTCGGCCGTGGTCCACGACAGCAGGTGTGCACCGTGCAGCGCCACCACCGCGCGATCGCCGCTTGGCAGCGACAGCGCCAGGGCAGGCTGTTCGCGAAAAAGGATGGATTGGATCGGCATGCTTCCGATTCTAGGTAGCGCGGCAAGCCGGTCCTCAGGAAACCGCATAACGGCAGGCCGGATTTGCATGGTGGCAACTTGGCTCAGGCACGGTTTTGGCATGAAATCCCTGCCGGAAGACAACTCCCAAATTTCTACTTACAGAGGGGCTCACATGACACCGAAGAAAAAACTGCCAGCGGCGGTATGGATCCTGGTCGCGATGGTCATCGGCATCTTGGTCGGCTGGATGATCTTCAACAGCTTTCCGGACAAGAAGACTGCAGCCGAGATCGCAGGCTACATCTCCATCATGTCGGATGTATTTCTGAGGTTGATCAAGATGCTGATCGGCCCGCTGGTGTTCTCGACCCTCGTCGTGGGCATCGCGCACATGGGCGACGCCGCCTCCGTGGGCCGCGTTTTCGGCAAGGCGCTGGGCTGGTTCGTGACCGCATCGCTGATCTCGCTGATCCTCGGTCTGGTCATGGCGAATCTGCTGCAGCCGGGCCACAACCTGGGGCTGCCGCTGCCCGACATTGGTGCCTCGGCCAATCTGGCCACTTCCAAGTTCACGCTGAAAGACTTCGTCAGCCATCTGGTGCCCAAGTCGTTCGCGGAGGCGATGGCCAACAACGAGATTTTGCAGATCGTCGTGTTCTCCATGTTCTTCGGGGTGGCGCTGGCCTCGCTCGGTGACAAGGCCAAGACGCTGGTCGCGGCGATCGACGAGCTGTCGCACGCCATGTTGAAGATCACCGGCTACGTCATGAAGCTGGCACCGCTCGCCGTGCTGGCTGCCATGGCCGCAACGGTGGCGGTCAACGGGCTGGAAATCCTGCTGAAGTTCGCCGTGTTCATGGGCGACTTCTACCTTGGTTTGTTTCTGCTGTGGGCCGTGCTGGTGTTCGCCGGCTTCGTGTTCCTCGGCAAGCGGGTCTTCAAGCTGCTGGTACTCATCAAGGAAGCCTTCTTGCTGTCGTTCGCGACTGCCAGCTCCGAGGCGGCGTACCCCAAGATCCTCGACGCGCTCGACCGGTTCGGCGTCAAACGCAAGATCTCCAGCTTCGTGATGCCGATGGGCTATTCGTTCAACCTCGATGGCTCGATGATGTACTGCACCTTCGCGGTGCTCTTCATCGCACAGGCGTACAACATCCCGCTGTCACTGGGCACACAGATCACCATGCTGCTGATCCTGATGATGACCTCCAAGGGCATGGCCGGCGTGCCGCGCGCATCGCTGGTGGTCATCGCCGCCACGCTGAACCAGTTCCATATCCCGGAAGCGGGCTTGCTGCTGATCCTGGGCGTCGACACCTTCCTAGATATGGGGCGCTCCGCGACCAATGCAGTAGGGAACTCGATTGCCACCGCCGTGGTCGCCAAGTGGGAGGGCGAATTGCTGCCCGAAGCAGAAGCCGACCTCAACGCCGCGCGGATCGAGGCCGAGGGCGCCGCCACGCTGGCCCAGCCGGCACATGCCTGAGTCCGCCGCCATGATCTTCTCGTGGACAACAGCCAAGGGGCTGGCGGCCGCAGGGCTGCTCGCCGCTCCCATGCTGGGCCTCGGCATGTCGAGCGCACTCGCTCAAGCGGATGCCGCCGGCGCCACAGTCAGCGGCACGCTGGCCAAGGCCCGCAGCACGGGCGCCGTGACCATCGGCTATCGGGAGTCGTCGATTCCGTTCTCTTACCTTTCGTCCCGGAAGGAACCGATCGGCTATTCGATCGAGCTGTGCAAGCAATTGGTCGATGCGATGGGCGACGCGGTGCACAAGACGCTGGCGATCAAATGGGTGCCCGTGACTTCGGCGTCGCGCATCGATGCCGTGGTGAACGGGCAGGTCGATCTCGAGTGCGGATCGACCACCAGCAATCTCGAGCGCCAGAAGCGCGTCGCGTTCTCGCCGACGATCTTTGTCTCGGGCACCAAGCTGCTGGTCAAGAAGGGGTCGCCGGTCAAGACCTTCCGTGACCTGACGGGCAAGACCGTCGCCGTCACCGCGGGCACCACCAACGAGAAAGCCATCCGGGACTTGTCCGAGCGATTCAAGCTAAGCCTGAACATCGTCGTATCGCCGGACCATGCCGAATCGTTCGGGCTGGTGAAGGCGGGCAAGGCCGATGCATTCGCCACCGACGACGTACTGCTCTACGGTTTTATCGCCGAGGACAAGGGCGCCAATCCGCAGAGCGACTATCAGGTGGTCGGCGACTTTCTGTCGTACGAACCCTACGGCGTGATGTTCCGCAAGGGCGACCCGGAGCTGGCGAAAGTGATCAACGACAGTTTCCAGGCACTGGCCGAAGACGGCGAGATCGAGCGGCAATACAAACGGTGGTTCTTGCGCAAGCTGCCGTCTGGCACCAGCATCGATTTGCCGATGAGCCCGCAGATGGAAACCATCCTGCAGACGATGGCCGTCAAGGCCGAATAGTCAGACCAAAGTCTCAGGCCGTGCCGAGTTCGTCGGCGCGTGCCTGCGCCAGCGCGAAGTCGAGATCACCCGAGTAAATTGCCCGCCCGCAGATCACGCCTTCGACGCCGTCAGCTTCTACCGCGCACAGCTTGTCGATGTCGTCCATGTTCGACAGGCCGCCGGAAGCAATGATCGGGATCGTCAGCGCCTGCGCCAGCCGCACCGTGGCATCGATGTTGATGCCCGACAGCATGCCGTCGCGACCGATGTCGGTGTAGATGATCGATTCGACGCCGTAGTCCTCGAATTTCTTGCCAAGGTCGGCGACCTCGTGCCCGGTAAGCTTGCTCCAGCCATCGGTGGCGACCTTGCCGTCCTTGGCATCGAGGCCGACGATGATATGGCCGCCGAAAGCCACGCAGGCATCCTTCAAGAAACCCGGGTTCTTGACGGCGGCGGTGCCGATGATCACGTAGCGCAGGCCGTCGTCGATGTAGCGCTCGATGGTGTCGAGGTCGCGAATGCCGCCGCCCAGTTGCACCGGAATCTCGTCGCCGACTTCCCGCAGGATCGCCTTGATCGCAGCGTGGTTCTGCGGCTTGCCGGCAAAGGCGCCGTTCAGGTCGACCAGATGCAGGCGCCGCGCGCCGGCCTCGACCCACTTGCGCGCCATGGCAGCCGGGTCTTCGCTGAAGATGGTCGATTGGCCCATGTCGCCCTGCTTGAGGCGAACGCAGTGACCGTCCTTGAGATCGATGGCGGGAATCAGCAGCATGGCAGGCAGCCCGAAAAACGGGGCTCAGGGGTTCCAGTGGAGAAAATTTCGGTAGAGCTGCAAACCGTGGTCGGCGCTCTTTTCGGGATGAAACTGGGTGGCGAAAATATTATCGCGTGCGATGGCAGCGGTGAAGGGCGCGCCGTAGTCGGCCTCGCCCACGCTGTGCGTGGCGTCGGTCGGCTTCGCGTAGAAGCTGTGCACGAAATAGAAGTAGCTCTGGTCGGGCACGCCGGCCCAAACCGGATGCGGCTGCGCCTGGCGAACCTGGTTCCAGCCCATCTGCGGCACCTTGTAGCGGCTGCCGTCAGGCTGCATCCTCCCGGCCAGATCGAACTTGACGACGTCGCCTGGAATCAGGCCGAGGCCGTCGGTCGGCCCTTCGTGGCTGTGCGACAGCAGCATCTGCATGCCGACGCACACGCCGAACAGCGGCTTGGTGGCGGCTGCCTCCAATACCGAATCCTGCAAGCCCGAGTCGCGGAGCTCGCGCATGCAGTCGGGCATGGCGCCCTGGCCCGGCAGCACCACGCGCGTGGCCTTGCGCACCACGTCGGGGTCGGAAGTGACGAAGACCTGCACGCCGACCTGGTCGGCGGCGTGCTGCACCGCTTGCGACACCGAGCGCAGGTTGCCCATGCCGTAGTCGACCACCGCAACCGTATTGGCCATTCCGTTCGAATCTTTCAGAGGGAGCCTTTGGTCGATGGGATGACGCCGACCGATCGCGGATCGACCTCGAGCGCGGCACGCACGGCACGCGCAAACGCCTTGAACACCGTCTCGCACTGATGGTGCGCGTTCACGCCCTTCAGGTTGTCGATGTGCAGCGTCACGAACGCGTGGTTCACGAAGCCCTGAAAAAACTCGTAGGTCAGCTGGCTGTCGAAGGTGCCGATCATTCCGCTGGTGAACGGCACGTCCATGACCAGACCCGGCCGGCCCGAGAAATCGATGACGACACGGCTCAAAGCTTCATCGAGCGGCACGTACGCGTGGCCGTAGCGACGAATGCCCTTCTTGTCACCGATCGCTTTGGCGACCGCCTGGCCCAGCGTGATACCGACGTCTTCGACCGTGTGATGGCCATCGATGTGCAAATCACCCTGGCAATCGATGTCGAGATCGATCAATCCGTGGCGCGCGATCTGGTCCAGCATGTGATCGAAAAAGCCGATGCCGGTGGACAGCCTGGCCTTGCCCGTGCCGTCGAGATTGACGCTGACGGTGATTTTCGTCTCGGCGGTGTTGCGCGTGACGGACGCGGTGCGTGCGCCCGGCGCAGCACTGGCGGCGGCCGCGAGAACCTGATCGGGTGCCGTGGGAGAGTTCATAGGGATTTCTGGATCGCTGCGAGCATCTGCGCGTTTTCGTCGGCGGTCCCGACTGTCAGGCGCAGGCAGTTCGCGAGCAGTGGGTGCATTTTAGAAACGTTCTTCACGAGCACGCCGTGTGCCTTCATCCGATCGAAGGTCTTTCCGGCACGGTCGGCTCCGCTCTGTTGTTCCCCGTCGATGCGCACCAGGATCATGTTCGCGTCGCTCGGCCAGACGGTCAGGCCCGGCAAGGCCTCCAGCGCGGTGAGCAACCTGGTGCGCTCTGCACGAATCGCTTCGGCCTGAGCCTCGAAAACTTCTGCGTGCTCCAGCGCGAACAACGCGCACTCGCAGTTCAGCACGCTGATGTTGTAAGGGGGGCGCACCTTGTCGACCTCGGCAATGAGCGCAGCAGGGCCCATCAGGTAGCCGAGCCGGACGCCCGCCAGGCCGAACTTGCTGAGCGTCCGCATCAGCAGCACGTGCCGGTGTTTTGCGATTCGGTCGATGTAGCTTTTGCCGGCGAAGGGCTGGTAGGCCTCGTCCATCACCACCAGACCACCCTGCGCGCCCTGTGCCTCGACGATTTTCTCGATAACGCCGTCGTCCCACAGATTGGCGGTCGGGTTGTTCGGATACGCGAGGTAGACGATGGCCGGCTTCTCGCGGGCGATCGCTTCCAGCATTGCCGCTTCGTCGAGCTCGAAGTCGGCCGTCAACGGCACGCCGACGAACCGGAGACCCTGCAGCTGCGCGCTCATGGCGTACATCACGAAGCCCGGGACTGGCGCGAGCACGGCGGCACCCGGCAGGTCACAGGCCAGCGCCAGCAGCGAGATCAGCTCGTCCGAACCATTGCCGAGCATCAGCGCGAAGCCCTCTGGCATCCGGGCGTGGGCCGCCAGCGCACGCTGCAGGTCGACACCACGATCGCCGGGGTAACGGTTGATGGCCAGGGCACCGAGCCGGGCACCCAGTTCGGCCTGCAGCGCGGCCGGCAAGCCGAACGGGTTTTCCATCGCGTCGAGCTTGACCATGCCGCGCGCGTCTTGCACCGCGTAGGCATGCATGGATTTCACGTCGGCGCGAAAGCGTTGCAGCGCGGGGTTCGGGACGTCGACAGAGGCAGGAGAAGTCATTGAGCGATCAAAACGGCTTTGGGGGGTGCAAAGAAACGCGTTGCGCGTGGCGAGTCGGTCAGTGCGTGCAGCGGTAGCTGCTGCGAAGGGCTGCCGACAGAACGAGCTGCACAGGCATGTCGGCTTCGTAACTTTCCGCGTTGCGCTTCAATTCTGTCTGGTAGAGCGAGCGCGCCATTTCCGGATCGAGTTTGCGATTCTCGACGCAGAACGGCGGCTTCTGGCCTTCGCGTTGCGACGCTTCGCTTGCTTCCCGCAAACCCTCCATGACGCCGACCAAGTAATAGCCAGCGTAGGCTTTGCCGTTCTTTTCGTTGGCTTCGAGCAGCCTGAACTGGCGAATCGTCATGGCTTCGGCAGCGGTCGTACACAGGACTGTGAGAGCGAGCGCCGCGCCTAAATTGGTCAGCGCGGAGATTCGCGGAATTGCGGACCAGCGCCTCGGAAAAGAAAACATACCGGACATCGCGAATGGTTGCGGGACTGGAAGAACTCAACGACTGAAGATTGAGTTCAGGAACCTTTGGAATTGCGCAGCCGCATGGCCGCCGCACGGGCGTGAGCGAACAGCCCTTCGCCTTCGGCCAGCGTGACGGCTATCGGGCCGAGCGTTTGTGCGCCCTGCTCGCTCACCTCGATCAGGCTGCTACGCTTCTGAAAATCGTAGACGCCGAGCGGGCTTGAAAAGCGCGCCGTGCCGGACGTCGGCAAGACATGGTTTGGGCCGGCACAGTAGTCGCCCAGCGTTTCGCTGGTGAAGGCGCCGAGAAAAATCGCGCCGGCATGACGCAGCAGTGGCTCCCAACGGTGTGGCTCGCTGCTCGACACCTCCAGATGCTCGGGCGCGATGCGGTTGCTGATCTCGCAGGCTTCTTCCATGCTGCGCGTGTGAATCAACGCACCACGACCGTTCAGCGACGCTGCGATGATTTCTGCGCGCGGCATGTCGGGCAGCAGCCGGTCGATTTCCTGCTGCACGCGATCGATGTACGCCGCATCGGGGCTCAACAACACGCTCTGCGCCAGTTCGTCGTGCTCCGCCTGGCTGAACAGGTCCATCGCGACCCAATCGGGCGGCGTCGTGCCATCGGCCAGCACCAGGATTTCACTCGGCCCGGCGATCATGTCGATGCCGACTGTGCCGAACACGCGACGTTTGGCCGCGGCCACATAGGCATTGCCGGGGCCCGTGATCTTGTCGACAGCGGGAATGGTTGCCGTGCCATAAGCCAGCGCGCCAATGGCCTGAGCGCCACCGATCGTGAAGCCGCGCGTGACGCCGGCGACATAGGCTGCGGCGAGCACCAAGGGATTTTTTTCGCCGCGCGGCGTCGGCACCACCATGATGATTTCGCCGACACCGGCGACATGCGCCGGGATGGCGTTCATCAGCACGCTGGACGGATAGGCGGCCTTGCCGCCCGGCACGTAGATGCCGACGCGATCGAGCGGGGTGACCTTCTGACCGAGCAGCGTGCCATCGGCGTCGCGGTAACGCCAGCTTTCGCCCGACGCCTTTTTCTGCGCCTCGTGGAAGCTGCGCACGCGTGCGGCCGCGGACTGCAACGCCTCGCGCTGCACGGCGGGCAACGCGTCGAATGCCGCCTTCATTTCCGCTTGCGTGAGCTCGACTTGCTGCATCGACGCCGCATCGAGCCCGTCGAAGCGACGGGTGTATTCGAGTACCGCCGCATCGCCGCGCTGCTGCACGTCGGCCAGGATGTCGGCGGCTACTTTTTCAATGGCGGCATCGGCCTCGGCAGACCAGTGCAGCCGCGCCTTGAACTCGGCCTCGAAATTGAGCGCAGTGGTGGAAAGACGCGCTGGAGAAGCTTTCAATGTCATGACGTCAAAGGATCAAGGCGTGGTCGCAATGGCCGAGGCGAACGCATCGATGATGCGACGTATCGGCTCGCGCTTGAGCTTGAGCGCCGCCTGATTCACCACCAGCCGGGCGCTGATTTCCATGATGTGCTCGACCTCGACCAGGTTGTTGGCTCGCAACGTGTTGCCGGTGGACACGATGTCGACGATCGCATCGGCCAACCCGGTGAGCGGCGCCAGTTCCATGCTGCCGTAGAGCTTGATCAGATCGACGTGCACGCCTTTGTTCGCAAAGAAGTCGCGCGCGATGCCGACGAACTTGGTGGCGATCTTCAGGCGGGAGCCTTGGCGTACCGCGTGGGCGTAGTCGAAGTCGGCACGCGCCGCCACGCTCATGCGGCAAGCGGCGATCTTCAGGTCGAGCGGCAGATACAAGCCGGCGTTGCCGTGCTCGATCATGGTGTCCAACCCCGTCACGCCGATGTCGGCACCGCCCCATTGCACGTACGTCGGCACGTCGGATGGCCGCACCAGCACCACGCGCACGTCGGGCTGATTGGTGGCGAGGATCAGCTTTCGCGATTTCTCGGGGTCTTCGGTGACTTCGATGCCCGCGGCGGCCAGCATCGGCAGGGTCTCGTCGAAGATGCGTCCCTTCGATAGAGCCAACGTGATCAAGCAGGCGCTCCCGTTCCCGTCAGGCGCTCGATGTCAGCGCCCAGGCCGCGCAGCTTGGTTTCCATTCGGTCGTAGCCGCGATCGAGGTGGTAGATGCGGTCGATCAGCGTCTCACCGTCGGCGACCAGGCCGGCGATGACGAGACTGGCAGAAGCGCGCAGATCGGTCGCCATGACGGTTGCGCCCGACAACTGCTGCACACCCTCGACCATCGCGACCTTGCCTTCGACATGGATGGTGGCACCGAGACGGACCATCTCGTTCACGTGCATGAAGCGGTTTTCGAAGATGGTTTCAGTGACCATCGACGCGCCCTTGGCGATCACGTTGAGTGCCATGAATTGCGCCTGCATGTCGGTCGGGAAGCCCGGGTACTCGGTCGTGCTGAAGCTCTGCGCCGTGAGGTGCGCGTGCGCCGGACCCTGCGAGCTGATGCGCACGCCGCCGGCTTCGGCGGCCACCTTGCAACCAGCCTCGCGCAGCTTGTCGATCACCGCTTCCATGTGGTCAGCCCGCGCATGGCGCAACAGCACGTCGCCGCCAGTGGCAGCCACGGCGCACAGAAAGGTACCGGCTTCGATCCGATCGGCCACCACTGCATGTTCGCAGCCATGCAGCTTGTCGACGCCCTGCACGCGGATGCGGCTGGTGCCGTGGCCTTCGATCTTTGCGCCCATCTTGATGAGCATCTCTGCCAGGTCGACGATCTCGGGCTCTTGCGCTGCGTTCTCGAGCAGCGTCTCACCCTCGGCCAGCGCCGCGGCCATCAGAAAGTTCTCCGTTCCCGTGACAGTCACCATGTCGGTCAGGATGCTGGCGCCGCGCAACCGCGTACGGCCCGCCGGCAACCGCGCCACCATGTAGCCGTGCTCGACAACGATCTCGGCACCCATGGCCTGCAGCCCCTTGATGTGCTGGTCGACCGGGCGCGAGCCGATAGCGCAACCGCCCGGCAGCGACACCTTGGCGTGACCGAATCGTGCCAGCAGCGGGCCCAGCGCCAGGACCGAAGCGCGCATCGTCTTCACCAACTCATAGGGCGCTTCCGGATTTGTCAGATCGCTGGCGTCGAGTTGCACCGTTCCGTTGTCGTCCCGCTCCGCCGTGACACCCATGTTGCGGACCAGCTTGAGCATCGTGGACACGTCTTGCAGGCGCGGGACGTTGCGAAGCGTCACGGGCTGGTCGGTCAGCAGCGCCGCACACAGTTCGGGCAACGCGGCGTTCTTGGCGCCGGAAATAAGCACTTCGCCCTGGAGCGTGCGCCCACCGCGAATCAGAAGTTTGTCCATCGAGAGTCCAGCGAAAAAATCAGGGCCAGTAGATGGCCGTCAAAAGCCAGCCGCTATGTTTGCGACGCCGCCCATTCGGTCGGCGTGAAAGTCTTCATCGACAGTGCGTGCACTTCGTCCGTATGCATTTTCGCACCGAGGGTTGCGTAAACGCGCTGATGTCGCTGGATGGCGCGCTTGCCTTCGAATTCGGCCGACACGATGGTGGCGTACCAGTGGCGGCCGTCGCCCTCCAGCGCGATGTGCTCGCAAGGCAATCCGGACTGGATGATCGATTGAAGTTCTTCGGATGTCATCTCGTTCAGCCTCGAATCTTGTAACCAATGCGCAGCAAGTTGACTGCGATCGCACTCACCACCAGCCAGGCCACGCCGACGATACCGAAGCTGAGCCAGGGCGACGCGTCGCTCACGCCAAAAAAGCCGTAACGAAAACCATCGATCATGTAGAAAAACGGATTCAGATGGCTCACGGCTTGCCAGAAAGGCGGCAACGATCCGATCGAATAGAAAACGCCCGACAAGAAGGTCATCGGCATGATGAGAAAGTTCTGAAACACCGCCATTTGATCGAATTTTTCAGCCCACAAGCCGGCGATCAGCCCGAGGGTGCCGAGCATTGCAGAGCCCAGAAATGCGAACACGACGATCCAGGCCGGCGCTGCGAACTGCGGCGTCGCAAAGAAGATCGTCACGATGAAAACGCCGAGCCCGACGGCGAGGCCGCGAATGATCGACGAGCCCACATAAGCAAAAAACCAGCCCCAATGCGACAGCGGCGTCAGCAGCACGAACACCATGCTGCCCATGATCTTGCTCTGGATGATCGATGAGGAACTGTTGGCAAACGCGTTCTGCAGCACGCTCATCATCACCAGACCCGGGATCAAAAAGGCGGTGTAGCTGACCGTGCCATAAACCTTGACGTGGTTTTCAAGTACATGGCCGAACACCATGAGATAGAGCACTGCCGTGAGCACGGGAGCCCCGACCGTCTGGAAGCCGACCTTCCAGAAGCGCAACACCTCTTTGTAGAGCAGCGCGTGCCAACCGGTCACGGCGATCATCGCGCGACCTCCAGCGGCGTTTGCTCGCCCGCCATCAGGTCGATGAACACGTCCTCGAGATCGGCCTTGCGCATCTCGACGTCTTCCACCGCCACGCCGGCCTCGCGAATCGCGGTCAGCAGCTGTTCTACCTCGTGCGCGTTTTGCGCGGGCAGTTGCACGATGCGCCCGGTGATGCGGGCATGCTGGGCGATGGCCCAAGGCAACATCGCATCGGTCTTGAAGCGCAGCACGTTGCTTGCCGCCGAACTCAAGAGCGCACTGGTCCGGTCCAGCGCGATCACACGGCCTTGCTTCAGCATCGCGATGCGATTGCACAGCGCTTCGGCCTCTTCCAGATAATGCGTGGTGAGCAACACGGTGCTGCCCTGCTTGTTGAGTTTGGCGATGAACTGCCACAGCGTCTGGCGCAGTTCTACGTCGACGCCGGCGGTCGGCTCGTCAAGCACGATGACGGAAGGCTTGTGCACCAGCGCCTGTGCCACCAGCACCCGGCGCTTCATGCCACCCGAAAGTTGGCGCATGTTGGCAGTCGCCTTGTCGGCGAGACCGAGGCTGTGCAAAAGTTCGTCGATCCAGGCGTCGTTGTTCTTGATGCCGAAGTAGCCCGACTGAATGCGGAGTGATTCACGCACGTTGAAGAACGGATCGAATACGAGTTCTTGCGGAACGACGCCCAATTGACGCCTCGCATCGGCAAAGTCGCGTTGCACGTCGAAACCGTGCACGCTGATGCTGCCGGTCGTAGGGCGTGACAGCCCCGCCAGCATGCTGATGAGCGTGGTCTTGCCGGCACCGTTCGGGCCCAGGAGGCCGAAAAATTCGCCCTCTTCGATCTGGAAGTTGACATCGTCGACGGCGCGCAAGCCTGGCTTGCCTTGAGAGCGCTGTTGACGGGAAGGAAGATAGGTCTTGGAGACCGTTTGGAAAGAGATCGCTGGCATGGGGAGCCTGCGATTTTACGGGCCTGCGCGATTCTGGGGCGCCGTAGGGTCAGCCTGGCGCATCGTCGAGGGCAGGCACCACTTCAGGGAGCGGCAGGCAACAGGCCAGCAACGCCGTAGAGCGATGCGAGTTCCCGCAGGCGGGAAGACAAGCCCTTTACGGCAAAACCGCGCCCGAGCGCGCTGGCCTCACGCCTGCATTCGAGCAACACAGCGATTGCCGATGAGTCGAACTGCGCTAACGCACTCGCATCGATGACCGTGGCAGCGCCAGGCTCCGATTGCCCTGCCATTCCCTGCTGCAGCATGCGCATGCACGCAGGCGCTTCCTCGTGCGTGAGCTTGGAGGGCAGGACGAGCATCATTGCCAAGCAGATACGGTCGACTCAGCTCTTGGCGTCAGACTTGTTGCGCGCTGCCAGCGCCGCGATCAACCCGTCGATGCCTTTGCTGTTGATTTGCTCGGCAAACTGGGTGCGGTAGGTGTCGACCAACCACACACCCAAGACATTGAGGTTGTAGACCTTCCAGCCGCCACCATCGCCCGGGGTCCGAACCAGACGGTAATCCAGCTGAACCGGATCGCCGCGACCGCGCACCTCGGTGCGGACCAATGCTTCCTTGTCGTCAGGAGAGCCGCGGTACGGACGCACCGTTACCGTCTGGTCGCTCACCTGATCCAACGCGCCGGCATAGGTACGAACCAGCAACAACTTGAACTCGTCTTGAAGACGCTTTTGCTGCTCCGGCGTAGCCTGACGCCAGGCCGGGCCGACCGCCGAGGAGGTCATGCGCTGGAAGTCGAGGTTCGGCATGATCTTGCTGTCGACCAGCGCCATGATCTTGCGAGTGTCGCCGGCCTTGATCGACGTGTCGGCCTTGATCGTGTCGAGCACGTCGCTGGTGATGCGCTTGACGAGCGCATCCGGTGATTCGTCAGCAGCTCGGGCCGACGATACGAACGCCACTGCGCCGCCCAGCAACAACGCACTGGCAATGACGAATCGTCCAAGGGTTCTGCGCTGCAAGACGGTGGTGGATTTCATTTGATTCGGTTTCTGCAAAAGTAACTTTTCAACTGTTTAAACGATTAGGAGCACGGTGACGACGACAGGGTTCCCTTGCGGCGTCATCGGCTTGCAACCAGATGCTTACTCTCCACCGCCGCCCGGTGGACTGCCATCGAACACCTCGCTGCGGCGGCGCTGCATGAACGCGTCGCGTGTAAACGAATATTTGTCGAGCGCAGCGTCGTCCAGCATCTGGCTCGCACGCAAGAACGTGGCACGCTCGTCGACGATGCGCAGGCCGTAGAGTGAGTTTCGAACACCGATGTCATGCACCGCCGTCAGCGCATCACCATAATGATCGACGGGCAAAGCCGCTGTATCTCGGACCGTGGACGGGCCAAGAAGCGGCAACACCACATAAGGCCCGGTCGGCACGCCCCAACGCCCCAACGTCTGCCCGAAGTCCTCATGATGGCGCTCGATGCCAGCCTCCGAAGCGATGTCCAGCAAGCCGCCCAACCCGAAGATGGTATTGACGTTCAGACGCATGAAAGTTTCAGCGCTGTTCTGCAGCTTGAGCTGCATCACGTTGTTGGCCAGATTCCATACGTCGCCGAGATTGCCGAAGAAGTTGCTGACACCGGTACGCACCACCAGCGGCAAGGTGTCGCGGTAGGTCCTCGCCACAGGCCGCAGCACAGTGCGGTCGACGCCTTCGTTGAAACGATAAACGCTTCGGTTGATCGGCTCGAGCGGATCGACCGGGTTGGGCGCCTGTCCGTTGACGGTCGCACAACCGAATGTCGACGCAAGCACCACCGTGGCGATGGCCCATCGGGCAATGCGCGTCATGTGATTGGTGCCGTTCGTAGCTTGAATCGTAGTTTTCATTTTTTATTGGATGTCGCTGGCGTCGCGGGAGCTGCTGATGGCGTCGTACTTCCCTCTGCCGTCTTGCTGAACAAAAACTGGCTGATCAAGTTTTCAAGCACGACCGCCGACTGGGTGTCCGTAATCGTGTCGCCAGCTTGAAGATTCTTTGCATCTGCGCCAGCCTGGATGCCGATGTACTGCTCACCCAAAAGGCCGCTGGTCAAAATCTTCAGCGAGCTGTCTTTGGGGAAACTGTAGCGGTTCTGCAACCCGAGCGTCACGCTCGCCTGAAAGTTCTTGTCGTCGAACGTGATCGATTCGACGCGGCCGACAACCACCCCCGCACTCTTGACCGCCGTCTGTGGCTTCAGGCCACCGATGTTGTCGAAGCGGGCCGTGACGCTGTAAGTCTTTTGAAAGTTGAGGCTCAGCAAGTTCGCCGATTGGAGCGCGAGGAACAGCAGCGCCGCCGCGCCGATCAGCACGAACAGCCCGACCCATATATCTTTATTGGAGCGTTGCATTGGTGGAGTCCTTCTAGATGCTGAACATCATTGCCGTCAGCAGAAAATCGAGCCCGAGGACGGCCAGTGAGGCCACGACCACGGTGCGGGTGGTGGCGCGCGAGACGCCTTCGGGCGTGGGCTGTGCCTCGAAGCCCTGCAACAGCGCGACGAACGTCACTGTGAATCCGAAAACGATGCTCTTGAGCACGCCATTGCCGACGTCGCGCCAGACATCGATCCCACCCTGCATCTGGCCCCAGAACGAACCGGCGTCGACGCCCAGCATCAGCACGCCGACCACGTAGCCTCCGCCGACACCGACGGCGCTGAACACAGCCGCAAGCAACGGCATCGTGATAACGCCCGCCCAAAAGCGCGGAGCCAGGATGCGCTGCACCGGATCGACTGCCATCATCTCCATTGCGCTCAACTGTTCGCCCGCCTTCATGAGGCCGATTTCCGCAGTGAGCGACGTGCCGGCGCGGCCGGCGAAAAGCAACGCGGCGACGACCGGCCCGAGTTCGCGGACCAGCGACAAGGCGACCAGCAAGCCGAGCGCATCGGAAGAACCGTAGCGCTGCAGCGTGTAGTAGCCCTGCAGCCCCAATACGAAGCCGACGAACAGCCCGGAGACCGCGATGATCACCAGCGAATAGTTGCCGAGGAAATGGATCTGGTCTCGGACCAGCCCGAAGCGCCGCAGGCTGCTCGCGCCCTGGAACACCAGGCGTGCGAAGAGACGTGCGCCGTAACCCAGGTTCGCCAGTTTGCTGCGGACCGCAAAACCAAGGTCGGAAGGCTTCCACCAACTCATTGGCGTGTGCCCTCCGTCTGGCCGAAGTCTTCTTCGACGCTGACACCCGGATAGTGGAAATGCACGGGCCCTTCGGGCAATGCGTTGACGAACTGGTGCACCAGCGGATCGACGCTCTCGCGTACATCGTTCGGCGTGCCCTGCGCGGCGATCTTGCCGTTGGCCAGCACGATCACGTGGTCGGCGATGCGAAACGTCTCGTCGAGGTCGTGCGACACCACGATGCTGGTCAGCCCCAGCGTGTCGTTCAGCTGGCGAATCAGGCGCGCCGCGGTACCGAGCGAGATCGGGTCGAGACCAGCGAACGGCTCGTCGTACATCACGAGCTCAGGGTCGAGCGCGATGGCGCGCGCCAGAGCCACGCGGCGGGCCATGCCGCCGGACACTTCGCTCGGCATGAGGTTGCGCGCGCCGCGCAGGCCGACGGCGTCCAGCTTCATCAACACGATGTCGCGGATCAACGGCTCGCTTAACCTGGTGTGCTCGCGGATGGGGAAGGCGACGTTATCGAAAACGCTCATGTCAGTGAACAGAGCGCCAAACTGAAACAGCATCCCCATGCGTCGCCGTGCCACGTAAAGCGCGTCGGCCCTCATCAAGCCGACATCCTGCCCGTCCAGCAGCACTTGCCCGCGCTGGGCACGCAACTGGCCGCCGATCAGGCGCAGCACAGTGGTCTTGCCGCCGCCCGAGGCTCCCATCAACGCCGTGACTTTGCCGCGCGGCACCTCGAAAGAGACGCCGTCGAGAATCGGGCGCGTGCCATAGCCGAACACGACTTCACGGAACGCGACGAGAGGGGGCGGAACAGGGTCCATTGAATAAAAAAAGCCGGGCCGCCTCGTAAGGCAATCCCGGCGTGGGGTTTCCCCCATGATAAGGGGGCAACCGTTGTACTGCAGCTACACGTGGGGCACGGCGCAGCGACGACTTCAGCGTGGCAGGTCGCTGAAGCCCATCAGGAACTCGTCGACCGATCTGGCGGCTTGCCGGCCCTCGCGGATGGCCCATACCACCAGCGACTGGCCGCGGCGCATGTCGCCCGCAGCGAACACCTTCGGCACGTTGGTCGCGTAGCCGCCGATGAAATCGACCGTGGCCTTGGCATTGCCACGTCCGTCTTTCTCGATGCCGAAGGCGTCGAGCACGTTGGCCACCGGATTGACAAATCCCATCGCCAGCAAGACCAGGTCGGCTTTCAGGATCTGCTCGCTGCCGGCGACCTCGACCATCTTGCCGTCCTTCCATTCCACGCGAACGGTCTTGAGACCGGTGATCTTCCCCTTCTCGCCGATGAACTCCTTGGTCGAGATCGCGAATTCGCGCTCGCAACCTTCTTCGTGGCTGGAACTGGTGCGCAGCTTGATCGGCCAGTAAGGCCACGTCATCGGTCGGTTCTCTTCTTCCGGCGGTTGCGGCATGACTTCGAACTGGGTCACGCTGGTAGCGCCGTGGCGGTTGCTGGTGCCAACGCAATCCGAGCCGGTGTCGCCGCCACCGATGACGATCACGTGTTTGCCGTCGGCACGCAACTGGCCCTTGAGCTTGTCGCCGGCGTTGACGCGGTTTTGCTGCGGCAGGAATTCCATCGCGAAATGAATGCCGTCGAGCTCGCGCCCTGGCACGGGCAGGTCGCGCGACTGCTCGGAGCCGCCGGTCAGCAGCACCGCGTCGAACTCCTTGT
>CAXTCC010000064.1:0-17588 GCA_964242015.1 uncultured Variovorax sp.
GCACCAGCCCGAACAAGCTGAGCGCGTTGATCGAGAAGCCGAGCACGTGCAGCACCGCGAAGGTGCCGATCACCGACACCGGCACCGCCAGCAACGGGATGATCGAGGCACGCCACGTCTGCAGGAACAGGATGACGACCAGCACGACCAATGCGATGGCTTCGAGCAGTGTGTGGATCACCGATTCGATGGAGGCCCGCACGAACTGCGTGGGGTCGTAGGCGATCCGGTATTCGACGCCTTCGGGCATCGCCTTGGCGATGTCGTCCATCGTCTTGCGCACGTTCGACGAGATGTCGAGCGCGTTGGAACCCGGCGCCTGGAACACGCCCATGCCGACTGCGGCATCGTTGTTCAGCAGCGAGCGCAGCGAGTAGTCGGCCGCGCCCATCTCGAGGCGACCGATGTCGCGCAGGCGGGTCACGGCACCATCGGCACCGCTCTTCACGATGATGTCGCCGAACTCTTCTTCGCTTTGCAGGCGACCTTGTGCGTTGATCGACAACTGCATGTCGACGCCCGACAACCCTGGCGACGCACCGACCACGCCGGCGGCAGCCTGGATGTTCTGGCTGCGAATGGCAGCGACCACGTCGCTGGCCGACAGGTTGCGTTGCGCCACCTTTTGCGGGTCGAGCCAGACGCGCATCGAGTACTCGCCGCCGCCGAAGATCTGCACCTGGCCGACGCCGTCGATCCGGGCCAGCCGGTCTTTCACGTTCAGTACCGCGTAGTTGCGCAGGTAGTTGATGTCGTAGCGGTTATTGGGCGAAACCAGGTGAACCACCATCGTCAGGTCGGGCGCGCTCTTGATCGTCGTGATGCCGAGCCGGCGAACTTCCTCGGGCAGGCGCGGCTCGGCTTGCGAAACGCGGTTCTGCACCAGCTGCTGGGCCTTGTCCGGATCGGTGCCGAGCTTGAACGTGACCGTCAGCGTCATCACGCCGTCGGTCGTGGCCTGGCTGCCCATGTACAGCATGCCTTCGACGCCGTTGATGGATTCTTCGAGCGGCGTCGCCACCGTTTCGGCAATCACCTTCGGATTGGCACCCGGGTATTGCGCGCGCACCACCACCGAGGGCGGTGCGACTTCAGGGTATTCCGAGATCGGCAGACCGCGCAGCGCGATCAGCCCGGCGATGACCATCAACACCGACAACACGCCGGCGAAGATCGGTCGATCGATAAAGAACTTCGATAGATTCATGGTGCTTCTCCTCCGTCCTGGATCAGGACTTTTCAGCCTGCGCTACACGTTCGTGCTCGGGCTCGGGCTTGGCCTGCGAAGGCACTTCGTTCTTGGCGTCCATCGTCACCGTCTGCGGCGTGACCAATGCGCCGGGGCGGATGTGCTGCAGGCCGTTGACGACCACGCGCTCGCCCGGCTTCAGGCCCTTGCTGACGATGCGCAAGCCGTTGCTCGAGGCACCCAGCGTCACTTCACGGTATTCGGCCTTGTTGTCGGCGCCGATCACCATCACGAACTTCTTGCTCTGGTCGGTGCCGATGGCGCGCTCGCTCACCAGCATCGCCTTGTCGGTGCGCGCCTGGCCCATGCGGATACGGGCGAACTGGCCTGGCATCAAGGCGCCGTCGACGTTGTCGAAGGCAGCGCGAACGCGCACCGTGCCGCTCTTGGCATCGACCTGGTTGTCGATGAGCTGCAGCTTGCCGAGCCACGGCGTGCCGTCGCTGGCGGCGGTGCCCATCTGCACCGGGATCTTCTCGATCAGGCCGCGGGCCGTGCTGCCGGCGGTCGACACGTCTTTGAGGGCGCGCACGATCACGCCTTCGTCGGCATCGAAGCTGGCGTAGATCGGGCTGACCGACACCAGCGTGGTGAGCACCGGTGCACCGGGGCCGGCGGCCACCAGATTGCCGACGGTCACTTCGAGCTTGCCGATGCGGCCCGACACCGGAGCGCGCACTTGCGTGTAGCCGAGGCTCAAGCGCGCGGTCTGCAACGAGGCCTGGGCGGCGCGCAGGTTGGCGTCGGCTTCGTTGCGGGTGTTGGCGCGCTCTTCGAACTCGCGCTGCGCGATGGCCTGCTCGTCCCAGAGGCGCTTGGCGCGGGCTTGCTCGCTCGCCGCTTGCGACACCCGGGCTTGCGCCGCGGCGACCTGTGCAGCGGCACGTTCCACGTCGGCCGCGTAAGGCGCGGGGTCGATCGTGATGAGCAGATCGCCGGCCTTCACCAGCGCGCCTTCACGGAAGTGAGAGGCCTGCACGGCACCCGCGACACGCGATCGCACATCGACGCGTTCGACCGCTTCCAGCCGTCCCGAGAATTCGTTCCAGCCCACCACATCGCTTTCAGCCACCGCAGCGACCGACACCGGAATGCCCTGCGGCGCCGCGGCCACCGGCACGTTGCCGGCTTCGGCCTTCAGGTAGGGCAGACCGAGCGCTGCGCCGGCGATGGCGAGCAATGCGGTAAGACCCGTGACAGTGGGCCAGAGGCCCTTGCGGGCGAGCGATGAGAGTTCGTTTTTAGACATGATGGATTCGTCCTCGTGATGACTTCAGAAACACTTCGAAAAAATTTCGAAAAAGGCGTCGCCACCCGGTGCTGTGGCACCAGGAAGCGGTCGATAGCCGGGATCACCGGCTAGCGATAAAACGGAAGGTGGGGACCGGCGTCAGCCGGTCTTGGAGGCCTGCGGCTTGGCAGGCTTCGTCACTGGCATTGCCGACGTCGCCGTGGCCGACGGTGCCTTCACCGGCGGCGCAGCAGCGTCGAAAAATTCCCGAAAGTGCTTCTTCACGGTGGCACCGCAAACGCACTCACCGGCTGCGGGGTCCGACAACGCATCGGGCCAGTTGGTCGCCGAAGGCAGCACGCTGCTCGTGACCGGGTTGCCTGCTTCACGCAAGCGCCGTGCAAAGGTCAGCGCCTCGTCGCGCATCGGGTCGTCGTCGCCGACCAGCACCAGGGTCGGCGCGATCTGACCGAGCCGCATCGACGCACTGGGCACCGCGTACGGATGCACAGCATCCTTCGGGCTGCTCAGGAACTGCTGCCAGCCGGCCGCCCACTTGCACTGCGTCGCGTCGCCGGTCGTTTCGCGCAGCGATGCGGTGCCGGCACACGGGTCGAGCATCGGCGACAGCAGGATCTGCCCGGCCAGCGGCGGATGGCCCCGGTCGCGAGCGATCAGTGCCACCGCAGCGGCCAGGTTGCCACCGGCTTCTTCGCCGGCCAGGAACACCGGTGCGCCCTTGCCTGCCAACTTGACGCGCTGACCATAGAGCCATTCGAGCACCGCGTAGGCAACCTCGATCGGCTCCGGGAACGGGTACTTCGGTGCCAGCGGATACGCCAGCGACACGACGACCGCACCGGCGTCCTGCAACAGCCCTGCGACCATGCGTCCGCTGTCGAGGCCGCCGCAGGTGAAAGTGCCGCCATGAAAGTGCAGCACCAGCGGCGAGGTCACACCACGTTGCTTCAGGCCGTAGGTCCGAGCCTGCACAGGCTCGCGGCCCGGCAAAGCGATCGTGATGTCGGCCACGTCGACGGCGTTCGCTGTCACCGCAACAGCGGATGCGTCAGCAGACTTGGACATTGAACGGGGTGACATGGTGGGCCTATGGTGGAGGTTGCGGAATCAGTGGTCGGAATCAGCGATGGATTGAATATAAGTCGCGGGGCGTGTCAAAAAAGGGCCTCCTGACCCTTACTCTGTTTCCATTCGAAGAACAATCGGTGGAAAACACCGTGTGAGAATCCATTTCGCCGGCAGCCATGCCGCGCGCTGCCAGGAGCACCTCTATGGACCAGATCCAGGCAATGCGGGTTTTCGTTCGCGTTGTAGAAGCCGGCACGTTCACCCGTGCCGCAGATTCCCTCGGCCTGCCGAAAGGCACGGTCACCAAACAGATCCAGGGGCTGGAGGCGCACCTGCGCGTGAAGCTGCTGAATCGCACCACGCGCCGCGTCACCGTCACACCCGACGGCGCCGCGTACTTCGAGCGCGCGGCACGGCTGCTGAACGACTTCGACGACATCGAAGCCAGCATGACCAACGCACAGGCCAACCCGACCGGGCGACTGCGCATCGATGTCGGCACCTCGGTGGCGCGGCTCATCATCCTGCCGGCGCTGCAGGGATTTCTCGATCGCTATCCGGACATTCAGGTCGACCTGGGCGTCAGCGACCGCACGGTCGACCTCATCACCGACAACGTCGACTGCGTGATCCGCGGCGGCCAGCTCACCGACCAGTCGCTGGTGGCGCGCCGCATCGGCAACCTGCCGTGGGTCACGGTCGCGTCGCCCGCCTACATCAAGCGCTACGGCACGCCGATGCATCCCAACGACATCGAGAAGCGGCACCTGCTGGTCGGCTTTTTCTCGGGCAGCACGCGGCGGGTCTATCCGCACGAATTTCAGAAAGGCGACGAGTACATCGAACTCACCGGGCCGTACCGCGTGTCGGTGAACGAAGGCAATGCGCACATCGGCGCGATCCTCGGCGGCTTCGGCATTTCGCAAAGCATCACCTTCGTAGCCGAGCCGTATCTGGCGAGCGGTGAACTCGTGGAGGTGCTGTCCGACTGGACGGTGCCGCCGTTGCCGGTGCATGTGGTCTATCCGCCGAATCGGCACCTGAGCGCCAAGGTCCGTGCCTTCGTCGACTGGGCGGCCGACCTGTTCGCGAAGAACCCGAAGCTGCAAGGCCGCTGAGCGTCGAAAACGCCGCCAGAACGCGTCATGGCGTGGCCGGCCCATGGTGATTCTCGGCATCGACGATCTGATTCAAGACCTTCTCCGGCTTCGTCTTCTTCGACAGGTGCACGGCTTCGGCCTGCGCCTCGGCGTCGATGCCGAGCTTGTCGGCCATATGGATCGCGAGCCGCAACATGGCGGTCATCTCACGCTCGTTCAGCAGGTTGATCTGCAAGTCCAGATGGTGACGCCGCTCGCTGGCCTCGGCCGACATGTTCTGGCTGATCAGAATCAGGATCGACAGCACGATGGCTTCGATCGAGATCAGGAACAGCAAGAAGGTGAACGGGTAAGGGTCGAACTTCACCACAGCCTGGTTGACGAAGATCCAGGCTGCGAACACGCCGAGGTTGATCCACAAGAACGCGACCGTGCCGCAGAAGCGGGCGACTCGCTCGACCGCACGGTAGAGCGCCGGCTTGCTCCGATGCGTGGCGTCTTCCAGGCACAGGATCGACTCGATGTTGGCGTGCGTGATGTCGTCGATGGTCGCGCGGTTGCCGGAGGCGCGAGCGGTGCGAGCAGGCCTGCCGTGGCTGCCAATTCCGGGGGAGTCGTTGGTGACGGCGTTGGCCTGCATGGGGAACTCCTTGCCTCGACGGCGTAGTGGCGAGTTCTGGAAATCTAGTGGCCCACGGGCATGTCGCAGCCGGGCGCTGTGTCCCGCTGTGCTGTAGGTGTTCCGCGCAAAAGGGGCCGGCGTCGTCAGCCCAGGCCCGTCACTTGGGCGTGAGCCGGTACAAGCCGCCGTTGTCGTCGTCCTCGATCAGCCACAGCGCGCCGTCCGGCGCCTGTTCGACATCGCGAACGCGAAAGCCGACTCCCCAATGCTCGGCCGGCTTCGCGGTCGCGCCGTTGATCTCGATCCGGTGCAAGGCGCGTGTGATCAGGCCGCCGGCGAACGCCGAGCCCTTCCAGTTCGGAAACATCGCACCGCTGTAGAACATCAGGTTGCCGGGCGCGAAGACCGGCGTCCAGTAGATCGAAGGCTTGGCGAGGTCGGGGCGCGTGTCGGGGCTCGCGATCGGCACGCCGTCGTAGTTGACCGCGTAGGAGACGAGCGGCCAACCGTAGTTCTTGCCGGGCTCGATCAGGTTGAGTTCGTCGCCGCCGCGCGGCCCATGTTCGAGCTCCCATAGGCGGCCGTCGGGCGCGAACGCAAGGCCGTACGGCGTGCGATGGCCGGTGCTCCAAGTTTCTGAAGGCGTGAGGTTAGGACCGTCGAAAACATAGGTACCCACGACCGGCGCGGTCTTGGCGGCCTCCGTGTCCCTCGCTGGATCGATCACCGGAACCGACCGTGCACCCGTCTTCCCCTCCATCGGATTGCCGGGTGCGGGCTTGCCATCCAGCGTCAATCGCAGGATTTTGCCGGCGGGTTGGTTCGGGTCCTGGGCGGGCGTGAAGCGCTGTCGATCGCCCGCCGTGAGGTAGAGAAAGCGCTGGTCCGGCGAGAACGCCACGGCCGCGCCGACCTGCCCCCCCTTGCCCTTGACCGGGTCGCGCCAGACGACCTTCAGCCCCTCGAGCGAGACAGCGTCGGTGCCGATCTTCAGCGTCGCGCGCGCCAGCGCCAGGCTCGAGGTCCCCGGCTCCTTTCCGGGCTCCGAATAGGTCAGATAGATCGCCCCATCGCTCGCAAAGGACGGGGCCGTGTAGACGCCGAGCAGGCCGTTCTGACCTGCGTACTGCACGGGCGGCACGCCAGTGATTTCGAGCTTCTGCCCGGACGGAGTCGCGAGAAAGAGCTTGCCGCCCTTCTCGGTGATCAGCATGCGTCCGTCCGGCAGGAAGGCGATGCGCCATGGCAGATCGAATTGCGCGACCTTCGTGAGCTTGAACGGAGGCGATGGCGTGGGCGGCAGCGTTCCGGCGTTGATCTGCGCGAGCGCGGGCGTTGCACACAGGAGCAACCAGGGGATGAGTCCGAACTTCGGGAATTGCATGCTTTGCTCGGCAGTGGGTGATCGGAAGAGTATCCGGCGGCCGTGAGGGCCGCGTGGGCACAGGGCTATCGGCACGACGGGGGGTCGGGCCTGGCGTGGTTTGCCACAGTGGCTCAGATGACAAAGGCGGATACAAGCGCCTGTTGACTCGCCGGCGGCAACACCGCCATCCGAAGGTGGCCGGGCAAGCCGAAAGAGGTGCAGTCTCTCAACTTGACGCCTTCTGCGCGCAAGCGTGCCAGCAGTGGGGCAAGCGGGACACCCGGCTCGGCACAGAAAAAGTTGGCGTCGCTGGGCAGCAACTTCCAGTCCGTCGCGTTGGCAAGCAACGTTCGTTGCGCGACCTTCCATGCGGCCAGCGTGAGTCGACTTCGTGCCAGCCACGCCTGCGTCTCGGCCTTCGTCCAGCTGTCGAGCAATGCGGCGCCGTGCGCGCCGAGAGGCCATGACGGTGCGAGTGCTTCGATGCGTCGTCGCAACGCGTTCGCGCCTGCCGCCGGCGCGATGGCATAGGCCGCCCGAATCCCGGTGAGGCCGAGCGCCTTGTTGGGCGTCCATAGCTGCCACGCGCGATCGCTCCGTGCCGAGGTCAATGCTGCGGTCAGTGCCGGAGCGCCGGTCAGCCGCAGCGGCGCGTAGGCAAGATCGACCACGACCGGCATGTCTCGCGCCGCCATGGCGTCGATCAGTGCCGGCAGCGCCGCCGGGGTCTGGCCGAGTGGACTGGACGGATCGCAGGACCACGCGAGATCGACATCAGCGAACGTCGATGGCTGATGCACGATGTCGAACGACCAGGCGCGCGCGGCATGCGCGTAGTCACCGTAGCAGTGCGCCGGCAGCGCGACGCGTCGCCCTCCACCTTGCGCGACGGCGGCGGTGATGCGGTGGATGAATTCGCTGGCACTGGCCGCGATGACGATGCGCTGCGCAGCGACGCCATGGAATGCCCCGAGCCGCTCCCGCAGCGCTGTCGAGCGCGGGTCGGGATAGCGGCTTGCATCGGCGCCTCGCACGGCGGCCAACGTGATCGGGCACGGGCCGCAGGCGTTGCCGTTGCTGGAAAAATCGTGCGGTACCGCGCCTCGGGCATCGGGGCCGCCGTGCTCTTGCGAGAACCCGGTCATGACCACAGCGAAAGGGTGATACCGGCAATGCTCGTGATGGCCGCGAACGCAAGCACGGTCCGGTTGCCGAGCGACGCTGCGCGCGCCGTGTCGGTCGAGACTGGCGAGCGCGCCCTTGCATTGAGCGCGTAGACACCCGGCTTGCCGAGGCGCACGTCCAGCGCCAAGGCCGTGGCCGCCATCGGCCAGCCGCTGTTGGGCGATGGCGTTCGAGCGGCTTCGCAGCGCAGCGCATGCCAGGTTTCGAAAGACGGTCGTCGGGTTGCAAGCAGCAGGATCGCGGTGAGGCGCGCCGGCAGCCACGACAACACATCGTCCGCGCGCGCAGCCCACTTGCCGGCCCATGTCCAGTCGCGCCCGCCGCGCTCGCCGCGGTAGCCCCACATGGCGTCGGCAGTGTTCGCGAAACGGTAGACCGCGGCGCCGGGCAGCCCCAGCAAGACGAACCAGAACAGCGGCGCCACCACTGAATCGTTCAGGTTCTCGGCCAGAGATTCGATGGCGCTTTCGCGCACCTCGTCTTCGCTCAGCGCAGTGACATCGCGACTGACGAGTCGCGCCAGTTGCGCGCGCCCGGCATCGAGCGAGGTGGCGAGCGCAGCTTCCACCCCGACCACTTCGCGCCGCAACATGCGCCATGCGAGCAACGGCTTGAGCAGCACGGCCATCGATACGAGGGTTGCCCACACGGGCCACGCGAGCACGACACGCTGCAGCCCGATGGCGACGACGCACACGACACCCGCGCCGACGCACCAGGCGAGCGCACCCGCAACGAAGGCTTGCGACGGCGATCCCGGAATGTGCCGCCCGATCCAGCCGAGGTAGTTGCCCATCCACACCACCGGATGCCAGCGTGCCGGCGGCTCACCCAGCCAATGGTCGATGGCGAGTGCCAGCCACAGCGCGCCGATCATCACGTCAGCACCGGCGTGCCACCGCATCGCGTCGAAGGCCGACGCCGATGCCCACGCCGATGCAGCCGACATGGCTAGTCTTCGATGCCGCGTTGCGCCGGGATGCCGGCCTTGAAGGCATGCTTGACCATCTGCATGTCGGTGACTGTGTCGGCCAACTCGATCAACTCGGGCGGGCAGCGTCGGCCGGTCAACACCACATGCACATGCTTGGGCCGTTCGCGCAGCGTGACCAGCACGTCGTCGAGCGGCAACCAGCCGTAGATGAGCGGGTAGGTGATCTCGTCGAGCACCACCAGAAAGTGATCGCCCGACAGGATCGATGCCTTGGCCTTGACCCAGCCGTCGCGCGCGAGCTGGCCCGAGTGTTCGAGGTCCTGGCTCTTCCAGCTGAAGCCGTCGCCCAGCCCTTCGATCGGGATGCCGAGCTGCTCGAACATCCGGTGCTCGCCGAACCGCGCGCTCGGCACCTTCATGAACTGCCAGATCTTGACCGGCTTGCCGCGGCCGTGTGCACGCAACGCGAGGCCGAAGGCCGCGGTGCTCTTGCCCTTGCCGTCGCCCGTGTTGACGATGACGATGCCGCGGCGTTCGCCTTCGGGTTTCTCGTAGGGCTTGGCAGAGGGGGGTGTTTCGATTTGCATGCGAGCCGTCCTGATGGGTTCGGTGTGTTCAGTGTGTCAGCGTGTTCAGCGCGGAAGGGCGATCCATTGCTCCGCCACGCGATGAATGCGGATGCGACGGTCGAACACCTCCTCGAGCGCCGCGTGCGTGACCGGGTCGCTGCAGGCACCGTGATGCAGCACCCGGCCACCGGCCATGACGACGAGCGCATCGGCGGCGAGCGCCATCGACAGTTCGTGCAGCACGCTCACCACCGTGCGCCCTTCGGCGACCAGCGCACGGGTGGTCGTCATCCAGTCGGCCTGGTGCGGCGGATCGAGATTGGCCAGCGGCTCGTCCATCAGCAGAAGCTGCGCTTCGACGGCGAGGGCGCGGGCCAGCAACACGCGCTGCCGCTCGCCACCGGAGAGCTGGCCGAGCGGCCGCGTGCGCCATTCCCACGCCTGCGTGCTGCGCAGTGCACGCTCGACCGCGGCGCGATCGGCCTCGCCGGGTGCGGCGAGCCAGCGCTGATGCGGCAGCCGGCCGAGCATCGCGACGTCGTAGACCAGCAAGTCGTCGGCGCTGCCCTCGCCGGCACCGCTTTGTCCGAGCCACGAAAGCTGGAGCGCCCGCGCGCGGCCCGAAAGCGTCGCCATCGCAGTGCCGAACAGGCGCACCTCGCCTTCGTGCGGCAACAGGCCTGCGAGCGCCTTCAACAACGTCGACTTGCCCGCGCCGTTCGGGCCGACGATGCTGGTCCAGCGACCCGCCTCGATCGCGAGATCGATGCCGTTCAGCACCTCGGAGGTGCCCAGCACGGCCTTCAATGCCTTGCATTCGACGGCGGCGCGCGTCATGACATGCCGCCGCGCGAACTGCGCCGGTGCATCAACCACAGCAGATAGGTGCCGCCGAGCACGGCCGTCAGCACGCCGACCGGCAACTCCTGCGGCGCGATCAGCCAGCGCGCCAGCAGGTCGGCCGCCATCAGCAGCAGCCCGCCCATCAACGCCGACAGCACGATGAGGCGAGCGTGCGTGGTCTTGACCGCCGAGCGCACCAGATGCGGCGCGGCGAGTCCGACGAAAGCGATCAACCCGGTTTGCGCCACTGCGGCGCCGGTGGCCATCGACAAAACCGCGACCAGCGCCATGCGCATGGCGCCGAGCGGCAGGCCGAGGCTCCGTGCGGTCGCCTCGCCGAGCGCAAGACCGTCGAGCACCGGCGCCAGGGCCCACGCGCACACCAGGCACACCGCTGCGAGCGCGGCCATCACACCGCATGCGCTCCAGCCGATGAGGCCGGTGCTGCCGAGCATGAAGGCCTGGATCGCCTGCAGCACGTCGGCCGAGGCGATGGTGATCAGATCCTTGGCCGCGCCGAGCACGACACCGACGATCACGCCGGCCAGCAACAACCGCAACGTCTGCTGCACGCCACGCGCCAGCAACAGCGTGAGCAACACGGCAAGCACCGCGCCGATGAAGGCGGCACCGGTGAGCCCCAGCCGGACCACCCACTGCGTGCTGGCCGGCGAGGCGCCGAACAGCACCAGCGCGACCGCGACGCCGAGCGATGCACCCGATGCGCTGCCGAGCAGATAAGGGTCTGCCAGCGGGTTGCGAAACAACCCCTGCGCGACAGCACCGGCAAGCCCGAGCAAGGCGCCCGCCAGCCAGGCACCGAGCGTTCGCGGCAACCGGATCTCGCGCACGATCTGCAACGCCACCGGGTCGTGCCATGCGGCGATCACGCTCTCGAAACCGGTGCTGCCGATGCCGATGCCGACGACCGCGAGCACGACGCCGAGCGCGAGCAACACGGCGCCCAGCGTGAGCGCACGCCGATGCTGGTCGAGTCGAGCAACGCTCATCGGAAGTGCGTCACTTCAAATGGTCCGCGATGCATTGCGCCATCAGCCGCGCCGCCTCGCCCATGCGGGGGCCGGGCCGCACGAGCACATCGGCTTGCGCGGCGGTGAACCGGCAGACGTGCCCCTCGCGCACCGCGCGAATCAACGACCAGCCGGGCCGTTGTTCCAGACCTTGCGCGCTGCGCTCGCTGACCATGATGAGGTCCGGATTGGCGCGCACGACGTATTCCGGATTGAGCTTGGGAAACGGCCCGAGCGCGGACGGCACGATGTTCTTCACGCCCAGCCGTGTGAGCGTCTCGCCGATGAAAGAGCTTTCGCCGGCCGCGTACGGCGTGCTGTTGATCTCGAAGTACACGCGCGTGCGCTTCGATTCAGGCGGAAGCGATTGCGCCGCGGCCGACACGCTGGCATCGATGGCGCGCCACACACGCTGCACGTCTTCGGCGCCGAGCATCCTGCCGAGCGCATCGAGCACGCGGCGCACATCGGCATGGTTCTTCGGCTCGAGCACCAGCACCTTGAGCCCGAGTTGCTCCAGCCGCTGCGTCACGCGGGAGGATTTGGCGAGCAGCACCACATCGGGCTTGAGCGCGACGATGGCTTCGACATTGGGGTCGAGCCCACCGCCGACCTGCGGCAGCGCGCGGACCGGCTCCGGCGAGTTCGAATAGCGATCGACTCCAACGAGCCGACCGCAGGCGTCGAGCGCGCAGACCGATTCGGTGAGCGACGGCAACAGCGCGACGATGCGCTGCGGCGGCCGCGCGAAGTCGACAGCCACGCCGCGTTCGTCGGTGACGACGACCGCATGGGCCGCGGGTGCGGTCAAGGCGATCAGCGCCGCAAGCGAACAGACAGTCCAAAGCGCTGCCATGAACTTGCGCGTGCGCATCGTTACGTCCATCGAAATGGTCGAGCTGTTCAAGCGGGTGCCTTCAGCGTGAGCGGCAAGCCGGCCACCATCAACGTGACGCGATCACAGGCAGCGGCCACCTCCTGATTGAGCCGACCGAGCGCATCGACGAAGGCACGCGTTTCGCCGCCCAGCGGAATCACGCCGAGGCCGATCTCGTTGCCGACGAGTACCAACGGTCCGCGCGCACGGCGAACAGCGTCGACCAGCGCAGCGATCGATCGCGTGGCGTCGTCGGGCGCGACGAGCTCGGTCACGTCCGGCGCGTACGGCATCAGCAGCTGCGTGAGCCACAACGTGAGGCAGTCGACGACGACCAGGGTGTCGGCAACGGAGTGCATGGAAATGGCTTCGGCCAGCGCTGAGGGTTCTTCGATGGTCGTCATGCCGGGTACGCGGATCGCACGGTCGGCACGATGGCGAAGAATCCTCTGGCGCATTTCGTCGTCGTGCGCCTGTGCCGTGGCGACGAGCACCGCACGATGGCTGCGCGACGACGCGAGCCAGTCGGCTGCGCACTGCTCGGCACGACGCGACTTGCCGCTCTTCTGACCGCCGAGGATGAACTCGCTGATTGCGGCATCAACCATGCGCTACCTCGATTGGTGCGTCGCCGAAAAGCCGGGCCGTTGCCACCGGGCTCGATGCGAACCACGCGTGAAAGTAGCTCGCGCGAACCGACCCGCGCGCATAGAACGCCTCGCCGGCGCGCGCACCCACGGCCGCATCGACGCCAGGGCGGGCGGTGTGCAGCAGCGGCGACAACGCGGTGTCGCATGTCGAGTAATGAAAGGTATGCCCGCGCAAGATGTGAACTCCGAGCCCATCGAGATCGAGTTGCTGAGGACCGAGCCCGGCGAGTCGCTTCTGCATGGTGACGCGGCCCGGTAGCAGGCCCCACATCGCATGCACGACACCGTCCGCGGTGACCAGCTCGTCGAACAACGCCATCATGCCGCCGCACTCGGCCCAGACGGGCTTGCCGGCGGCGACGTGCGAGCCCAGGGCGACGCGCAGTGCATCGCACTGCGCCAATGCTTCGGCATGCAACTCCGGGTAACCGCCAGGCAGCCAGATCGCATCGCAATGCGGCGAGGCGTCGCCTGCCAGAGGCGAAAAGAAGACGAGCGTTGCACCGAGTGCCGTCAGCACGTCGAGGTTGGCTGGATAGATGAACGAGAACGCCGCGTCGCGTGCGATCGCGATGGTGCGACCTTCGAGCGAACGCACGCTGGCCTCGGCCGGTGCGGGCGGAGCAAAGGCGAAGCTCGCCTGCGGCAACCGATCGATGCTCGACTGCCCGAGCGGCGTCGCGGCCAATGCATCGGCCGCTGCATCGAGCCGCGCCATCGCGTCGCCCATCTCGTCGCTCGCAACGAGGCCCAGGTGCCGCTCGGGCAGCGCGAAGTCGGCACCACGCGGCAAGGCGCCCATCCAGGTCGACGGATCACGCAGGGCGTCTTTCAACATGCCGGCATGGCGCTCGCTGGCGACGCGATTGGCGAGCGTACCGGCCCACGGCAGTCCGGGCATGAAGCTTTGCAGCCCCCAGGCCAACGCACCGAAGGTGCCGGCCATCGCGTGGGCATCGATGACCGCGAGCACCGGCAAGCCGAAGCGCACGGCCAGGTCGGCGGCACTCGGATCGCCATCGAACAAGCCCATCACGCCTTCGACGATCACGAGGTCGGCCGATTCGGCCGCAGCGCGCAGGCGGCGTCGGCAATCCGCTTCACCGGTCATCCACAGGTCGAGCGAATGGACCGGTGCGCCGGTCGCCAGTGCAAGCCAGCGCGGGTCCAGAAAATCCGGTCCGCACTTGAAGGCGCGAACCGTGCGCCCCTGCCGCGTGTGCAATCGCGCAAGCGCCGCGGCGACGGTGGTCTTGCCTTGCCCGGAGGCAGGCGCGGCCACGAGCACCGCGGCCCGTTGCAGGGCGTTCGGGCTCAGCGTGGCGTCCACTTCAACCCGACATAACCTTGACGGCCTGCGGTCGCGTAACCGCGTGCCAGGGTGTAGTCCTTGTCGCCGACGTTGTCGACGCGCATCAGCAGTGTGAGGTCGCGCGCCAGTTGCGTGCTGGCGACCAGATTGAGCAAGGTGTAGCCGCCCAGCACATTCGTGTTCGCGGCATCGTCGAAGCGGCGGGCCGAGGTCTGCACTTCGGCGCCCAGCGTCCAGCCTGCCACTTGCCAGTCGGCACCGAAGCTCGCGTGTCGCTTTGAGCGACGTGCGAGGAGCCTGTCCGTGTCGAGATCACGCGGGTCCTGGAAGTCCAGCGAGCCACGCAGCGTGACGTCGCCGATGCGATGGTCGGCCGACAGCGTCACGCCGCGGTATTCGGCATGGGCGGTGTTGCCGTAGCAACCGAAAGCCGATGCGCAACCGCGTGCGGTGCTGTCGAAGGTGATCAGGTCGTCGACCTTGTTGCGGTAGGCGACGATGCCGGCGCTGGTGGCGGCGCCGGTCCAGCGCAGGCCGAGTTCGACGTTGCGGCTCGACTCGGGCTTCAGACTGGACAGGCCGTATTCGCTGAAGCGCTGATAGAGCGTCGGCACGCGGAAGGCCGTGCCCGCCGATGCGGTGGCGCGCCATTGCGGCGTGATCGCATACCCATAGGCCGCGCTGCCGGTGGTCTTGCCGCCAAACTCGCTGTCGTCGTCGCGCCGCGCATGCAACTGCAGCGAGTGCGGGCCTTGCACATAGCCGTAGCCGAGCGACGCCGCGTTCTGCGAACGGTCGCGGTCGAGTGTCCTGGTGGTTGCGCTCGTGGCCGCGTTGACCAGGCCGTCTTCACGCCGCTCCAGCGTGGCGGTCACCAGGTGCGGCCCGAAGCGGAACTCGTTCTGGAACAGGTAGCCACGCAACCGCGTCTTGGTGCTGTAGTAAGACGGCTCGGTCTCGTAGCTGCTCGACTCGTCGGTCACCTGCACGCGCGTGCTGTAGATGTCGTTCCACTTGGCGAGCCACGAGATGCCGGCCGTGCGAAGGCGGTTGTAGTTGATGTCGTCCGGGAAGATTCGCGGCAGGCGCGGGATCGTGCGAGCCGACGTGTCGTAGCGCGACTGCTGGTCGTTGTAGAGCACCGATGCTTCGATGCGCTGGTCCGGCGTGATCTGGAAGCCCAGCCGCGCGTTGGCAGCGTCGGTGCGATAGCCATCGCGATCGGGGCTGGTGTAGCCGTCTCTGGCGACAGTGCGCTTGTTCCACGGCTGGATGTCGAAGCCACGGCTCTCTTCATGCGTGACGCCCAGTGCGTAGTCGAAGACACCACCGACGCCCGCCGTGCCGCTGATGCCGGCCTCGGCACGACGCAATCCGTAGCTGCCGAAACCGACACCGACGTACGGTGCAGCCGGGCCTTCGCCGCGCTTGGTGAAGAGCTGGATCACGCCGCCGATGGCATCGGAGCCGTACACCGCAGCGGCCGGGCCGCGCAGCACCTCGATGCGATCGATCTGCGACAGCGGGATCGATTCCCACGTGGCGCCGCCGGTCGATTGCGAGTCGACACGCACGCCGTCGATGTAGACCGCGGTGAAGCGCGTTTCGGCACCGCGGATGAAGACGCTGGTGGCGTTGCCGGGGCCGCCGTTGCGGGTGATTTCAATGCCTGGCAAACGCTTGAGCAGATCGGCGACACCGACCGCGCCCGAGCGCTCGATGGTGGCGCTGTCGATGACGGAAACATCGCTCACGAGTTCCGACAACGGCTGCGGCACGCGGTTGGCCGTGACGACCGTCTCGTTGAGACTGGGCGGCGACATCGGGGTGGAAACGCTTTGCGCGAGCGCGTACAAAGGCAGTTGCAGCAAGGCGGCAACGAAGGGAACACTGGATTTCATTTGAAAGGACCGGATAGCAATGCCCGTCACCGGCTTCCCCGCCGGTGGTTGAGCGTGATGGCTGGCTGCACGCATCACACCAAACGATGACGCGCGCGGCTCGCCGCTTCGTTGGCCGGTATCCGGGCTGACAGAGTGCTCGACCCGCCTTCCCAGGCGCCTGTTTCAGGGCGCCCAGTGGCTGCTGGGGAAAGTGACGCGGCGCGTGAACGCCGGCATCGTCTGTTTGACCGTTGCGGGGGCAGCGCAGGTGGCTCCGGTCTTTGCGGTGTAGGGCAAAAACCTCGACTCCTGCTTCCCGTTGAACTGCGCCGCGTGAACCACGGCGCGAGCACCAACGGGCCGGATTCTAAATTGAAAGAAGTTGCAATCGCGGGAACCTACAATCCCGAACCATGTCTGCCGCCAGCCCCATTGACCAGATCGCCGAGCGAGTCGAGCGCCTGCTGGTTCGCCACGAAGAGGTGCAACGCACCAATGCGCTGTTGCAGGAGCAGGTCGACGTGCTGACGCGGGAGCGTGATGCGCTCAAGTCACGGCTCGCGGCTGCCCGGACGCGCATCGACGCGTTGCTCGAACGGCTGCCGGCCGACCCACCCTCCCCTGAAGATTCCGCCGCATGAAGCAGATAGAAGTACAGATCATGGGCCAGAGCTATTTGCTCGGCTGCCCCGAAGACGGCGAGGCGCAATTGCGCAGTGCTGTCGACCACGTCGACGCTGCCATGTGCAAGATTCGCGACGCCGGCAAGGTGAAGGCGCGAGACCGCATCGCGGTGCTGGCGTCGTTGAACATCGCGTTCGATCTGATCCAGGCGCAGGCGGCGTCTGCAGCGTCCCCCTCGGCGGTCGAGGCCATGGTCGCACCCGTTGCGGCATCCGCCGCTGCGACGGTGTCGGCACCGCTTGCTGCTGCAGGTGCGAACCCTGCCGCGGCGTCGCCGCAGGCAACTGCGCCTGCATCCACAGCCACTCATACCGAGCAGGACGATCCGCGCCTGCCACAACTTTTGCAGCGCCTGGACAACGCCCTCGCCGGCGATGGACATTTGCTCTGATGTTGCTCTCATGACCTACACAGCAGGCACGCTGCGGGCGTAAAATCCAAACTGTCTGCGGTGTTGTCGAGCTTAATATTTCCTTGTTCCAATGCTCTCCGGAGCCGGGCTTGGTACATCGCTTGGTAGGCGTGATCATCTCGCGTTAGATGAACCCGAAGCCTCGCTGCCCTCGCCCACCTGAACCCTGGTTCAGGATGCGGGTTCGGCTCCATTCGCAGACACCTATTCGAAGCAAAGGCCTCTGGATTCTCAAGATCCCGAGGCCTTTTGTTTTGAGGCTCTTTTGTCGATTTGGTATTGCTTTCAGGTCGCGAACAACGCCTTGTGCTGCTCCCGCAACAGGGCCTTCTGCACCTTGCCCATCGCATTGCGAGGCAGTTCGGCGACGACGAAACAGCGCTTTGGAATCTTGAAGTTCGCAAGCCTCGACTTGAGGTCGGCCAGCATCGCATCGGCATCGAGCGCCGCGCCGCCTTTCGCGATGACGATGGCGACGCCCACCTCGCCGAAGTCAGCATGCGGCACGCCGACCACCGCGCTTTCGGCGACGCCCGGCATCTCGTTGAGGT
>CAXTCC010000065.1:0-1768 GCA_964242015.1 uncultured Variovorax sp.
GTGGCGGCCCGGTCTTCGGTGGCGCCGGTGATCGCGATCTTGAACTTGCGCGGCAAGAAGGCGAATTCGGGATGCAGCGTGCTCCACTGCCGCATGATTTCAGCGAAGGGTCGCGGGTCCGCGATTTCGTCGACAGCGATGCCGGCGCGCTCGTCGCTCGTGATGTTGCGGATGCAATTGCCGCTGGTCTGGATGCCGTGCATGTCGACCGACGCCAGCAGGTCCATCACGTCGGCGCTCTTGGCCAGCGGAATCCAGTTGTACTGAACGTTCTGGCGCGTCGAGAAGTGCGCGTAATGCGTCGGCAGCGTCAAGGTGCCGAGCTTGCCTTGCGTCTTGAGCGCCGTCTTGTAGACCTCTGCTTCAGGCTCGTCGTATTCACGCGCAATGCGAGCGAGCACGCGAATCTGCCGGCTCGACAGCTCACCGTAGGGCACGGCCACGCGCAACATCGGCGCATAGCGCTGCACGTACCAGCCGTTCTGCAGTCGCAGCGGGCGAAACTCGTCTTCGGCGAGCTTGCCGGTCTGCCAGCGCTCCAGCTGGTCGCGAAACTGCGCAGCGCGCAGGTGAACGAACTGACGGTCGAAATCTGTGTATTGGTACATCGTGATAAACGTTCTGGCGTTCTAGAAAGGGCGCGTCCGATGCCAGCCAGGGAGCCGGAACTTTAAAAGCGCGCCTTATGGAAGCAAACTATTTTTTGGTTCGCGTCTTATGCGGATAAGCATATTCCTCAACGCCCATGCGGGTTGCCGGGCGATTTGCAGTCGAGCCCGGATAAGGGCCAAGCAGGAGGGAACAGGGGCTGGCGATGCGCATGGGCACCGCATGTTAGCGAGGGCGCCGCCGTCGAGTGTCGACCTTGGCCGCGCATGAGCGTCGGCGCTGGTCGCCGGCGACCGACCGAACGGAGTGCGGAGCGCTCGTCAGGTCAGGAAAGGTGCGCACAGCGGCGCACCTTTTGGTTTACTGGAGCGAGGTAGGTGCGAAATCGATGCGCGGCTGTTCGAAGTCGAGCACGGGTGGCAGCGGACGACGATCCAGCACGCGGGAGCTCAAGCGGCGCTGCAACGCGGTGGTGCCGGCCATCAGAGCGAGGCCATGGCTGGGCAGCGGACCTTCAGCGGCTGCGACCGCGCGACAGGCGGCGCCGTCCTGCCGCTGCAGGATCCAGTAGTAATGACCGGGAATGGGTTCGTCGACGATCAGTGCTACACGGTCTGGGTTCACGTCTTGTTCCTTTCGGGAGCTGCGGAGAAGAACATCGGTTTTAGTTCTGCGGCCGCCGAGGGACAAGCGCACTAATTCACATTTAGTAACTATTGCAATATTTAGAGAGGAATCCAATCGACGAGAGCACGAGCGGCTTGCGCCTCTCGGTCGTCGGAGCCGTAGCAACAGCCGCGGTAGCAGTCACGCGCCGTCATGCTTCCACGTCGTCTTCAGTGTCGTCGTCTTCGCCGACGGCCAACTCCTCCACCGACGCTGCTTCGAGGTCATCGATCGACACCGCAGCGTCCATCGCGTCTTGCGGGACCGTACCGATGCGATCGGGCAGCAAGTCGGCGTCGAGATCGGGGGCGTCGGGGTCGGCCGCCGCACGCTCACCGGTCCCGCTTGCGTCGGTGTCGCTTCCATGTGCGATGGGAAATGCGCCTTCGGAACCTTCGTCGGGCAGGGCGGCATGGTTGACATCGGTCTGCACATCGCTGCCGCTGTCGGTGCTGTCGCTCGGGCCGAGCGCGTCGACGTCTTTGCCACGAGG
>CAXTCC010000065.1:1868-10778 GCA_964242015.1 uncultured Variovorax sp.
GTGTTGCGCGTGTAGGTGCAGCCGTAGGTCGGCGAGGCGACGACGGCGGGCGTCACCACATCGTCACCGCCCGGCTTCACGCCGTCGCGCTCCCACTTGACCATCGCGTCGAACGTTTCAGCCATCTCCGCCGTGGTGAAGTCGCAATGCGATGCACCGCGAACCGCGCGTTGCACCAGCCAGGCGCTGTTGCCCTTGGCGGCCACGCGCTTCTGGTAGACCTGCTCCATGCTGAAGGGCACGTAGAAGTCGCCGAGCGTGTGCAGCGTGACCACCGGAATCTTGAACTCGCCGTTGGTCTTGGGAATCCAGCGCAGCCCGTCGGTGCGCAGGCGGTTGGCATCCGCCGTGCCGGTGAGCTTCAGCACCGACGCGTTGAGCGCCGTCGAGCCCGCAGTGTCGCCGGTGATCGTGTAGGTGAAGCGATTGGTGTCGAGCGTGCTCTTGTTCAGGATGCCGTTGACCGTGCCGTCGCCGCCGAACACGCCGACCACGATCGGGAAGGTGCCGCCATACAGGAAGCCGAGATCGGCGATGGGCCGGTCGCCGCCCGTCAGGTTCTTGACGACGCTCTGGTATTTGAGCCCGGTGGCTGTCGGCACCAGCGGGTTCGAAGGAAAGCCGGTGAACAGGATCGGAATCACCTGCGAGGAGATATCGGCCCAGTTGACGAACGGGTACTTCGGCAGGTTGGCCAATGCCTGTGCGGTCACTTGCGCGCCCGCGAAGTAGTCGAAGAGTTCGGTGTCGCCGACCACGCCGCACATCGGAGCGGAGCCGTTGTACTTGACCTTGTTGTTGGCGGTCGCAAAAGCCTCGTCTTCGATGGCAGCGGCGGAAATGTGGCCGCCCATCGACACGCCCGTGATGTAGATCTTGCTGGGTTCGGGCAACGTGCGGTTGTTGGCCGCAGCGATCTTGGTGAAGTTGAGCGCCAGCGCGTTGGTGTCTTCGATGCCGGCGCGCACGTCGTAGAAGTTCTTGCTGTAGCTCGATGCAGCCCAGGCGTAGCCGTTCTGGATCAGGTAGCGGCGGATCTGCGGGTTGTCGACGGTCAGCTGGTTGCCTTCGCCGCGGTAGCCGTGCGCGTACATGACCAGCTTGCCGTTCCAGTTGGCAGGCACCTCGACGCGATAGAGCGCGCCGCCCAGAACACCTTGCCAGCGGCTGGTCGCCGTGTTGATGCCGGCGGTGTCGGCCGGGTCTGCGACCAATGCCGCAAAAGTGGTGGTGGATGCATCGGCGGGCGAGGGCGCGAACGAGGTGCGGCTGTCCTGCACCCGTTTCTCTTCAGGGGCCGGAGCAGGCGCCGGTGCCGGCGGCGGAGCCGGGGCGGGTGCCGGCGCCGGTGCGGGGGCGACTGCGATAGGAAAGCCGTTGTAGCCACCGCCACCACCGCCGCACGCGGCGAGCGACAGGGTTGCTGCGGCCAGCAGCGAAATGCGCGTTTTGTCCATGATGTCTCCGAATATTTGAGTTGTTTTGCCCTACGGCGCACAGAGCGTATGGCGCACTCAAAAGCATGGGACAGGTGCTTTCCCTAGGACCGAATCGCACGCGCGACATGGCCGTGCGGCTCGGCCTCTCTTCCTACAAGGCGCGCTCTGAAAATCAGTTTCGGCGGCGCGTGACGACCACCGTGGCGGTCATGCCTTCGTAGGCATCCGGCTCGCCGAACCAGCTGCCCGAGATGGGTGCGGCCTGTGCCGGATCGCGCGCGACACCGACGCGGATGAGCTGTGCGCTGCCCATCAGGTTGTTGGTCGGGTCGTACGCAACCCAGCCGGCGCCCGGCAGGTAAGCGTGGAGCCATGCGTGGGTAGAACCTGCGCCGGTGGTGGCGGTGCTGCCGTCCGCCGTCTGCCCTTGCGATGCGTTGAGGGCGGCCGCCTCGATAGCCCGCGAATCGAGTGCGGCGTCGTACAGATAGCCGGAGACGAAGCGCGTCGCGACACCCAGGCGCCGGGCCGCTTCCATCATCAACAACGCGTAGTCGCGGCAACTGCCGCTGCCGAGCTGCAGCGTCTCGAGCGGTGTCTGCGTGCCTTCTTCATCGCGGGCTGCATAGGTCAGGCTCTTGCCGATGTGCGCGTTCATGCGCGCGAGCACGTCGCGTGTGCTGTTGGGTGCATCGGTCTGCAGGAACTGATGAGCCCAGCGGATCAGCTCGCCTTGCGGGTCGTCGTGGTGCGGACGCAGATAGTGCTCGAGATCGAGCCGGTCTTGAATCGAATAAGCGAAGGGCAAAAACTCCGCGGCCGGATGCAGCGCCAGCTGGTCGAGCAGCGACGGCACCTGTTCGATGGTGAACGAGCAGACGATCTTCAGTTCGGTCGCCTCGCCCAGCGGCTGCACCAGCGCGACCGAGTTGGAATGCGGGTCTTGAATCAGCCGGATGTTGGCGCCGGGGCTCACCTTGAGGTCGGTCGCCAGCACGCGCAGATCGTGGCTGTCGCGCGGGCGAAACATGATCCGGTGCAGGCCGAACGTCACCGGCTGGTTGTACCGATAGGTGGTGGTATGGGTGATGTCGTAACGAAGGGCCATCCCGCATTCTCAGGGGTGCCCAGGCTTTGCGAGGCGCCGTGTGTCGAGCGCCCTTGCCAGCGTGGCCGGCAAAGGCAACGGCTCGCCGTGCCAATGGGCTGCGAGCACTTCGGCGCACAAGGCGGCGAACGTCAGCCCGCGCGAGCCCATCGCCGTGCTGACCCACACACCGGGGCAGCCGGCTTCGTCGAGCGGGCCGACGAGCGGGCGGCGGTCCGATGAAGCGCAACGGATGCCGACCCACGTTCGAGCCGCGACAACGTCCAGCGATGCCGCAGCGCCAGGGTGCAGGCGGGCCAGCCGTTCGCGGTTGCTTTCGACGTCCGCTGCATGCGGTTCCGGATCGACGCTGTCGCGGTCGAACGTGGCGCCGGCGAGCCAGAGGGAGCGCGCTGAACCGGCATCGGTCGATGGCACACGCGCGATCAGGTGGCCGTCGCCGTTGACCGGTGTTTCCGGCAAGTCGGCATCATGGTCCGGGTGATCCGAGTAACCCCAGGCGACCTGTCCGCGCACCGGCTGCAGTGGCAGGGCCGGTGCCAGCGTGCGGCTGTCGATGCCGGCCGCGACGACCACCCGATCGGCCTCGACAAGTGTTCGGCCCTTCGCATCGAGGAGCCGCCACGCGGTGCCGTGCGGCCCAAGTCGCGCAACGACCGCGCCATAGACGACCGTGACAGCCGCCTGCTTCAACCAGGCCTCGACCAGCCGCCGCGGCCGGACCCAGGCGGCGCGCGCGTGCCACAGCGCCGGCGCATCGGCAGGCAAGCCGCTGCGCAACAGTCGATCGACATCGGCCGGCCAGGACTCGTTCGGCCCTTCGGCATGCCAGCCGTCGGGGACGCGCGTGTCGCCCTCCGCACGCCGCTCGATCACGCCGGTGCCGCGCCAGTCGATGCCCCCTTGGAGCAGACGTGCTGCCTCGGCGCAGGTCGCGCGGATGCCCGCCCGGGTCAGGCGCGACAACAGCGCGTCGTCTGCGGAGACATGCGGTGCGAGCAGCCCGACCGGCAACCCCGATGCACCGGCCGCAGGCCCGTCTCCCGCATCCAGCACCGTCACGCGCCAGCCGCGCCGCGCCAGGCTCGCGGCCACGGCCGCACCCGCCAGGCCCGCGCCGATGACCGCGCAGTGCCCCGGCGCCTGGATGCGCACCGGCAGGGGATCGCGCCGCCGCACCGTCCACTCCGGCGCGAAGGTGCCGGCAAGGCAATCGCGTTTCGGCGGCAGACCGATGCGCTTGCCGACCTTGAATCCACACTGCGCCAGCGCGTCGCGCACCGAACGCGCGATCGTCCAGGTCGCGATGCCGGTGCCTTGCCGCGCAAAGCGCGCCACCTGCTTGAGCGTGTCGGCCGACCACATGTCGGGATTGCGCTGCGGGCTGAAGCCGTCGAGAAAGATGCTGTCGGCCTCGAAGCGCTGCGCGCGCAGGCTTGGCTGAACATCGCCGATGCAGAGCGTCAGCGTGACCCTGCCGTCGTCGAACACGAGCCGATGAAAGCCGGGCAGCAGGCCGTGCCACTGCGCGGCGAGCGCTTCAGCCATGCCAGCCAGCTCGGGGTAGGCGGCGGCCGCCCGAATCAGATCGTCCGGCGCCACCGGATGCGCCTCGATGGACACGAAGTGCAGCAGACGCGGTCGACGCTGGTCCGCGCGCCAGGCATTCCACGTCGTCAGAAAATTGAGACCGAGGCCGAATCCGGTTTCGAGAATCAGCCATTGCGGCCGGTCGGCCCAAGCCTCGGGCAAGCCGCAGCCGCCGAGAAACACGTAGCGCGACTGCGCGAGCGCGCCTGTTTCAGTGTGATAGATGTCGTCGAAGCGCTCGCTGCGCGGGACGCCGTCGGCACGCCAGTCGACCGGTTCGGTCATGCGACGGGCGAGGCCAAACGGACGGTCAAGCAGTGGGTGGGGTGTAGCCCTGAACCACGTCGGCGCCGTCACCGAAGAAATGCTTTTCCATCTGGCGCTTCAGGTATTCGCGGGCACGCTGATCGGCAAGGTTGAGCCGGTTTTCGTTGACGAGCATGGTCTGCTGCTTGAGCCACGCAGCCCAGGCTTCCTTGCTGACGCTCGCCCAGAGGCGCTTGCCGAGGTCGCCCGGGTACGGTGGAAAGTCGAGGCCTTCAGCTTCTTTGCCGAGCTTGACGCATTGGACCATTCTTGCCATTTGGGGTGCCTTCGGGGGTGGTTGGGTCGCGCGGGGCGCCCTTAGTTGATTTCGTTATTTAGAACTGAGAACTCAGTCGTTCCAGTTTCTATATGCCGGTTTCAGAATCCGCAGCTTCACCGATATGCCTGTGAGCAGCACAACCATGAAATTTCGCCGCGACTTTATCAAGCTTTCACTCGGCGCCGGCCTCGCCAGTGCCTTCACCCTCGCGGGCCTCACGGCATCGCCCTCCTTTGCGCAAGGTGCGGCACCGGTCACGCTGCTCAACGTCTCGTACGACCCGACGCGCGAACTCTATGTCGACTACAACAAGGCCTTTGCGGCCTACTGGAAGACCAAGACCGGACAGGACGTGACGATCAAGCAGTCGCACGGCGGCTCGGGCAAGCAGGCCCGATCGATCATCGATGGCATCGACTCCGACGTCGCAACGCTGGCGCTCGGCGGCGACATCGACGCGCTCGTGACGCATGGCGGACTGGTCAAGGCAGACTGGCAAAAGCGCCTGCCGCACAACTCGGCACCGTACACGTCGACCATCGTCTTCCTGGTCAAGAAGGGCAACCCCAAGGGTCTGAAAGACTGGGACGACCTGACCAAAGCGGGAGTGCAGGTGATCACGCCGAACCCGAAGACCTCGGGCGGCGCCCGCTGGAACTACCTGGCCGCTTGGGAGTTCGCCAAGCGCAAGTACGGCAGCGAAGCCAAGGCCAAGGAATACGTCGCCAACCTCTACAAGAACGTTCCGGTGCTCGACACCGGCGCGCGCGGCTCGACCATCACCTTCGTGCAACGCGGCGTCGGCGACGTGCTGCTGGCTTGGGAGAACGAGGCCTTTCTTGCGCTGAAGGAATTCGGCCCGGAGAAGTTCGAGATCGTGGTGCCGTCCATCTCCATCCTGGCCGAGCCCAGCGTGGCAGTGGTCGACAAGGTCGTCGACAAGAAGGGCACGCGTGCCGTGGCGGAGGAATACCTCAAGTACCTGTACTCCGACGAAGGCCAGGACGTGGCCGGCCGCAACTTCTACCGGCCGACATCGGAGAAGGCGAAGGCCAAGTACGACAAGCAGTTTCCCAAGCTGACGCTGGTGACCATCGACGATGCGTTCGGCGGCTGGGAAAAGGCCGACAAGGCGCACTTCGCCGACGGCGCGTCGTTCGACCAGATCTACACGACGAAGCAAAAGTAGCCGCGCAGCAGCAGCCAGGGCAGTGGCTGCCTTAACCGCTGCTCCGATCCATTCAGATATCTCGCATACCGCCGAAGCGCGGTGCGGGAGAGCCTTTGCCTGAAAGAACCCGACCCATGAAGAGCCTCGATTCCATCCACCGCCGTCGCCTGGTTCAAGGTGTTGCTGCCGCCATCGCGTTGCCGTCGTTCGCTGCACTCGCGCAGGCGCCGTCGCGTGTGTTTCGTATCGGCAACCAGAAGGGCACGCTCAACATCCTGAAGGGCCGCGGCACGCTCGAAAAGCGCCTGGCGCCCTTGGGCGTGTCGGTCAAGTGGACGGAGTTCAACGCCGGCCCGGTGCAACTGGAAGCGCTGAATGTCGGGTCGATCGACTTCGGCGATGTCGGCGAGGCGCCGCCCATCTTCGCGCAGGCGGCCGGTGCGCCGCTGGCGTACGTGGCTGCGACGGTGCCGCGTCCGGGTGCAGAAGCCGTGCTGGTGCCGAAGGGTTCGGCGATTCGCACGGTCGCCGACCTCAAGGGCAAGAAGGTCGCGCTCAACAAGGGCTCGAACGTTCACTACTTCATCGTCAAGCTGGCCGAGAAAGCGGGCCTGAGCTACGTCGATCTCAACCTCGTCTTTCTGCCGCCGCCCGATGCCCGTGCCGCATTCGAGAAAGGCTCGATCGATGCGTGGGTGATCTGGGACCCGTTCCTGGCCGCCGCGCAGCAATCGCTCGAAGCGCACATCCTGGCCGATGCCAGCGGCGTGGTGGGCAATCGCGGCTATTACTTCTCATCGCTCGACTACGTTGCCAAGAACGCCGACGTGCTGGCGATCGCGACCGAAGAACTCAACAAGATCGATGTCTGGGGCGCCGCCAACAAGGGCGAACTCGCGACCGAGTTGTCAGCGCTGTGGGGTTTGCCGAAGCCGGTCGTCGATGTGTCGGTGGGTCGTGCCGCCTACGGCATCGGCCCGATCACCAAGGCCATCCTCGGCGAGCAGCAAAAGATCGCCGACACCTTCTTCGAACTCAAGCTGATCCCCAAGAAGATCAACGTGCTCGACGCTGCGTCGGCCAACCTCACCTGAGCGCGCGAGAAAGCGAAGCCGCCATGACCATGCAGATTTTCTGGTTCTTGCCGACCCATGGCGACAGCCGCTACCTCGGCACCGCCGAAGGCGCGCGCGCCGTCGACCTCGAATACCTTCAGCAGGTGGCCGGTGCCGCAGACAAGCTCGGCTACGAGGGCGTGCTGATTCCGACGGGCCGCTCGTGCGAAGACCCGTGGGTCATCGCCTCCAGCCTGATCGCGACGACGAAGCGCCTCAAATTCCTCGTCGCCGTGCGCCCCGGCCTGCATCAGCCGAGCCTGGCGGCGCGCATGGCTTCGACCTTCGACCGGCTCTCTGGCGGCCGCGTGCTGGTCAACCTGGTCACGGGCGGTGATCAGGCCGAACTCGAAGGCGACGGCGTGTACCTCGACCATGCCGCGCGTTACGAACAGTCGGCTGAGTTCATCCGCATCTGGCGCGAGATCATCGCGCGCAGCCACGAAGGCAAAAGCTTCGACTTCGAAGGCAAGCACCTGAGCGTGAAGGGCGCCAAGCTCTTGTTCCCGCCGACGCAAAAGCCGTATCCGCCGGTGTGGTTCGGCGGCTCCTCGGCTGCAGCGCACGAGCTCGCGGCAGAGCAGGTCGATACGTACCTCACGTGGGGCGAGCCGCCGGCCGAGGTCGCCAGGAAGATCGCCGACGTACGGGCGCGTGCAGAACGCAGAGGCCGCACCGTCAAGTTCGGCATCCGTTTGCACGTGATCGTTCGCGAGACCGACGACGAAGCCTGGCGCGCGGCGGAGTCTCTGATCAGCCGGGTCGACGACGAGACGGTCATCAAGGCGCAAGCGGTGTTCGCCAAGATGGATTCCGAAGGCCAGCGCCGCATGGCCGCGCTGCATGCCGGCGGCGCCAAGCGCACGCGTGCCGATCTGGAGATTTCGCCGAACCTGTGGGCCGGCGTCGGGCTGGTGCGGGGCGGCGCGGGCACTGCGTTGGTGGGCGACGCCAAGACCGTGGCGGCACGCATCGAGGAGTACGCCGCGCTCGGTCTCGACAACTTCATCCTGTCGGGCTATCCGCATCTGGAAGAAGCCTATCGCTTCGCGGAGCTGGTGTTTCCGTTGCTGTCGCGTCGCGCTCAAGCGCAGCTCGGATCGCGAGTGGCCAGCGGCTCGTTGAGCGGACCGTTCGGCGAAGTCGTCGCCAACCTCGATGCGCCCTCGCGTCTGCAATCTCAGAGCTGAAGCCCTCATGAACGAACAAGTACAGAAGCTGCCGGTGCGTGTGCAACGCGACGCGGGCGCCAATGCGTCGGCGGATGCCGCGGCCAGCGCATTCACCTTGCGCGGCTTCGCGGCCGGCGTCGGAGGGCGCCTCGTGCCCTGGCTGGTCCCGGTCACGCTCATCGTCGTCTGGCAGATCGCTTCGTCGCTCGGCTGGCTGTCGACGCGGGTGCTGCCGGCACCGCTCGCCGTGTTGCAAGCCGCATGGACGCTGGCCGCATCGGGCGAACTGTGGACGCATGTGAAGGTGAGCGCGGGCCGCGCACTGGGCGGGCTGGCCGTCGGCGGCAGCCTGGGTCTGGCACTGGGCCTGCTCACCGGTTCGGTCAAGTTCTTCGAGACGCTGCTCGACTCGACCATCCAGATGGTGCGCAACATCCCGGCGCTGGCGTTGATCCCGCTCGTCATCCTGTGGTTCGGCATCGACGAAACGGCCAAGCTGTTCCTGATCAGCGTCTCGGTGTTCTTTCCGATCTACCTCAACACCTTTCACGGCATCCGCAACGTCGATCCGCAATTGATCGAGATGGGCCGCACCTATGGGCTCACGCGCTGGCAGTTGTACCGCGAGGTGATCCTGCCGGGCGCGCTGTCGTCGATCCTGGTCGGGCTGCGCTTCTCGCTGGGCCTGATGTGGGTGATCCTGATCGTGGCCGAAACGATCTCCGCGCA
>CAXTCC010000065.1:10878-17483 GCA_964242015.1 uncultured Variovorax sp.
ACGCTGGAACGTCGCCTGGCACCGCTCGGCGTCAAGGTGACGTGGCACGAGTTCACCAGTGGCTTGCCGCTGCTGGAAGCGCTCAACCTCGACAACCTGGACTTCAGCGCCGACGTGGCCGACACGGTGCCGGTGTTCGCGCAGGCGGCCGGTGCCAAGCTGACTTTCGTGGCGCAGGAGGCACCGTCGCCCGCGGCGCAAGCCATCGTCGTTCGCGCCGATTCGCCGATCAAGTCGGTGGCCGATCTCAAGGGCAAGAAAGTCGGTTTCGCCAAGGCGGCGGGCGCGCACTACCTGCTGATCGCCGCGCTCGACAAGGCCGGCCTGTCGTTCAAGGACATCGAGCCCGCCTACCTGACACCGGCCGATGGCCGCGCGGCTTTCGAGAAGGGCGCGATCGATGCGTGGGTGGTGTGGGACCCGTTCCTGGCCGCAGCGCAGCACCAGTCCAAGGTGCGGGTGCTGGCCGACGGCAGCGGCATCGCGTCGTACCAACGTTACTACCTGGCCGCGACCCGCTATGCGCAAGCCCGCCCCGACGTGCTCGAAGTGCTCTACGCCGAACTCGAGAAGGCCGGCAAGTGGGTCAAGCAAAGCCCGAAGGATGCGGCCGCACTGCTGGCCCCCGTGTGGGGCATCGACCCCGCCATCGTCGAGCAGGCGAACAGCCGTCGCAGCTACGGCGTCCGGCCGGTGGTGGCCGAACGGCTCACCGAACAGCAACGCATCGCCGACGCTTTCTTCGCCGAGAAGCTGTTGCCGAAAAAGATCGATGCGCTCGATGCGGCGCTCTTCAAACCAGGGGCTTGATTCATGAGTGCACAACTTCGGGACCGCAAGGATCGTCAAGACGACCCGCAAGCCATCGTCGGCGGTGTTCGCCTGGAAATTCGCAACGTCGACAAACGCTATGGTGCGCGCGAGGTGCTGCGCAACACCCAGCTCGACATCGCGCCAGGCCAGTTCATCGCCATCGTCGGGCGCAGCGGTTGCGGCAAGAGCACGCTGCTGCGCCTGGTCGCAGGGCTGGAGCCGGCGACAGACGGCACGCTCACCACCGACGGCCGAAGGATCGACGGGCTGCACGACGACACCCGCATCATGTTTCAGGAGGCGCGCCTGCTGCCGTGGCGGAGGGTGCTCGACAACGTCACGCTCGGTCTGCCGGCCGCGCTGCGCGAACGCGGTCGCAAGGTGCTGGCGCAGGTCGGGCTGGCCGATCGGGAGAACGAATGGCCGGCGCGCCTTTCGGGCGGGCAGCGGCAACGCGTGGCGCTGGCGCGTGCGCTGGTGCATCACCCGCGCTTGCTGTTGCTCGACGAACCACTGGGTGCGCTCGACGCGCTGACGCGCATCGAAATGCACCGGCTCATCGAGAACCTGTGGCAGCAGCATCGCTTCACCGCGTTGCTGGTCACGCACGACGTGCAGGAGGCGGTGGCACTGGCCGATCGCGTGATCCTGATCGAGGACGGCCGCATCGCGCTGGACGAGAACATCGCGCTGGCACGGCCGCGTTCGCAGGGCGATCCGGAGTTCGCGGCGATCGAAAAACGCATCCTCGATCGGGTGCTGCAGAAGCCCGGCGTCGATGTCGGTGAACCTTCCGATCCCGCCAACGACACGCGTTGGGCCGATGGTCCGGCGCACGCGCTCCGTTGGGCTGTCTAGGCCCGGCGCTCATTCACATTCAAAGGAGTCTTTCATGTCCATTCAAGCCATCAACGTACGCAACCAGTTCAAGGGAAAGATCAAGGAGATCATCCGCGGCGACGTGGTGTCGGAAGTCGACGTCGAAACCGCGTGGGGCATCGTGACCTCGGTCATCACCACGCGATCGGTCGACGAGCTTCAACTCAAGCCTGGCTCCGACGTGGTCGCGCTGGTGAAGTCGACCGAGGTCTCGATCGCCAAGCTCTGAGCGAAAGGCTGAAGGCGGCTGCTCCTCGGCTATTCCGCCTTGATGCCGACCGCCTTCACGATCTGCGCATAGCGCCCGTACTCGGCGGCGACTTGTTTGGCGAATTCGCGTTGCGGGTAGCCGGTCGCCTCGATGCCCTGCGCGGCCCACTCGGCGCGCACTGCCGGCGATTGCACGATGCGGCCGGCATCCGTCGCGATGGCGTCGAGCACGGGCTGCGGCGTGCGGGCCGGTGCGAACAGGCCGAACCACGTTCCCGCGCGATAGCCCGCGTAGCTCTCCGCCACGGTGGGCACTTCGGGCAGCAGGGCATGGCGCCGTTCGCCGGTGCTGCCCAGCGCCACCAGCCGGCCGGTGCGGATGTGCGGCAGCGCCGGCCCGACGGCGATGAACATCACGTCGACCTGGCCGCCGATGACGTCCTGCATGCCGAGCGGTCCACCGCGATACGGGATGTGCGTCGCGTAGATGCCAGCGCGCGCCTTCAACATTTCCATGGCCAGCTGTTGCGGACTGCCGTTGCCGGCCGAGGCGAAGTTGTAGCGGCCCGGCTGCGCCTTGGCCGCGCGCACGAAGTCGGCGACCGAATGAAAACCGGTCTTCGGATTCGCGACCAGCACGAAGTCGATCTGACCGAGCGACACCACCGGCACCAGATCGCGCTGCGCGTCGTAGGGGAGGTCGCGCTGGATGTTCGGCAGGATGGTGATCGGCCCGTCGGCGCCGACCAGCAGGCTGTAGCCATCGGCTGGCGACTTGGCGAGCACGTCGGCCGCGAGGATGCCGCCCGCGCCTGCGCGGTTGTCGACGACGACGGATTGCTTCCACTGCTCGGCGAGTCGAATCGACAGCGAGCGGGCCAGTACGTCGGGCGAGCTGCCGGGCGTGTTGGCAACCGTGATGTGCACCGCCTTTGCCGGGAACGTCTGAGCGGCGGCAGGGACTGAAAGCAATGACGATGCGCAGGCGATGGCGGCCAGGGCAGTTTTCAGAAGCGGTGAAACGGAGACAGCGCGCATCGCACGACCTTTGGAGCAAAGGGCGCGATTCTGGTGGCGCGAGCGCCATCGGCAAACGACCGTTTCGTCACATGCATAGCTGCCAGCGGCATAAGGGCGGTGCGCGCCCGCGAGCGCCGGAGAAATGTCAGATCACCTTGAAGTGATGCGTGCCATCGCGTGCCAGTTGCGCGACCAGGCCGTATTCCCAATCGAGGTACGCCTGCATGGCTTCGGCCGGCGCATCGGTGCCTTCGTACGGACGGCGGTAGCGATGCGGGTTGGGCGCCGGGCGTGCGGCAGATGCATCGAAGGGAGGGCCGAGCTCGCTGAACGCAGTCGGCGCGGGCGCGTCGACCACATAGACCTCCCAACCCATCTGCGCCAGCCACGACGCGGTCATCGGCGCGCGAACGCCGTCGTCGTCGGCCAGCACGATGCGGGCGCCGCGCACCGGCACATGGTGATCGGTCTCCTGCACCAACTGGCCGCCGGGTGCGCTGGCAAAGCCGGGCAGATGCGCCGCGGCATATTCCTCGGGCGTGCGGACGTCGAAGCGGTAGAGCGTGCGGCCCGGCGCCTCGAGCGTGTCGATGGCGTCGAGCGAAATCCAGCGTACGCCGGCGCGGTCGGCGACCTGGCGAGCGTCGGTTCGCGCCTGCGCGCGATGCGCTTCGCTGACCGCGGCGGGCGCGCGTTTCTGGGCGCCCTGGTCCAGTGCCTGGCCGGCCAATTTCCAGCCGATGGTCCCGTTGCGCAACGCCGTCACCGGATTGGGGATACCTGCGTTCACCAGCGACTGCGTGCCGATGATGCTGCGCGTGCGGCCGGCGCAATTCACGATGACGCGCGTGGCCGGGTTCGGCGCCAGCTCGCGGACACGCAAGACAAGCTCGGCGCCTGGCACGCTGGTCGCGGTCGGGATGCTCATCGTCTGGTACTCGTCGAAGCGACGTGCATCGAGCACCACCACGTCGGCCTCGGCGTCGATCAGCGCCTTCACTTCTTCGGCAGAAAGGGAGGGCGTGTGGCGCTCGTGTTCGACCAGTTCACCGAAGGATTTGCTCGGCACGTTGACATCGCGGAACAACTCGCCGCCAGCATCGCGCCAGCCGGCGAGGCCGCCTTCGAGCGCGTGCACCCGGCTGTATCCGAGCGATGCGAGGCGCTCGGCGCCAGTCACCGCCAGGTCTCCGCCGTCCTGTTCGCCATAGAGCACGATGAGGGTATCGAGTCTCGGAATGCGGCGTCTAGCGTCCGCCTCGATGCGCGCGAGCGGCAAGTTCGCCGCCCAAAGCGGGTGTTCCTGGGCGTATGGATGTTCTTCGCGCAAGTCGAGCAAAGCGATCTCGTCGCGCGCCAGCAGGTGGGCGCGGACCTGCTCGAAAGTCAGTGCGCCGTTGGTTCGTTCTGTCATCCGCGAAGTATCACGTGCGGCCGTCAATCACACGTGTCGCGCAATCGCCCGCCTGCCAGCCGCGACCAGAATCGCATCGTTCTGCGGCGTGTGGATGCGGCTGCACAACACGTCGCGGTAGTGCCGCTCCAGCGGGTTGTGCCGCGTGAGGCCGTGGTTGCCGCTCAGCTGCAAGGCGATCTCGACCACGCGGATCGCGTTGTTCGTGACCGTGTATTTGACGAGGCCGCTGTCGGCTGCCGGCTGGGCATGGCCGGCATCGACAGCTGCGGCGGCATCGTCGAGCAACACGCGGTTGGTGCGCAGCAGCGCCTCGATCTCGCCGACGGCCTCCTGCATGCGCGGCAGTGTGGACAGCGGCGCGCCGAGGGTGCCCGGTGCGCGTTGGTTCAGGAAGCCGACCAGCCAGTCGCGTGCCGCCTGCGCCACCGCGTCGTAGAGGCTGCCGAGCAGCACGATCATCCAGGCCTGTTGCGTGGCATGCGCGTCGATGTCAGTCTGGCTGCCGGCATCGGGCGCCCAGTCGGCGGGCGCGCGCAGGTCGACTGCGTGGTCGAGCGGGATCTCGACGTCTTCGAACACCACTTCGTGGCTGCCGGAGGCGCGCAGGCCCAGGTGATCCCAGCTGGCGATGACGCGCACGCCGGGCGCATCGCGCGGCACCAGGAACACGCCGACGCGAGGTTCGCCCTCATCGGCGCTGGCGGTGCTGTCGTCGGTGCGGCCCCAGACGGACAGCCAACCGAGGCCTTCGATGCCGGTCGTGTAGAGCTTGTGGCCGTTCAACTTCCAGACCGCAGCAGGGCCGCTGCCTTCGCGTCGCGCGGTCGTGGCGGGCAGGCCGCCGCGTGCCGGAGAACCCAGCGCTGGCTCGACGCGCAGTGCATTGATGAGTGCGCCGTGTTGCACCGCGTCGCGCGCCACGCGCTCGCGCAAGTGCGCCGGCCAACGGCTGTCGGCTCGCGCGATGCCGTGGTGCTGCAACCACGTCATGGTGAGGATGAGCGCCGTCGCAGGTTCACCGCGCGCCACTGCAGAAATAATGCGCCGGGCCGTCCCCAGCGATGCGCCACCGCCGCCGTATTCGGTCGGTGCGACCAGCGCCACCAGGCCGTTGGCGTGCAACGCAACGAAGTTCTCGTGCGGGAACGCACCACTTCGATCGAAGTCGGCCGCGGTCGCCGCGAACTGCGCAGACAACCGTGCGAGGACGGACGCATCGACGGACGCATCGACGGACTCCGGCGGCGACGCCAAGCGCGGTGGCGAGGATGGCAAAGGAGAAGGGGCCGCATCGCGGCGCAAGGGCAGGGCACTCATGGCCGCAGACGATAGCGACGCATGACCCATCCGGGAACGACGCATCGCGCATAAGCAAACACGTTTTTCTGCGTTCCCTTTCTACCGCCGCGTCGGTACGGTCACGCTCCATGAAACCTTCTTCATCCGAATCTCGCCTGGACCCGCTGCTCGCATCGCGCCGCCGCGTGCTGCAAGTGGCCGCCGTGGCATGGGGCGTTGCGGCAACGTCGAGCTGGAGCGCGACCAGCACCCAGCCTGCGGCGCCGGACCTGCGGGGCGTCACGCTGCGCATCGGCACCTACAAGGGCCTGTGGCGCCCGTTGCTCCAAGCCTCGGGCGAGGCCGACACACCCTACAAGATCGACTGGCGCGAACTCAACAACGGGGGCCTGCACATCGAGGCCATCAACGGCGATGCGCTGGATCTCGGATCGGGCAGCGAGATCCCACCGGTCTTCGCGGCGCGCCAGAAAGCCCAGGTCAAGCTCATCGCCGTCACGCATGAAGACCTCAACAACCAGGCCACGCTGGCGCGCAAGGACGCGCCCATCCGCACCATCGCCGACCTGAAGGGCAAGCGCGTCGGCTACGTGCGCGCCACCACCTCGCACTACTACCTGGCCAAGCAACTGGCCGAAGCCGGCCTGAGCTTCGCCGACATCCAGGCCATCAGCCTGACGCCGGCCGACGGTTACTCGGCCTTCGCCCGCGGCGACCTCGATGCCTGGGCCATCTACGGCTACAACGGCCAGCTGGCCCGCACGCAACACGGCGCGCGCACCATCAAAACGGGTGTCGGCTACCTGTCGGGCAACTTTCCGATCTATGCGAACCCGAGAACGCTCGACGACGCCTTGCGCCGCGCCGCCATCGCCGACTATCTACAGCGGTTGCAACGTTCGTTCGCGTGGATCAACGGCAACTTCCTGGCCTACGCGCGAGCGCAGTCGGCCGAGACGCGCGTGCC
>CAXTCC010000066.1:0-17412 GCA_964242015.1 uncultured Variovorax sp.
GTGATGACGCTCGCCAACCAGAAGCGCGGCGTGCAGATGAACATGGCGTATCACGGCCGGCAGGTCATGCTGACCTACGAAATGCCGCTCGGCGAGATCGTGCTCGACTTCTTCGACAAGCTGAAGTCGGTCAGTCGTGGCTACGCTTCGATGGACTACGAGTTCAAGGAATACCGCGCGTCGGATGTCGTCAAGGTCGACATCCTGCTGAACGGTGAGCGCGTCGATGCGCTGTCGATCATCGTGCACCGCAGCCAATCGCAATACCGTGGCCGCGCGGTGGTGTCGAAGATGCGCGAGATCATTTCGCGCCAGATGTTCGATGTCGCGATCCAGGCCGCCATCGGGGTCACCATCATTGCGCGTGAGACAATCAAAGCGCTCCGCAAAAACGTGCTGGCCAAGTGCTACGGCGGCGATATTTCCCGCAAAAAGAAGCTGCTCGAAAAGCAGAAAGCGGGCAAAAAACGAATGAAGCAGATCGGCTCGGTCGAGGTCCCGCAAGAGGCTTTCCTGGCGATCCTGCAAGTCGAAGACTAACCACCATGGCACTCCTTACTTCCCTGATCCTCGCGGCCTTTGCCGCCTACATCGGTGCCTGGTACTTCGGCGCGGTCGAAGGCAACTTTGCGCTGCTGCTGTTTCTGGCGACTGTCGTCACAGGCCTTTTCTGGCTGGCCGAGCGCTTCTACTTCCTGCCACGTCGCCGGCGCGCGGCCGAAGCCATCGACGCTTCCCTCACCGAGCGCAACGCACGTCTCGCGGGCAAGGGCATCACCCAGGTCGATACGGTCGACGTCAAGGCGCGTGAGCGGCTGCTCATGCAGCCATGGTGGCTCGACTGGACCGCCGGCCTGTTCCCGGTGATCCTGGTGGTGTTCCTGCTGCGCTCGTTCTTGTTCGAGCCGTTCAAGATCCCGTCGGGCTCGATGATGCCGACGCTGCTCACCGGCGACCTGATCCTGGTCAACAAATTCACTTACGGCTTGAGGCTTCCCGTCGTCAACACCAAGCTCACCGATGGCACGCCGCCGGCGCGTGGCGACGTGATGGTGTTCCGCTATCCACCCCAGCCGAGCCTCGACTACATCAAGCGCGTGGTCGGCCTGCCCGGCGACGAGGTCGCTTACCTGAACAAGAAGCTGACCATCAACGGCAAGCCGGTCAGCAAGGACGCCGTGCCCGAGTATTTCGACGAGGAAGCCATGCGCTACCTGAAGGAATACAAGGAGGACCTGTCTGGCCGACAGCACTTCTTGCTGAACGACGACAGCCGCCGAGCCGGACTCTCGGAGGCCGAGATCATGACCTTCCCTAACCGTGAAAATTGTCGTTACAGTGTCGACGGCGTGGTTTGCAAGGTGCCGCAGGGGCACTACTTCATGATGGGCGACAACCGGGACAATTCGCTCGATTCGCGATATTGGGGCTTCGTTCCCGACAAGAATATCGTTGGAAAAGCGTTCTTTATCTGGATGAATTTCGGCAATCTCAAACGCATCGGTGCGTTCCAATAAATAGATCCATCCATTCGAGGGGTAAGAGGGCATGAAGACTGGTCAATACAAGCAGCGCGGTATTTCGTTCATCGGACTGTTGTTCGTGGCGGTCGTGCTGGCGTGCGTCGGCGTCGTGGTCGCACAGGTCATTCCGACTCTCATCGAATACCAGGCGATCGACAAGGCTGCCAACAAAGCCAAGGAAGGTGCCACCGTGCCGGAGGTTCGCGCCATCTTCGACCGCTCGCAGGCCATCGATGATTTCAAGCTGAGCGGCAAGGACCTCGATATCAAGAAGGACGGCGACAAGGTGGTTGTCGGCTATTCCTACGAGCGCGAGATCCCGTTGTTCGGACCCGCCGTGCTTCTCATGCGATACAAGGGTCAGTCGCGCTGAAAATGCCGCCGAAGACCTCGCCGACCGTGCCGCCGCTCAAGGTGGACGGCGGCCTTCCGGCGTTGCAAGTGCGCCTGCAGCACACATTCGCCGACGCGCGCCTGCTGCAGCTGGCACTGACGCATCGCAGTTTCTCGTCGGACCACAACGAGCGCCTTGAGTTCCTCGGCGACTCGGTGCTGAATCTGGCGGTGGCGCACCTTCTCTATGTGAAGCTCGGCGGCTTGCCTGAAGGCGATCTTTCGCGCGTTCGCGCCAATCTGGTCAAGCAGGAAACGCTCCATCAGCTGGCGATCAGACTCGGCTTTGCGCCCTTGCTGAGGCTGGGCGAAGGCGAGTCGCGATCGGGAGGATCGGCGCGGCCGTCGATCCTGGCGGATGCGCTGGAGGCACTGATCGGTGCGGTCTATCTGGACGCCGGGTATCCGGCCGCTCAGGCGCTGGTCCATCGGCTCTTCGAGTCGGTCGAGATCAATCCGCGCATGGATGCCGTCGGCAAAGACCCGAAGACCGAATTGCAGGAATGGCTGCAGGGCCACAAAATGAAGCTGCCTGCGTACCGCGTGGCTGGAACCGTCGGCGCTGCCCACAAGCAAACGTTCGATGTCGAATGCGCGGTGGAAGAACTGGGCTTGACCGAGCGTGGCATCGGAGGCTCACGCCGCGCTGGCGAACAGGCGGCTGCCGCCGCGATGCTGATCAAACTCAAAGCCCGAAGCACGAAAGCTGCATGACACCTACCGATCCGATCGACCCGACCCGACCCACTGCCGACGCCATACCGCCCGTCGAGCCCGAAGACAACGCCAACGCTGACGCTGACACGGACGACTCGCACGCCGTCGGTCTTTCGGTTGCTCCGCCGACCGCCGAAGGCCCACGCCACTGCGGCCTGATCGCCATCGTCGGAAAGCCCAATGTCGGCAAGTCGACTCTGCTCAATGCGTTGGTCGGACAGAAGATCAGTATCACCTCGCGCAAGGCGCAGACCACGCGGCACCGCATTACCGGCATGCGCACAGTGGGCGCCACTCAGTTCGTTTTCGTCGACACGCCAGGGTTTCAGACGCTGCACGCCAACGCGCTGAACAAGTCGCTCAACAAGACAGTTCTGGGTGCGGTGGCCGACGTCGATCTCATCTTGTTCGTGGTCGAAGCCGGCAGCTTCACGCCGGCGGATGCACGCGTGCTGGCGCTGCTGGCAAAAGACATCCCGACGCTGCTGATCGCCAACAAGCTGGACAACATCCATCGCCGTGGCGACATCGCGCCCTGGCTGCAGACGATGCAGGCAAAGCATGCGTTTGCGGAGTTCGTGCCGATGTCGGCCAAGAGCGCCAAGGACGTCGAACGTCTGTTCGCCATCTGCGAGAAATACCTGCCGGAGCAGCCGTGGTTCTACGCTGAAGACGAACTGACCGATCGCAGCGAGAAATTCCTGGCGGGTGAGCTGGTGCGCGAAAAACTGTTCCGCCTGACCGGTGACGAGCTGCCCTACACATCGACCGTCATCATCGACAAGTTCGAAGAAGAGCCGCCGCAGCGCAAGGGCCAGAAGCGGCTGTTGCGCATCGCCGCGACCATCGTCGTCGAGCGCGATGGGCACAAGGCGATGGTCATCGGCGACAAGGGCGAGCGCATCAAGCGCATCGGCATGGAAACGCGTGTCGAGCTCGAGAAATTGGCCGACGCCAAGGTGTTCATCGAGCTCTGGGTCAAGGTGCGCTCGGGCTGGGCCGACGACGAGGCGCGCGTGCGGTCGTTCGGCTACGAGTAAGGGATGGCCACCGGGCATCGCGTTTCTCACGAGCCGGCTTACGTCCTCCATCGCTACGACTGGAGCGAGTCGAGCCTGATCCTGGAGGTTTTTACCCGACACCACGGCCGGATCGCGCTGGTGGCGAAGGGCGCGAAGCGGCCGAGTTCCAACTTCCGGCCGGTGTTGCTGCCGTTGCAGCCGCTCCTGTTGAACTACGGCGGCGATGCCGAGATTCGCGCGCTCAAAGGCGCCGAATGGGTCGGCGGCCATGTCATGCCGACCGGCGAGTCGCTGCTCTCGGGCTTGTACGTCAACGAGCTTTTGCTGCGGCTGTTGGCACGCGACGATGCCCACGAATCGCTGTTCGATTCATATGCCGGGGTCGTCGAGGTCCTTGCCGGTGAACATACCGGCGCGCAGGCCGCCACCCAGGCGGCGGCGATTCGAGCGTTCGAACTGCTGCTGCTGCGCGAGGTCGGCCTGCTGCCCGCACTCGACGCACAGACGATGACGCTGTCACCGCTGGCGCCTGAGGTGCGTTACACGCTGGTTTCCGAAGCCGGCCTGCGTCAGGCCGAATCCCCGGACGCTGCACTGACCGGTGCCGAGTGGCAAACGCTGCAGGCAGCGCTGGACGACCGCACGCCGTTCACCGCGACACTCAGGCGCATCGCCACGCTCAATGTCGGCAGCAACGCAGCGCTGCGTGGCCAACTGCGCGTCTTGCTGAACTACCATTGCGGCGTGTCCACGCTGCGCACGCGCCAGATGATGCGAGACCTGCAAGCCCTCTGATCGAATCGATCCTGGATTCACTAGCTATGACCACGCTTTCAAACACGACGGCCCTCTCGGTCAACCTCAACAAGGTCGCGCTGGTGCGTAACACACGCGAGCTCGGGATTCCGAGCGTGCTGTTCGCGGCGTCGATGTGCCTGGATGCCGGCGCGAGCGGGATCACCGTGCACCCGCGGCCCGACGCGCGCCACATCCGCGCGCAAGACGTGTACGACCTGTCGGCGTTGTTGGCCAGGGACTGGCCGGACGTCGAGTTCAACATCGAGGGCAACCCCTTTCATAACCTGATGGACTTCGTGCGCGAACAGCGACCGCACCAGGCGACCTTCGTGCCGGACAGCGAAACCCAATCGACCAGCGACCACGGCTGGGTCTTCCCTGAAGACGCCGACCGCCTTCGACCACTGATCGAAGAAACCAGAGCGCTCGGCGTTCGCGTCAGCCTCTTCATGGACCCGGAGCCGGACATGATGGCCGCGGCCAAGGCGCTTGGTGCCGACCGCGTCGAGCTCTACACCGAAGGCTATGCCTCGTCACGCGGCACCTCGCGTGCAGCCGGCGTGCTGCAGTTGTACGTCGATGCGGCGCGCGCGGCGCAGGCCGTGGGACTCGAAGTCAATGCCGGCCACGACCTGAGCCGAGACAACCTGACCGACTTTTTGCGTGCAGTGCGCGGCGTGCGCGAAGTGTCGATCGGCCATGCCTTCGTTGCCGACGCGCTCGAACTCGGCTACACCGCGACCACGCGCGAGTACCTGCGCTGCATCGCCGACGCGAAGTGACAGTCGGCGTCCTGTGATCTACGGCATCGGCACCGACATTTGCGACGTGCGTCGCATCGCGGCCACCTATGAACGACAGGGTGAACGCTTCGCGCGCCGCGTATTGAGCGATGCCGAATTCGCCATCTGGCAAGCGCGAAGCACACGCTGGCCCAAGCGCGGCATCAGCTATCTGGCAACCCGCTTCTCGGCCAAGGAGGCATTCAGCAAGGCCATCGGCATGGGCATGCGCATGCCGATGAGCTGGCGCCTGTGCGAGATTGCCAATCTCCGCAGCGGCAAACCGGTCATCGTGCTCCACGGCAAACTGAAGGACTGGTTCGAAGCGGAAGGGCTCACAGCACATGTGACCGTCACCGACGAAACCGACTACGCGGCGAGCTTCGTCGTGGTGGAAAAAACATGACGGACGCCCCTCATTCCCCCCTCATCATCGATGTCGCCGGTACCGAGCTGACCGCAGCCGACCATCGTCGACTTGCCGACCCGCTGGTCGGTGGTGTCATCCATTTCGCGCGCAATTGGCAAGACCGGGCGCAGCTCACCGCGCTCAATGCCGACATCAAGGCATTGCGGCCGGACCTGCTGATCTGTGTCGACCACGAAGGCGGCCGCGTCCAGCGCTTTCGAAGCGATGGCTTCACCCGCTTGCCATCGATGCGCTCGCTGGGCGAAGCGTGGATGCGCGATCCGATGCATGCAACGCGGCAAGCAACGGCTGTGGGTTACGTGCTGGCGAGCGAACTGCGCGCATGCGGCGTCGACTTCAGCTTTGCGCCGGTGCTCGACCTCGACTATGGAGAGAGCAGCGTCATTGGCGACCGCAGCTTTCATCGCGACCCGCGCGTCGTCGCGCTGCTGGCCAAGAGCCTGATGCACGGCATGTTGCAAGCCGGCATGGCCAATTGCGGCAAGCATTTTCCAGGGCACGGCTTCGTCAAGGCCGACTCGCATGTGGCGGTCCCGATCGACCGTCGCGGCCTCAAAGCGATCCTCGCCAACGATGCGCGGCCGTTCGATTGGCTCGGCGGTGCACTCACTGCGGTGATGCCGGCGCACGTCATCTATTCGAAGGTCGACGCACGCCCTGCCGGCTTTTCTGCGAGGTGGTTGCAGGACATCCTGCGCGGGCGGCTCGGCTTCGACGGCGCAGTCTTCAGCGACGACCTGAGCATGGAAGCGGCGCGCCGGATCGATGGAGAACTGCTGAGCTATGTCGATGCGGCACTGGCCGCGCTCGGCGCGGGTTGCGATCTGGCGCTGTTGTGCAACCAGAGTGTGGGCGATGGCGCGCCACTGGACGAGCTGCTTGAGGGCATGGCGGCCGCACGCCAGGATGGTCGGTGGATGCCGAACGCCGCGAGCGAGTGGCGGCGCCGTGCCTTGTTGCCTGTCGTGCCGGTGCCCGAGTGGGACGAGCTGATGGAATCTCGAAACTATCGCAGCGCCACCGAAGGCTTGTCTGAGTGAATCGAGTCCGACGTCTATTTGGTCAGGACTCAAGTCTCTCTATGCGACGAGCGTCTTCACTCATCACAAGCGCCCGGAAGCGATCCGGATAGCCCATGTAATGCAGCATGAAGGTATCGGCGTCGTACAGCGCGGGATGGGAATTCAAAGAGACGCAATCGGACAGCGGTGCAAAGGCGGTGCCGCCTCTTTCTTGCCAGGCCTCGATAAAAAAGCGCTGGTCGCCTCCAGACGCATAGACCGAGCTTCGATCCGACACCCCGTCGATCTTTGCCTGGACACTTTCTAGGTAGTCTCGGTTGGCGGTGGTGTTGGAGAACATCATGAAGCCGCTGTTGAATGCATGGCCAGAGATGTCTCGCGCCAGTGTCATCGACTGTCCTTGTGATACGTCTGCCAGTGTCTGGCGCTGGTCGTGAATCAGGATGTCGGAGTCGATCCATACCACCTGATCATGATCACTCAGGTGTCGCAGCAACAGCGAGGCCTTGATCCAGTTGGCCGCCACTCCTCGCTCGTCCGCTGCAGTCCAGTTCGCATAACTGTGGTGAGCGTATCCGTGGCGCCGCGCGTACGCGTCGATGTTGCGTGCCGAGTAGATCGCATAGTGCGCGATGCTCGACGTGTAGGCGGTGACAAGCGCTGTCCGACCGCCGTTATCTTGGCGATGTACTTGGCGATGCGACGGCTGCGGTGGCGGTGGCGGTGGTGGTGTCCACAGTCCGTCGAAGAGTCGACTGCCGCGCCGTTGGGTTTCGTTCAGGTGCTGCAAAAACATCGTCGTCAGACGCGCATCGTGAACGTTGGCGTGCGCGGTTGGATTGAAAGACAAGGCGAAGGCCGACAGCTCCGGCAGGTGATGCCCGAAGGGTGTGAACAGCAGATTGGGGAAGTGTCGGCCGTCGATCTTCAGATCGTGCGCGTGGGTATGCCAGCCGTCTAACTCCAATCCGTTCCAACGGTCCATGGCCGCATCCGGCATCTGTTGCAACCGGTCGAGTACGCCATCGATCATGGCCAGAGACGAGGGCCCCGCGCGCAACATGAAGAGATTCGTCTCGGGCAGATGGGTGCTGGCGCTTTCTGCAACCCAGTGATTCGCCTCGCCGATGACGGCGACGGAATCGAGTGCTGAATAGAAGGCGGAGGTGTCATCCGCGAAGATGAGCAGCGCACCTGCGGCAGCGTTCGCCAGGACTTTGCGCACCACGCTGTACTTGTATGTCAACAGCGTTCTCGCGCTGTTGCCTGGACTGAAGATTGCGTGGCTATGGTGCGAATAGCCACGCGCCGAACAGTACCAACGGTGATTGTGTAGCGTCGCTTCGGAAGATCCGCCGAGCAGCACGGTATGAACGGCGGGGGTGACAGGCGTGATCATGATGTCGCAACATTCTGGTCGAGTCGCGCCTGCAAAGATCCTCGGCTCAGCCAACGAAAAAGTGTTTTGCGTGATCAGGCTCATTTGCTCGATCACGCAGGCGCCTTCAGGTCAAAACGCATCGCTAAGATCTGCACAGATGCCTCTCGTACTGAGCTTTCTTCGTCGCCGCGACGCTGCGGTGCTGCGCAACCACGCGCACTATTGCGGCATCTACGGGTATCCACATCAAAGCGTCGATGCCGGGCATATACGAGGCGACATGCAGTCGCATGTATACCGCTACAACCAGATGTCGATGCGTCTCCGATCCCTGGAAGAGGGTGACTGGCTCTTGATGCTCGACGGTGACTCCGTCGTCTTCAAGCCGGTCGAGATCGATGTACTGTTGGAGGGCCGCGATTCGTTGATTGTGGAGGGGCCCTCCATTGCCGAGGCGCCAGCGGAACTGCTCACGAACATGCTGGCCTTTCGCAACACGGCTGCGAATCGCGCGCTGCTGGATGCGGTGTCGATCGATCTGGGCCGGGCGATCGCACTGGAATCTGATGGATTCCGCGAGTCGGCCTGTCTTCGTGCTGGCGGCGCACTTGCGTACAACGCGCAACTCGCAGGCTTGTATGTGAACGTCACCTGGCGCGTCATCGGTTGGTACGAGGCCGAGGTCTTTATCGTGAATCTTGGGCCGTTGAACGTGACCCGCCGATGCCGCGACCTGGTCGATGTATGGCTGCATGACCAGCACCTGCAGGACTTCCTGGTGCGGCGTGTGAATGCGGCGCTGATCCATGGCGAAGCCGTGCTGAAACATGGCGCGGGCGCAACGCAGGAGGCAATCGTGGATGAGGCCATGTCGAGCTACAACGCGTCTGCGCGCATTGCCTTCATCACGCTGTACACACCCAACATCGCGGTCTATGCCCAGGTAGCGGAGCAGAACATCAAGCGCTATTGCGACCGGCACGGCTACGCGTTCCATGTGTATCGCGCGGTGCCACCGGAGATCGGACCGGACGTGTCGGGCAACTGGGCCAAGCCCTGGGTCTTGCGCAAACACATGGATCAGCACGAGTGGGTGATCTGGATCGATGCGGACATGTTGTTCACCCGTCCCGACCTGACCATCGACTCGCTGTTGGCACACAAGGACGTGCTGATCGCCGGCGATGTCGGGTCCTGGCGAGTCAACTCGGGGCTGATGGGCTTTCGCAATACAGAGGAGAACGCTGCCTTGCTTACGTGCCTGTGGGATACGCTGAGCGAAGTCTCCAATCGCTCCGACGTCTACAGCAGCCTTGGCGACCAACACTATGTGAACCAGTTGCTGAAAGAGTCCGGGCTGGACGGAGAAGACAAGGTTCTGGACATGGCCTCGATCAACACGCCGGCATTCATGCGCGACGCTGAATCGCTGCTGGTTCACTTTATGGGCCTCGGTGAACCTTACCGCTCTGCGTACATGGCAGACGTCGATCGCTCGATCGCTGCGCAAGAGACCTGAGTCTTCGTCACTGCTAGTAACCGGCCCGGCAGAGTGCTTCGTGCACGTCTTCGAGCAGCCAAAGTCCCAGGCACCGGTCGTTTTGCGGAAACTCCAGCCGGCCCTCGGGTGAAGGATAGATCACCGATTCAGTGACGTTGCCTTCGATAAGAAGCCGCCGCGGCGGCAGCAGATTGAAGGGCGGGAGTTCAAGGTTCAGTACTGTCCAGCTGCCGGTTTCGATGTTGAAGTTTCTCGGCAATGCCCGATAGGTGTAGGTCGTCGTCAAAAGCCAGCGCGAGCGGCTTTGCACGAACGCGCGCAGCGCCCTGAACACATCGGCATGCGAAAAGTGAAACAGGCAATCGCGACACAGGATCAGGTCGACTTCAGGAAGCGGCTCGGCCAGGATGTCGAGCTTGCTGAAGGTCCGTACGTCGGTCGTGAAGCGCTCTGTGTTGCTGCGGATCAGTTCTTCGACGATGTCGGTACCGTGGTATCGCACGCCGGTGAGGTCGACATGTTGCATCCAGTTGAAGTCGCCACAGGGTGCATCGAGCATGGAGGTCACCCGAAGATCCCGAAGCAGGAAGGGCAACTCGCGGATCACCTGGGCGGTATTGCGCAACTCCGACCCGGCGCCTGAAACGCTCTCTTTCGAACCCCAGGCGTTGGCATTGAAGATGTTCGAAAAAACGGCTTCGGTGCTGGGATTGGACATGGTCGCTCGGCCTCTGTTAAGACGCCGCGATTGTTGTCTCGCCCTCCGATGACAATCTTTGACAATCTTTCAGCCGGTGCTCCAAAGCCTGGGGCCGCCCGTGTCCAGGTGCGTCAGATACAACCGCAGGTCCAGTTCCAGCCGGTGGTAGTCGGGCTCCATGTGCGTGCACAGCGCGTAGAACGCCTTGTCATGATCGCGCTCCTTCATGTGCGCGAGTTCGTGCACGACGATCATCCGCAACCACTCGATGGGTACCTCCCTGAACAGGCTGGAGACGCGAATTTCTCGCTTGGCCTTGAGCTTGCCGCCCTGCACGCGCGAGATGGTGGTGTGCGTGCCCAGCGCGTTGCGAATGACGTGCAGCTTGTTGTCGAACGCCACCTTCGACAGCGGCTCTGACTTGCGCATGAACTCACTCTTGAGATCGGTCACGTAGTCGTAGAGCGCGCGGTCGGTCCGCACCTCGTGCACGGACGGGTAACGTTGCAGCAGCAAGGTTCCGAGGCTGCCATCGTCCAGGCGCTGCTGGACTTGCGCCAGCACGCCGGGCGAATAGCCCGCGAGGTATTTCATGCCGCGTTCATGCCGCGTTCATTCGGCAATCAAGTCGCTCGAGGCGCTCGCTGGCGCGCACGCGCCGCGTAGGCCAAGCCCGCAGCGACGCCGCCGAACAGGTCGCCTTCGATCATCTGCACGGCGGCGAAGCTGCGGCGCAGTGCGTGCTGAAACGGGCGCAGCGCAGACGAGCCGCCTGTCAGGTAGATCGCGTCGAGGTCGTTGCTGCGAAGCCCGGCCCGTTTGACGCAGGCATGTGCGCAAGCGATCACCGTTTCGAGCGGCGCGGCAAGCTGCTGCGCCATGTCGGCCTGCGACAAAGTGGCTTGCAGTGCCGCTTCCACGAACGACAGATCGATGTCGACCGCCTCGCCACTGATCGAGGCGCGGATCTTCGCCTGCTCGACCTCGCTGGCGATGCGGTGGCCATAGCGCTCGTCGAGCACCGTCATCAGCCGCTCGTGCAGATGCCGATTGCTGTAGTTCACCCGCAGCGACTGCGCCTGGCTCAACGCCTTGGGTGTCTGCAGCCAGTGAATCAGGTGCCAGGACGACAAGTCGAAGAAGACCTTGCTCGGTACCTCGCGGCCGTCGGGGCCGAGATGACGGAAGCCCAGCTCGGGCATCACGCGCTCCAGATTCAAGCGCTGGTCGAAATCCGTGCCGCCGATGTGCACGCCGCTGGTGGCAAGCACATCGTCGCTGCGATCAATCCGCGCGATGCGGTCGGGCCCGACACGCACGATGGTGAAGTCCGACGTACCGCCGCCGATGTCGACCACCAGCACCAGCGACTCGCGCGTCACGCGTTGTTCGTAGTCGAAGGCAGCAGCGATCGGTTCCAGCTGAAAGGCGACGTCGCGAAAGCCGGCCGAACGTGCCGCTTGTCGCAAGCTGTCTTCGGCCTTGTGGTCGCGCTTTTCGTCGTCATCGACGAAGTGCACCGGGCGCCCGATGACCACGCGTTCGGGGCGATGCCCGAGTTCGGCTTCGGCGCGTGATCCGAGCTCGTGCAGGAAGCGCGCGATGATGTCCTGAAAGCTCAGCAAGCCATCGTAGACCGCCGTCGTTTCCTGCATCAACGCGCTGCCGAGCAGGCTCTTCAGCGAGCGCATCAAGCGGCCTTCGGTGCCCGCGAGATAGTGCGCCATGGCGTCGCGACCGAAGTGTGTCGTCCGGTCTTCGGCATTGAAGAACAGTGCGGTCGGCAAGGTCGTCGCATCGCCTTCGATCGGCAGCAGCCGTGCCGGCCCGTCGCCGATCGCGCACGCCACGGCCGAGTTGGACGTGCCGAAGTCGATGCCGATCGAGAAAGTGGGGGAGTTCAAGATTCCCGACGAAGTGCGGGAAACAAGATCACGTCGCGGATGCTCGGCGAATCGGTCAGCAGCATCATGAAGCGGTCGATGCCGATGCCGCAACCGCCGGTCGGTGGCATGCCGTATTCGAGCGCGCGCACGAAGTCGTGGTCGTAGAACATGGCTTCGTCGTCGCCCGAATCCTTGGCCGCAACCTGCGCGTTGAAGCGCGCGGCCTGGTCCTCGGCATCGTTCAGCTCGCTGAAGCCGTTGCCGAATTCGCGGCCGGTGATGTAGAGCTCGAAGCGCTCGGTCACCTCGGGCCGGTCGTCGTTGGCGCGGGCCAGCGGCGAGATTTCGGTCGGGTGCTCCATGATGAAGGTCGGCTGCCAGAGCTTCTCTTCGACCGTCTCTTCGAAGTACATGACCTGCAGACTGGCCAGGCTGCGCTGCGAAAGCTTGTCTTTTTCTTCGGTCAGGCCGATCTTGCGCAGCGCGTTGGTCAGCCAGGCGATGTCGTCGACGTTGTCGCCCGCATCGGTGTGCTTCACGATCGCTTCGCGAATCGTGAGTCGCTCGAAAGGCTGGCTCAAGTCGACTGCCTTGCCGCCGTACGTGAGCTGTTCGCTGCCGACTGTCTTCTTCGCGATCGTGCGGATGATGAGTTCGGTGAAGTCCATCAGGTCCTGGTAGTTCCAATACGCCGCGTAGAACTCCATCATGGTGAACTCGGGGTTGTGCCGCACCGAGATGCCTTCGTTGCGGTAGCTCCGGTTGATCTCGAAGACGCGCTCGAAGCCGCCGACGATCAGCCGCTTCAAATACAGCTCGGGCGCAATGCGCAAGAACATTTCCTGGTCGAGCGCGTTGTGGTGCGTCTTGAACGGCTTGGCGTTGGCCCCACCCGGAATCGGATGCAGCATCGGCGTCTCTACTTCCAGGAAGTCGTTGGCCACCATGAATTCGCGCAGCGCGCTGACAGCACGGCTGCGCGCCTTGAAGCGATCGCGCGCCGACTCGTCGGTGATCAAGTCGACATAGCGCTGGCGGTACTTCTGTTCCTGGTCGGCCATGCCGTGGAACTTGTCGGGCAGCGGCCGCAGGCTCTTGGTCAGCATGCGCAGCTTGCTCACCTTGATCGACAGCTCGCCGGTCTTGGTCTTGAAGACGATGCCTTCGGCGCCGACGATGTCGCCGAGATCCCAGCGCTTGAAGTCCGCATAGGCTTCTTCGCCGATGCCGTCGCGCGTCACGTACAGCTGGATGCGCCCGGTGGCGTCCTGCACGGTTGCAAAACTGGCCTTGCCCATCACCCGCTTCAGCATCATTCGACCGGCCACGCTGGCTGGCACGGCCTGCGCTTCGAGCGCGTCGGGCTCGGTGAGGCCATGCGTCGCCATCAGCGCGGCGGCGCGGTCGGCCGGCTTGAAATCGTTGGGGAATGCAACGCCTTTGCCGGCCGCTTGCGCGCTGCGCATCAGGCCGAGCTTGTCTCGGCGCTCGGCGATGAGCTGGTTCTCGTCGACTGCGGGCGCGGTGACGGTGACGGGCGCGACGGGTGTCGGCGTGGCGGGGATCAGGTGGTCGGACATGGGAGCTGAAGGCGAGGGCTGAGCGATGCAGAGGTGCGAAAAACTGCAACGGTGTCCGGGGAGCATCAATCGATCACCACCGGCGCGAAAGGCCGGGATTTTAACGCAAGCATCGCGTTCCGAATCAGGCTGAAACGCCCGTCGAATCTGCGCTAGACGCTATGAAAAACGTAGCAATCTATTCAACGATGCCGGTGCGCTGCAGCAAATCACTGACCAACTCGAGCCGCATCAGCGGACTGTCGAGTTCCATCAACCGCTGTTTGACGGTGGGCTGCACAGGCAGCAACTCGCACCAGCGGTTGGCGACCCAGCCGCAGTCTTCGAAGCGGTAGGGTTTGCCGATCGGCAGCTGCACCTCTTCTTCGCCTTCGGCCGCGCGGCGCTCTTCCAGCGTTTGCACCAGCCGCTGCAGGGCCACGGTCGTGTGCTGGAGGTCCTCAGGAATTTCAAGCGCCACGTCGTCCGGCACCGCTTCGACCTCGGCGGTCCAGAGCCCGTGCTTTTGCAGCTCGGTGCCGATGACCCGGAAGCGCTGTGTCCCGACGCAGTCGATCTGCAGCAAGCCGCTTTGCGGCGTGGAGAGCTCACGGATCGAGGCCAGGACACCTGTGGCCGCGAAGCTTTCGATTGCCGCGCCGGCTTTGCGAACCTCGCTGCCCTCGGTCAGGCTGACGACGCCGAAGGGCGTGCCCGCCTTGTGGCACTTGCCGATCATGTCGAGGTAGCGCACCTCGAAGATCCGCAGCGGCAGCAGGCCTCCAGGAAAGAGGACCGTGCCCAGCGGGAACAAAGGGAGGGAGCGCAGAAGGGGTTGTGTCGTCATCGGTGCACCTTGCGTGGCTATCATCGCATTCCGCTCACGACCTCGCGCCATGCTCTACCAGATCCCCTCGTTTTTGCTCGACGTCATCGTTGGCCTGCTCGGCGGCGCATGCCTGCTGCGGCTCTACATGCAGTACCACCGCGTGCCTTTCGGCAATCCGCTCGGGCGCTTCGTCTTCGCGGTGACCGACTGGATCGTGATGCCGCTGCGCCGCATCGTGCCGTCGTACAAGCGGTGGGACATCGCCAGCCCGATCGCCGCCTGGTTGCTGGTCATGGTGAAGTTCTTGCTGCTGTGGCTGCTGATCGGCAACCTCAGCAAGATCACCGTGCTGCCGTTGATCTCGTTGATCGGACTTGCGCAACTCGCTGTGTCGGGGCTCACTGCGTTGCTGGTGGTCTACGCGGTGCTGTCGTGGGTGCCGGGCGCCAACGCGATGCTGCTCGATCTGATCGCGCGCCTGGCAGAGCCTCTGGTGCGGCCGTTGCGGCGCTTCATTCCGCTGATCGGCGGCGTCGATCTGTCGCCGTTGGTGGCCATCGTGCTGCTGCAGGTCGCGGCAATCCTGCTGGGCAATGCGATGGGCTGGGCCTGGACGCTGGGACGCTGATCAGACGACCGCGTCGGCCGGCTGGCGCAACAACATCGCCAGCGTGCTTGCGATGGTCTTGCGCAGCTCCCGGCGGTCGCTGATGAAGTCGATCGCGCCCTTGGTCTGCAAGAACTCCGAGCGCTGAAAGCCTTCCGGTAGCGTGACACGCACGGTCGATTCGATCACCCGTGGCCCGGCGAAGCCGATCAGCGCTTTCGGCTCGGCGATCACGACGTCGCCGACGAAGGCGAAGCCGGCCGATACGCCACCCATCGTCGGATCGGTGAGCACGCTGATGTAAGGAAGGCCTTTCTTGGCGAGCCGGGTGAGCGATGCATTGGTCTTGGCCATTTGCATCAGCGACAGCAGGCCTTCCTGCATGCGGGCGCCGCCGGTGGCGGTAAAGCAAATGAACGGCACTTTCTGCTCGATGGCCGTCTGCACACCGCGCACGAAGCGTTCGCCGACGACGCTGCCCATGCTGCCGCCCATGAATTCGAATTCGAAGCAGGCCACGACCACGCTGATGCTATGGACCGAGCCGCCCATCACCACGAGAGAATCGGTCTCGCCGGTGTTCTCAAGCGCTTCTTTCAGGCGCTCGGTGTACTTGCGGCTGTCCTTGAATTTCAGCGCATCGACCGGCAGCACCTCCTGGCCGACTTCGTAGCGGCCTTCGGCGTCGAGGAAGTTGTCGATGCGGGCCCGTGCGCCGATGCGAAAGTGATGGGTGCAGCTCGGGCAGACGTTCTGGTTGTGCTCGAGGTCGGTCTTGTAGAGCACCGTCTCGCAACTCGGGCACTTGATCCAGAGCCCTTCGGGCACCTGACGGCGCTCGCTCGGGTCGGTTTGCGCGATCTTCGCGGGTAGCAGTTTTTCAAGCCAGCTCATGATTCAGTCCTGGAGGGGAGGCAGACAAGATTATCGGCCAGCCGCGTTCTTGGCGGTGGCGGCCGGCAGGGCGTCGAGCGCCTGCCGGATTCCGGCAAGAAACTCGCTGACTACCGGCACGACCCGTTCGCGCGGCTCGGTCTCGATCAGCTGGATGATCCTGGTGCCGATCACGACAGCATCCGCAGCCGAGCCGACCGCCTGTGCCGTGCGCGCATCGCGTATGCCGAAGCCCACGCCGACGGGGATGCCGACATGCTGCCGGATGCGCGGCAGCATCCTGCCGACCGCCTCGGTGTCGAGATTGCCCGCGCCTGTCACGCCCTTCAGTGAAACGTAATAGACGTAGCCGCTCGCGATGCGTGCGACTTGCGCCATGCGCTCATCGGTACTGGTCGGCGCCAGCAAGAAGATCAGGTCGATCCCAGCGGCCTGCAGGCGCGCCGCAAAGTCTTCGCATTCTTCCGGTGGGTAGTCGACGATCAGCAGCCCGTCGACACCGGCCTCCACGGCATCGCGGATGAAGCTGCCGGGGCCGTGCACCAGATCGTATTTTTCGACCGGGTTCGCGTAGCCCATCAGCACCACCGGCGTGGTCGTGTTCTCCTTGCGAAAAGCGCCGACCATGGCCAGCACCTGCTTCATGCCGACACCCAGCGCCAAAGCGGCTTCACCGGCCTTTTGAATGACCGGGCCGTCAGCCATCGGATCGGAGAACGGAACACCCAACTCGATCACGTCAGCCCCGGCCGCGACCATGCCGTGCATCAGCGCGGGCGTGATGTCAGCGAAAGGGAAGCCCGCGGTGACGTACGGAATGAGGGCGCGGCGACCATCTTTTTTGAGCGCGGCGAAGGTGGCGGCGATGCGGCTCATGCCTTGCCTCCCTTGACTTGCAAACCGCGCATCGAGGGCCGGTCGTAGAAGTCGACGCCCGACAGATCGGCCACCGTGCCGATGTCCTTGTCGCCGCGGCCCGAGAGGTTGACCAGGATGGACTGGTCGCTGCGCATCGTCTTCGCCAGCTTCATCGCGTAGGCCACCGCGTGGGCGGATTCGAGTGCGGGGATGATGCCTTCGGTGCGGCACAGGTAGTGGAAGGCTTCAAGCGCTTCGCCATCGGTCACGCCGACGTATTCGGCGCGCCCGATGTCCGCCAGAAACGCGTGCTCCGGGCCGACGCCGGGGTAGTCGAGGCCGGCGCTGATGCTGTGCGTCTCGGTCACCTGGCCGTCTTCGTTCTGCAGCAGGTAGGTGCGGTTGCCATGCAGCACGCCGGGGCTGCCACGCAGGATCGATGCCGAATGCTTGCCGCTGTCGAGCCCTTCGCCCGCAGCTTCGACGCCGATCAGGCGCGTCTTCGCGAAC
>CAXTCC010000067.1:0-3245 GCA_964242015.1 uncultured Variovorax sp.
ACTGGTAGTTGGTGAACAGCACGAAGTTCTGGAACCACTCGGGCGCGGTGCCGGTGTAATGGCGCAGCCGGTGCAGCGAATAGTCGACCCGCGCGCCGGTGAAGAGCGCCAGCGGCTGCGCCTCGCCGGCCTTGGCTTCGAAGGTGCCGTTGGCGATGCCGTCGTCCATCGCGTGCAGGTCGGGCAGGTCGAACACATCGCGCATCAGCGCGCGCCGGTCCAGGCTCATCGACACCTCGACGTGGTCGTTGTCGGCGAACGAGAAGTGGATAGGAATCGGCTGCGTGCTGGTGCCGATCTCGAGCTCGACCTGGTGGTTTTCGAGCAGCAGGCGGAACTGTTCGAGGTAGTAGCGGTTGAACAGGTCGGGCCGCGTCAGCGTCGTCTCGTAACGGCCCGGACCGGCGACGAAGCCGTAGCTCAAGCCCGCATTGGCGGGCGGCGTGTTGCGGCTGACGGTGTGCGTGTGCACCCGCACGAACGGATAGCACGCGCGTACCCGGCCCGGCAAGCTCTCGCCGGCGACGAAGCGCTGCATGGCATCGCGCAAATGCTGCAGGCCGCCGTTGTAGATGCTGCGGACTTGTTCGAGCGCTTTGGCTGCATCGGTAAAGCGGGCGGGCGCGATGAAGGCGGGCATGTAGGGCATGCGGACATTGTGCAATGCCCGCAGTGCACTACGTCAGTCGCCGGCGGCCGGCTCGGGTCCGCGTGGCGGCGACGCCGGCTGCGCCAGCGGCATCGCCTTGCCATTGGCGCGGGCCGATGCGTAGATCGCTTCCATGATGCGCTGGTCCTGCAGGCCTTCTTCACCCGGCGTGTGCGGCGTCACGTTGTTGCGCACGCACTCGGCCATGTGGTCCATCTCCAGTGCGAACTGGTCCTTCTGCGGGATCGCCGGTTCGCTCGTGACCACGCGATCACCTTCCTTCCGGGCGTAGCGCATGCGGTTGCCTTCGTAGGCGTAGCCGGGGTCGAGTTCGGCCCAGCCGTCGCTGCCCATCAGGCGCAGCATCTGTGACTTGTGCGCGCCGTAGGAGGCGTGGCAAGTGGCCCTGAAGCCGCTGGGGAAGCGCAGCATGAAATGCACGTTTTCTTCGACTTCGCGAAAGCGAACGTCGCCCGGCGTCGAGTCGATCCAGGCCATCACTTCGGTCGGCTCTTCGCCGCTCAAGAAGCGCACGCCGTTCAAACAATAGAGGCCGATGTCGGGCAGCGCGCCGCCTCCGGCCAGCGCCTTTTTCAGGCGCCACTGATTCGGGTCGCCCTGGTTCTGCGAGTTGGTGGAGATGAACTCCTTCAGCGTGCCGAGCTGCTTGTCGACCACCATCTTGCGGATCGCCCGGTTCATCGGCTCGTACTGGCTGCGGTACGCGATCATCAGCTTGCGGTCGGCCATGCGACAGGCATCGATCATCTGCTGGCATTCGCTCACGCTGACCGCCATCGGCTTTTCGCACAGCACGTGCTTGCCGGCGCGCGCGGCCCGCACGGTGAACTCCGCGTGCATGCTGTTCGGCAGCACGATGTAGACGACCTCGACTTCGGGGTTCTGCGCGATGCGGTCGAAGTTGCGGTAGTCGTACACCGCGTCGTCGCGAATATCGAACTGGCGTGCCAGCTTCAAGGCCTTGTCGCGGTCGCCGCTGACGAGCGCCACCGGCTTGCAATGTTTCGACTGCCCGAACGCCGGCATCAACCGCTCGAGCGTGAGGTGGCCGAGGCCGACGATCGCAAAGCCGACGCGGCGGCTCGGGCCATCGGCCGGCGAAGGCAGCTTCTCGGGTGTCTCGGTGGGCGCGGAGATCGACGGCAGCGTGATGACATTGCTGGATTGCTGCGCATGGACGGCCCCGGCCCACAACGGCGCGAGGGAGCTCGCGGCGCATTGCAGCAGCAGGCGGCGCCGACCGTTGCGGTCGGATGTCGAAGGTGGAAATTCGGATGGCATGGCTTCTTTCGGTTGCCATGCAATACAAGCCTTGCGACCGTGCGCCCGGGGAAGACGAAGCCGCGTCTTCGGATAGCCGCTCTCCGACATCGACTCCTAAACCGATGCCCGGGGCCGGATCAAGCGGCCGACAGGCTCAGCCAGCCAGCGGCTCGCGCATCGTGACGAACTCTTCGGCGACGGTCGGATGGATACCGACGGTGCTGTCGAACAGCGCCTTGGTCGCACCAGCGCGCATGGCCACGGCGAAACCCTGCACCACCTCGCCAGCGTCCGGCCCGACCAGGTGCAGGCCCACCACGCGATCGCTGGCCTTGTCGACCACCAGCTTCATGAAGGTGCGCTCGGTGCTGGCCGACAGCGTGTGGCGCAGTGCTTTGAACTCGCTGCAGAAGATGGTGACTTTGCCGAACTTGGCGCGGGCCTCGCTCTCCGAATAACCGCAGGTACCGATGTTCGGATGGGTGAAGACCGCCGTCGGGATGAACTCGTAGTCGAGCTTGCGCTTGCCTTCGCCGAACAGCGAGTCGACCACCACCATGGCCTCGGCCAGCGCGACCGGCGTGAGCTGCACGCTGGTCGATACATCGCCGATCGCGTAGATGGAGGGCACCGACGTCTTGTAGTGGGCGTCGACTGCGATGGCGCCGTCTTCATCGACCTCGACGCCTGCTGCGTCGAGCCCGAGCGCCTGCGTGTTGGGCACGCGGCCGGTCGCGAAGAGCACGGTGTCGACCTCGATCGTCGTGCCGCGCGAGAGCATCACGTGCAGGCCCGTCGGCCCGCGCGAGATCGAATCGACCTCGGTGCTGAGGCGGATGTCGACGCCGGCCTTTTCCATCTCCTTCGCGAGGAACTGGCGCACGTCGTCGTCGAAGCCGCTCAGCAGGTGCGCGCGCCGGTGAATGTGCGTGACTTCGGCACCGAGGCCGTTGAAGATCGACGCGAACTCGCAGGCGATGTAGCCGCCGCCGACCACCAGCAGGCGCTTGGGAAACGGATCGAGGTCGAACATCGCATCGGACGTGAGGATGTGCTCGCGGCCCGGCAGCTTGGGCACCCAGGGCGTTCCGCCCGTGGCGATCAGCAGGTTCTTCGCCGTGTAGCGTGTGCCGTCGACATCGACGGTGTGCGCGTCGACCAGCTGCGCCCAGCCGTTCAGCAGCGTGACATCGGCGGTCTTCAGCAACGATGCATAGACGCCGTTGAGCCGCTTGATCTCTTTCGCTCGTTGCGACTTGAGGTGCGACCAGTCGAAGCGCGGCGCCTCCGACAGCGTCCAGCCGAAGCCGGA
>CAXTCC010000067.1:3345-12367 GCA_964242015.1 uncultured Variovorax sp.
TGCGCGACGGGGCTATCGAACGATCGCTGCGTCGGGGCGCAGCGAATGCGCCAGAAAGAAGCGCAGCATTTCAGCGCTGGCGTCGGCGCCCTTGGGCTGGGTGAAGCTGCCCTGTGCGCTGCCACCCGACCAGGCATGGCTGCCGCCATGCAGGCGCCAGTGCTCGATCGCGTTGCGTCCCGGCGCGGCGGCATGGACGGTGCGCGTGAAGCGCTGGCCTGCGGTAGAGCTGCCCTCGGCGACGCGTGGTGCAGGCGCGCTGCCGCCGAGGGCTGCATCGACGACGGCGTCGCCATTGCGCGGATTCACGGTCGTGTCGGCATCGCCGTGGAAGACGATGAGCGGCGGCATCGGCCCGACGCCTGGCGTCGTTGCGGCGCCACCCATCGTTGCGCCGCTGCGCATGACCGACAACGCGCCCATCACATCGGTGGCCGCGCCGCTGGGCAGGCCCGAGTGCACGCCGACCCCTGCGAAGACGTCGGGATAGCAACGCCCGAGGATGTCCGCCATGGCACCGCCGGCCGACAGGCCCGCGACGTAGACCCGTGCCGGATCGACATGGTGGTCGGCCATGACCGATTCGGTCAGCGCGACCAGCAAGGCCGGCTCGCCGCGGCCGCGCTGCTGGTGCTGCGGCTTGAACCAGTTCCAGCAGCGCTGCGCATTGGCGTGCTGCGTCTGCGCCGGATACAACACGACCACGCCGAGCTCGCGAGCCAGGGTGTTCATCTGCGTGCCTGCAGCGAAGTCGGCCGGGTCTTGCGTGCAGCCGTGCAGCATCAGCACCAGCGGTCGCGGCGTGATGGCCGAGCCTGGCGTCGCTGCGGCGCTCGGCGGAACATACAACTTGTAGGCGAGAGTGCGGCCCTGGTGGGTGAAGTTGCCGTCGGTCCATTGCTCGGGGGCAGCTTCGGCGTCGAAGGCCGGTGCGGCCTGTGCAGCCGATGCGGTCGGTGCGCGGCGGTCGACCTTCGGGTCGACATCCGGGTCGACATACGCCACGTCGGTTTCGGCGGGGGCAGCGGTCGGGGTGTCGACCATGCGCGTGTAGCCGTCGAGCACGACGCTGGCGTTGTCGCGCGGCGTCGTGCGCGCAGCGGCATCGGTCTTTGCTTGAGTCGAGGACTCGAACGCCGATGTCGCTTTCGAAGCCGCGGTCTGCGCCGCTTCGGTGGCGCCGCGCAACGCCCGCTGGATTGCATCCGTCGCGGCCTGCAACTGTCCGCTGCGGGTCAGCTTCGTCGCTTCGGTCATCAATTTCTGGAAAACGTTGTTCATGATTTCTTTCGGGTGTTCGGCAATTCGGGGGGTCGGTCTTTGTGGATGGCGGCTAACGAATGCGGCCGGCGAGGGCGGTCTTCACTGGAGCGCTGGCGTGCAGCGCTCCCAGCACGGTGATGGATTCGATGGTGGCCAACGCCAGCTCCGGCGTCACGTCGGGGCCGATGGACGCCAGCCCCAGCACCCGGATCTGCAGGGTCTGCCCTGCGGCCCGCACGGCCTCCAGCGCGGCCGCATCGAACTGCTGCAGTCCGAGCACCAGCATCTTGCGGGCGACCACTTGCTTGAGCGCTTCGCCGTGCGCCGTCAGCTGGTTCCGGATCGCAGTTCGGATGAAGTCGGTGCGGTTCGAATAAAAGCCTTCGCTCACCATCAGATCGATGTGGCCGAGGTCGACATAACCGAGATTGATGGTGATCTTCTCGGAGTCGATCGGCTTCAGTTTGACGGGTTGCAGCGCAACGGCGGTGGCGGTCTGGTTCATGGAAGCCATCCTAGCACCATCCATATGGATGGTTTATGGATGATCTGTAGGCGAATGACCCTAAATCGATGCGCACTGGCAGAATTTCCGCATGACCCAACCCTTCGACAAGTCCGCGCCTCCGAGCATCCATCCCGCCGACGGCTACGCCGGCGACATCACGCCGCAAGCGGCCGCGCAATGGGTCGCAGCCGACGCGGCAGTGCTGATCGACGTGCGCAGCGACGCGGAGCGCGAATGGGTCGGCTACGTGCCCGGGGCGGTGCCATTGGCATGGAAGCAGTGGCCGGGCATGGCGATGAACGAGGGCTTCGACGACGCAATGCGCGCGGCGGTGCCCAGCGGAAAGAAGGCCGTGTTGCTATGCCGCAGCGGCGTGCGTTCGATCGCGGCCGCCAGGCGCGCGACGCAACTGGGCATCGAGGCCTACAACATCCTCGAAGGCTTCGAAGGCAACCCCGACGCCGAAGGCCATCGCGGTCGCACCGGCGGCTGGCGCTTTCACGGCCTGCCGTGGAAGCAGAACTGACGCACCGAGGCCGATAATCCCGCGCATGGCGTTCCTCGCGATCGATATCGGCAACACCCGGCTCAAGTGGGCCCTCTACGACATGGCGCGTCCGGGTGCCGTCGCGCTGGCTTCGGGGGCCGAGTTTCTCGATCACATCGAAAAGCTGGCCGATGGCCCGTGGGCCGATCTGCCGATTGCGCCGGTGTCGATGCTGGGTTGCGTGGTGGCGGGGGATGCCGTCCGGCGGCGCGCCGAAGAGCAGGTGCACGAGCGCTTCGATTGTTCACCGCGCTGGGTGGTGTCGAGCGCGGCGGAGGCCGGCATCGTCAATGGCTACGACCATCCGACGCGGCTCGGCGCGGACCGCTGGGTGGCGATGATCGGCGCGCGCCATCGCATGCTGTCGCAGCAACGCGAACTGGGCAACGGCTCGCGCCCGATGGTGGTGGTGATGATCGGCACCGCGGTCACGGTCGAGGCGATCGACGCGGAAGGCAAGTTTCTCGGTGGGCTGATTCTCCCGGGCCACGGCATCATGCTGCGCGCGCTGGAGTCGGGCACGGCAGGGCTTCATGTGCCGACCGGCGAAGTGCGGGAGTTTCCGACCAACACCAGCGATGCGCTGACCAGCGGCGGCACCTACGCCATCGCCGGCGCGGTCGAGCGCATGGTGCAGCATGTGCGGACGCACTGTGGCGCCGAGCCCGCCTGCTACATCACCGGTGGCGCCGGCTGGAAGATGGCGCCGGCCATGAACGTGAACTTCGAGCTGGTCGAAAGCCTGATCATGGACGGGCTGCTGGTGATCGCCGAAGCGCGCGCCGCCTGAGCGCGCAACTTTCGCCTCTGTGACGCCTCTGTGAATTAGCGGCCGGTGAGGCCGTCCACCGCCTGGAACATCGCCTGCCGAGCCTGGCTGATGATCTGGCCCTTCCACGCATCCGTGTCGGTATAGAACGCTTCGAGCATGCGCGCGTGGATCGATGCCGCCAGCTCGGCCGGCGCGTCCGGGTGCTTGTAGAGCCAGTGGTCGGCCCGCAGCGCGCCGGTCACTTCCATGATCGGCTGCGTACCGTATTCGAGCGCGATGCCGGTGTAGTCGGCCTCGGGGCATTCCTCGTAGATCGCGCCCCACATGAGGCCGGTCAAAAAGGCCGACGTCGATGAGCCGTCGTAGATCGAGGTCACCGGCATTTCCGGCGTGCCCCACCACGCATTGGCGCGTGCATAGGCGGCCTTGTCGTCACGGCACGCGAAGATGCGCTCGCCCAAACCGTTGGGTCCGAGGCCGGTGTGCAGATCGATCCACGCCAGGCCGCGCGCTGATTGCGCATGGGTGCGCAGCACCTTGCGAAAAGTCTGGTTGCTCCAGGTCGGCCCCTTGCCGCCGAAGAACAAGCCGTCTTCGAACTGGTATTGGCCGCCGGTGACCGCTGCCTGATACGCAACCACCCCGTTCTTCGCGATCCAGGCGTTGATGGCTTCCTGGTTGTCCGGCGTCGGCGGCCACTTGGCGGGCAGCAACAGGTCGTGCAGCTCTGCGTACGCCGCGTTCACCGGCAGCGGCTTCGTGTAGTCGGAGAAGTTGCGATTCAAATCGACGTTTTCGTTCGTGACGCGCCGCCCGTGCGAAAAGCCGTGCGGATTCAGCGCATGCACGTAGAGCACCGCCACGCCGGCCGCGCGCGCCTTGTCGCGCCACTCGTCGTCGTACAGCGAGAACACCTGCACGCCGCTACCGCAATGGCCTTCGACGCCGTGGCAGGCGCTGGTCACGATGAGCAGATGCTTCGCATCGGCTGCGCCGTCGAGCGCGACGTCCATCGCGATCTCTTCGCCTTCGCCGCCCTTGAGCGGATGAATGTGCGAGTCGACCTTCAGGCCGGCCGCATTGCAAGCCTTCAGGAACTTGGCGCGTGCGATCGAATAGGTGGGAGAAAAAGCCTCTGCGACGCCGATCACGCGATGCTCCGTGCCTTGAGAAACTGCTCTGCCAGCTCGACCCAGCAGGTCGCGCCGAGCGGGATCAGATCGTCGTTGAAGTCGTAGCTGGCGTTGTGCAGCGTGCAGGGGCCACCGCCGTGGTGCATGTCGCGGTGCGCGCCGTCGCCGTTGCCGATGAAGGCATAGGCGCCCGGCTTGGCCAGCAGCATGAAGGAGAAGTCTTCGGCCGTCATCGCAGCTTCCTGCACCAGCACGTTGTCTGCGCCGACGATGCTCGCCATCACGCCGCGTGCGAAGTTGGCCTCGTCCGTCGAGTTGATGGTCGGCGGGTAGTTGCGGTGAAAGTAGAAGTCGACTTCGCAGTCGTGCGCCGCGCTGATGTGCTCCGCGATCTTCTTCATGCGCGACTCGATCAGATCGAGCACCTCGTGGGTGAAGGTGCGCACCGTGCCCTGCAGCTGGCAGGTATCGGGAATCACGTTGCTGGCCTCGCCGGCATGGATCATCGTGACCGAGATCAGGCCGGTGTCGGTCGGCTTCTTGTTGCGGGTGAGGATGGTCTGGAACGCCTGCACCATTTCGCACGCGACCGGCACCGGGTCGATGCCGGTGTGCGGCAGCGCGGCGTGGCCGCCCTTGCCGTGGATGGTGATCTTGAATTCGTTGCTCGACGCCATGGCGGGGCCGGGGCTGACCGCGAACTGGCCGACCTTCATGCCCGGCCAGTTGTGCATGCCGTAGACCGCGTCCATCGGAAACTTCTCGAACAGGCCTTCCTTGACCATCTCGCGCGCACCGCCGCCGCCTTCTTCCGCTGGTTGAAAGATCAGGTAGACGGTACCGTCGAAGTTCCGGTTCTTGGCCAGGTGCTGGGCTGCTGCAAGCAGCATCGCCGTGTGGCCGTCGTGGCCGCAGGCATGCATCTTTCCCTGGTTCACGCTGGCGTGCGCGAAGGTGTTGAGTTCGGTGACGGGGAGGGCGTCCATGTCGGCGCGCAGGCCGATGGCGCGCTCGCTGGTCCCGTTCTTGACGATGCCGATCACGCCGGTGGTCGCCAGCCCGCGATGGATCGGGATGCCCCATTCGGTGAGCTTGGCGGCCACCACGTCGGCGGTGCGCACTTCCTTGAAGCAGAGTTCAGGATGCGCGTGGATGTCGCGCCGGATCGACGCGATGCCGGCGGCTTGGGTGACGAGGGAATCGATGAGTTTCATTGGGGGTGGACTGGCGTCAGCAATCAAAACACCAGTCTAGCCAGTACCGTGCCGGGTGGCACGCTGCCGGCTCTTTGCCCCCGAAAGGCTGCTCAGCGGCCGATTTCCTTCATGTACATCGTGCGGGCGGCGATCGCGGTGTCGGTGAAGTCGGTGAAGACGCCGTCGACGCCCAGGCGGTAGTACGCCAGGTACTCGTTCTTCGGGTCGCCCTGGTAGTCGATCGGCAAGCGGCGGTTCTCGTTGCGGAAAGTGAAGGGATGCACGAAGAGGCCGGCCTTGTGCGCATCGGCGATCAGCGTGGTCGGCGTGATCGAGGTGGCGTCGGCGTCGTTGACCTTGCCGTCCTTGTTGACGTCGACTGCCTTGCCGTCGGCGCCCATCGTGCCCTTGATGCTGATGATGTAGCGCTTCCACGGACCGATGCCGTCGGCGTAGGTCTTGATTTCGGCCAGCCCCGCCGGCGTGACCATCGCGCTGAAGGTGCGCATGTCGCCCGCCTTGGCCCATTCGTAGGGCCGGTCGACCGGCACCGCATAGGTCATGGCGCCGGTCTTCATGTCGATGCCGTCGCCGTCGATGAGCTGGATCATCTTGGTGTTCAGGCCCTTGCTCTTCATGTACTTCAGGCTGCCGGGCTCGAAGGACTGCACGTAGATGGGCGCGGTCTTGCTGTTGAGGCCGGCGGCATTGATCATCGCGATGAGCTTGTCTTCCATCGGCAGGCCCAGGTCGCGGAACCAGGTCGGGTTCTTCGTTTCCGGGTAGATCGCGATGGCGCGGCCGGTTTCACGCGTCTTCAGCTTCTGGAAGTCGAGGATTTCCTGGAAGGTCACGACCTTGAACTTGCCGTTGAACTGCTGCGGGCGCTCGGCATCGGTCGAAATACCGCCCAGCGTCTTGACTTCCGCCAGGGTGAAGTCCTGGACGAACCAGCCGGTCTGCGTTTCGCCGTCGACCTTCATCGTCTTTTTGCGCGACGCGAATTCAGGGTGGCTGGCGACGTCGGTATTGATCGCCAGATTGGGGTCGTGCCGCGCGACCAGCACGCCATCCTTGGTCACAGCCAAGTCCATTTCGATGACGTCGGCGCCGAGTTCGACGGCGCGCGCATAGGCTTCCATCGTTTCTTCCGGGAGGTAGCCAGAGGCACCGCGGTGCGCGACGACCAGTGGCGGTTTGCCGTCGAGCGTCATCAGGCCCTTGGGCGAATTGGCACCGGGCATGGCGCATGCAACCAGGGCGAGCGTGGCGGCGGCAGTGAGTGCCGTTGCAAATGGTTTCATGATCAAACGGGCTCCGTGCGAGTAAAACTGCAGCCTACACCGGCACGATGACGCTTTTGTCGAATACGCGGCGCGCCCCACTTCCCGGACAATCAGTTTCATGTCGCACATCCTTTCCGCCCGCGCCCTCGAATTTGCCCAGACCCTCGTGCGAATGAACACGGTGAGCGCAAACAGCAATCTCGAACTGATCGACTTCGCTCGCGATCACCTGGCCGGGCTTGGTGTGCGCAGTCGCCTCACCTACAGCGCCGACAAGAAAAAGGCCAATCTCTTCGCCACGCTGGGCGCCGGCAAGCCCAACGGCATCATCGTTTCCGGTCACACCGACACCGTGCCGTGGGACGGCCAGGAGTGGACGGTCGACCCGCTCTCCGCCATGGTGCAGGACTGGCCGCAAGAAGGCCTGCGCGCCGATGGCGAGGTCGAGCGCGCCGAGCCGCGCCTGTACGGCCGCGGTTCCGCCGACATGAAGAGCTTCATCGCGATCGCGCTGGCCAACGCCGAGCATTTCATCGAAAGCGACTCGCCCTATGCGGTGCACTTCGCCTTCAGCTACGACGAAGAAGTCGGCTGCTTCGGTGTCCGGGAGCTCATCGCCGACATGAAGGAGCAGCTGGTGAAGCCGGTCGCCTGCATCATCGGCGAGCCGACCAACATGGTGCCTGCCATCGCGCACAAGGGTGTGTACCGCTACAAGTGCTGCGTGCGCGGCAAAGAGGCGCACTCGTCGCTCACGCCGCAATCGGTCAACGCTGTCGAGATGGCGGCGCGGGTCGTCGGCAAGGTGCGCGACATGGCCGAGAGCTTCGAGAACAGCGAGCGCCGCTACGAAGGCTTCGACGTGCCCTTCAGCACCGCCAGCGTCGGCCAGTTTCACGGTGGCATCGCCGACAACGTGGTGCCGCGCGATGCCGAGTTCCGCTACGAATTTCGCAACCTGCCGACCGCCGACGCCGCGGCGATGCAAAAGGAAGTCCTCGCTTACGCCTCGCGCGCCGAAGAAGCCATGAAACGGGTCGCGCCCGACGCCGGCTTCACCTTCGAGACGATCTGCGAAGTGCCGAGCTTCTTGAGCACCGCCAACGAACCGATCACCAAGCTCGCGCTGCGCCTGTCGAAAGAACAGCGCACCACGCTGGTGGCTTTCGGCACGGAAGCGGGCATCTTCAAGGGCGCCGGCATTCCGACGGTGGTCTGCGGCCCCGGCAGCATCACGCAGGCGCACCAGCCGGACGAGTTCGTTTCGCTGGCGCAGCTCGCACGCTGCGAGCAGTTCCTGCAGGGGCTGTCGATCACGCGCGATATCCGCTGAGCTTGCAAGTTTTGAACTTGCGGGTTTCGAGTTTGCGGTTGTCCTCGGGTCGCTCTTCGTCTTGAAACGCATCGCGCTCGGCCTGCTCGTCGCCGCCGCGCTGCTGTACGCGCTGGCCAAATCCTTCGAGCCGCGCCATCCGTGGCTCGGCTACGTCGCGGCTTTTGCCGAGGCCGCGATGGTCGGCGCCATCGCCGACTGGTTCGCGGTGGTCGCGCTGTTTCGGCATCCGCTCGGCCTGCCCATTCCGCACACCGCGATCATCCCGGCCAACAAGGACCGCATCGGCGCCAACCTCGCGGGCTTCATCTGCAACAACTTCCTGAGCACCGCGCAGGTGCTGTCGAAGCTGAAGGAGTTCAACGCGGCTGCGCGGCTGGCCGACTGGCTGGCTTCCCCTGCACACGCCCGCACGCTGGGCGACCACGCGGTGACGGCAGCGCGCTACGGCCTGGGCGCGCTCGACGACGCGCGGGTGCGCGACTTCCTCGGTCGCGCAGTCACGGCGGGGCTGGCCCAGATCGACCTGTCGCGACTGCTCGGCCAGGCGCTGGACGCGCTCACCGCCGGTGGCCGTCATCAGGCGTTGCTCGACGACGTGCTGGGTCAGGTCGCCGGGCTGATCGAAGGCGAAGAGCTGCAAGGCCGCATCACCGAAGCCATCGCGCGGGAGATCAAGACGCTGCGCTACGTCGGGCTCGACCAGGTGGCCGCCCGCGCCGCCACGCGCAAGATCGTCGCGGCCGTGGCCCACACCATCGGCGAGCTGGCGGCCGAGCCGGCGCATCCGTTGCGCCAGCGCTTCGATGCCTTCGTCGACGACTTCGTGCTCAAGCTCAAGCACGACCCGGAATTCCAAGCGCGCGGCGAGCAGATCCGCGCCGAACTACAGGCCCACCCCGCGTTGGCCGAGTACACGCACGGCCTGTGGGACGAGCTGCTGGCCTGGCTGCATGCCGACCTGGCGCGCGACGATTCGAGCAT
>CAXTCC010000067.1:12467-17382 GCA_964242015.1 uncultured Variovorax sp.
GGGACGAGCTGCTGGCCTGGCTGCATGCCGACCTGGCGCGCGACGATTCGAGCATCCGCCAGCGCGTCGTCGCGATGGCGGGTTCGCTCGGCGCCCGGCTGCAGCGCGACGAGCCGATCCGCCGCTGGATCAACGAACAGATCGAGGCCGCCGCGCCCGCCGCCATCGAGCGCTACCGCGAGGACATCCGCCGCTACATCGTCGAGCGCGTCGAAGAATGGAACGCCGACGAAATGACCGCCGAGCTGGAACGCAACATCGGCCGCGACCTGCAGTTCATCAGGGTCAACGGCACGCTGGTGGGGGGCTTGGTCGGGCTGGTGATCTATTCGGTGACACGCATGCTGTCGCCCTGAGCTTTTGCGGTGTCGGCTGCATTGGCAGCGCTTGCGTTTTAGACTCGGGCGATGGCCCTTGCATCACCTGCGATATCACCTGCGCTTTCTGGAATTTCCGGAACGTCCACCGTGCTGGGCGCCTGCCCGCACGACTGCCCCGACACCTGCGCGCTGGTCACCACCGTGCAGGACGGCAAGGCGATCAAGCTGCAAGGCAACGCCGATCACGTGCACACCGGCGGCGTGCTGTGCACCAAGGTCTCGCGCTACATCGAGCGCAACGACCATGCGGAACGACTGGTCCAACCGCTCAAGCGCGTCGGCCCCAAGGGCTCGGGCCGCTTCGAGCCGGTGTCGTGGGATGCCGCGCTCGACGACATCGCAGCGCGCCTCAAATCGATCGCCAGCGCAAATCCCGAAGCGATCCTCCCGTACAGCTACGCCGGCACCATGGGCCTGGTGCAGGGCGAGTCGATGGACCGGCGCTTCTTCCACAAGCTCGGCGCGTCGCTGCTCGACCGCACCATCTGCTCGACGGCAGGCGGCGAGGCGATGGTCTACACGCTCGGGGGCAAGGTCGGCATGCGCGTCGAGTTTTTCGCCGAGGCCAAGCTGATCCTGATCTGGGGCAGCAATTCGATCGGCAGCAACCTGCACTTCTGGCGCCACGCGCAGGCGGCCAAGCGCGCCGGCGCACGGCTGGTCTGCATCGATCCGCGCAAGACCGAAACCGCCGACAAGTGCGACGAACACATCGCGCTGTTGCCGGGCACCGATGCCGCGTTGGCGCTGGCGTTGATGCACGAGCTCATCGTGAACGACTGGCTCGACCACGACTACATCGCGCAGCACACCCTGGGCTGGGACGCGTTGCGCGAGCGCGCGATGCAGTGGCCGCCTTCGCGCGCGGCTGCGGTGTGCGGCGTGCCCGAGGCGCAGATCGTCGCGCTGGCGCAGGCGTACGGCACGACGAAGCCAGCGGCGATTCGGCTGAACTACGGCATGCAGCGCGTGCGCGGCGGCGGCAATGCGGCGCGTGCGGTCGCGTGCCTGCCGGCGCTCGTCGGCGCCTGGCGTCATCGTGCGGGTGGCTTGCTGCTGAGCAGCTCCGGCCAGTTTCCGGTCGATCGCGCCGCGCTGCAGCGGCCGGAGTTGATGGCTGGGCGGCGCCCGCGCACCATCAACATGAGCGCCATCGGCGATGCCTTGCTCGACACGGCGCAACCTGTGCAAGCGATCGTGGTCTACAACAGCAACCCGGTCGCGGTCGCGCCGAACTCGGGCAAGGTGGTCCAGGGTTTTGCGCGTGAAGACCTGTTCACCGTGGTGCTCGAGCAGTTCCAGACCGACACCGCCGACTACGCCGACTACCTGTTGCCCGCCACCACGCAGCTGGAGCACTGGGACATCCACACCAGCTATGGCCACACCGACGTGCTGCTGAATCGCCCGGCTGTGGCGCCGCGTGGCGAGGCCCGCAGCAACGGATGGGTTTTCCGCGAGCTGGCGCGTCGCATGGGCTTCGACGAACCCTGCTTCTCGGACGACGACGAGGCGATCTGCCGCAGCGCGTTCGCCGAAGGCGCGATCGACTACGCGCAGTTGTTCGTCCAAGGGTTCACCAGCGTGAAAGTGCCCGAGGCGCCGTTCGCCGACGGCAAGTTTCCGACGCCTTCCGGCCGCTGCGAGTTCTTCAGCGCGCGCTTGCAGGCACAGGGCCTGGACGGCCTGCCGGACCACGTGCCCAACTACGAGCCGTCCGGCAGTTCGACCGAATTTCCGCTCGCGATGATCTCGCCGCCGGCGCGCAATTTTTTGAACTCGACCTTCGTCAACGTGCGCAGCCTGCGCGCGATCGAGGTCGAGCCGTTGCTGGAGATCCACGCCGACGACGCTGCCGCACGCGGCATTGAGGACGGCGCCACGGTCCGCGTCTTCAACAGCCGCGGCGAGCACCACTGCCGCGCCGAAGTCTCGCGCCGCGCCCGCCCCGGCGTCGTGCACGGCATGGGCATCTGGTGGCGCAAGCTCGGCATGGACGGCACCAACGTCAACCAGCTCACCAGCCAACGCCTGACAGACATCGGCCGCGGCCCCACGTTCTATGACTGCCTGGTGCAGGTAGAACGCGCCAATGGAGGCGCCGGCGAGCCGGCGCCAAGCAATGTCCCCGCGTCATCCCCTCTCCCCGTGTTGTCCCCTCTCCCTCCGGGAGAGGGCTAGGGTGAGGGCATCCCGCCCCATGAAAGCCCCAGCCGCCCTGGCCCTGACCGCCACCCTGTCCCTCCTGACAGGCTGCGCCGACCTCGGCTACTACTGGCAATCCGCCCACGGCCACATCGACCTCATGCGCGCCGCCCGCCCGGTCCCCGACTGGCTCGCCGACCCCACCACCACCCCAGCCCTCAAAGCCAAACTCGAACTCACCCAGCGCATCCGCCGCTTCGCCGTCACCGACCTCGGCCTGCCCGACAACCGCAGCTACACCGGCTACGCCGACCTGCATCGACCGGCAGCCATCTGGATCGTGGTGGCCGCGCCGGAGTACTCGCTGAAACTCAAGACATGGTGCTTCCCGGTCGCGGGCTGCGTCGGCTACCGCGGCTACTACGACGAGGCCGCTGCCAAGGCCGAGGCCGCAGCGCAGTCCGCGCAGGGGCTCGAAGTCGCCGTCTACCCCGTGCCCGCCTATTCGACGCTGGGCTACATGAACTGGGCCGGCGGCGACCCGCTGCTCTCGACCTTCATCGGCTACCCCGACGGCGAACTCGCGCGCATCGTCTTCCACGAGTTGGCGCATCAGGTGCTCTACGTGCCCGACGACACGCTCTTCAACGAGTCCTTCGCGACCGCGGTCGAGCGCATCGGCGGCGCCATGTGGTTGCAGCGCGAAGACACCGCACAGGCCCGTGCCGACTACGCGCAGTTCGATGGTCGCCGCCAGCAATTCCGCGCACTCACCCTGCAAACGCGTCGCGCGCTGACGGCCATCTACGAGTCGAAAGAAGCCGAGGCGCAGGACTGGAAAGCCGTGGCCGCGATGAAGCAGGCGGCGCTCGACGACTTCCGTGCGCGCTATGCCAGCCTGAGGGCAAGCTGGCCCGGCGCGCGTCAGGGCGCCTACGACGGCTGGGTCGCGCGCGCCAACAACGCGATGTTCGGCGCGCAGGCGGCCTACGACGATCTGGTGCCCAACTTCGAGGCGCTGTTCGAGCAGCAGGGCCGCGACTGGCCGCGCTTCTATGCGGCGGTCAAGCGCCTGGCGGCGATGGACAAGCCGCAACGCACCGCGGCCCTCGGCGCTTTGGGCGCCCCGGCTGACAAGGCGCCCGTTGCTTCTGCTGCGATGATCGCTCCCGCCAAGCCGACCACCGTCACATCTGCCACAACCACAAAAGATTCGGGAGGCCCCGGTGCCTGACATCCACATCGAACGCACCCACACGCTGGGCATGAAAGGCGCACGAGCCGCCGCCCGCAAATGGATCGAACAGGCCGGAGAGCAGTTCGAGATCGAGTGCGACTACACCGAAGGCAAAGCCCGCGACGTCGCGCAGTTCACCCGCCCCGGCATCGACGGCACGCTCGAAGTCACTGCCGATTCGCTCACCCTCACCGCAGAGCTGGGCTTCTTGTTCAGCGCCTTCAGCGACCAGATCAGCGCGAAGATCGCCCGCAACATCGATGCGGTGCTGGGGACGAAGCCGGCGGAAGAAGAGGACGACGGGTATGGGAAGGGCTGGCTTTAGCGCAGCGACTCGATCAAGTCGATGTACCCCTGCTTCGCGTCATCCGCGCTCACGCCTTTTTGCGCTGTCCAGGCATCCCACTTGGCCCTCGCCACGAAGTCGCTGAAGCTGGGCTTCTTTTCGCCGTTGTCGCCCAGCGTGGCCTGCTTGTACAGGCCGTAGATCTTCAAGAGCGTGACGTTGTCGGGGCGTTCCGGCAGCAGTTTGGATTGCGCCTCCGCGGCTTCGAAGCGAGTCTGGAGTTCGTTCGTGTCGGACATTCTTGGTGCGTCTGAAAGTTGAAAGACCTCAGTCTGACAGCCCCGAGCGCGCCAGTTCGACGTCGAGACGCTCGCGGGCGTCGATCGGCTTCAGCGCAGCGGCTTTTTCATAGAGCCGGGTCGCCTCCGCCATGCGGCCGTCGCCGTGCAGCGCGAGAAGGCCGCGGGCGTACTCCATCAGGCCGCTGGCCGAATCGGGATGCAGTTCGAGCCCGCGTTCGAACAGCTCGATGGCGGTTTCCGCGCGCGCGCCGTAGGTCATGCGCGCCACCAGCGGGCCGACCTTGTCGATCACTTCTGCATGAAACGCGGCGAGCGAGATGTGGGCGTCGGCGTGGTGGGGTTGCAGCGCGATCACGCGTTCCAGCGCGTGCTTCACCTTGCCGCCCAAGCCTTGCGCCAAGGCGCGCGCCACGCTGATGCCTTCGGCGTACCGACCCAGCGCATAGGCCTGCCAGTACAGCGCCTGGCAGTTGTCGGGCTCGGCGGTCGCTTGCGCGCCGGCGCGCTCTGCGACCTGGCGGAACAGCGCCAGGCGGACAGACTCGCGCCGCTCCAGGTAGTTGGC
>CAXTCC010000068.1:0-6428 GCA_964242015.1 uncultured Variovorax sp.
TGGCGAAGACTTTGGGGGGAGTCGCGGATGAGGTCATGAGGATGTCCTTGAAAGGGTTTCGTGAGTGGTCGGTGAAGGGGGTCGGGGAGGGGGGTCGATGAAGGCAGTCGGTGACGGCGTTCAGTGACTGCCAAGGTAGGCCGCTTTCACCTTGGGATCGTTCAGCAACTCGCGGCCCGTGCCTTCGAGCGTGATGTGGCCGGTTTCGAGCACGTAGGCACGATCGGCCACGCCCAAGGCCTGCTTGGCCATTTGCTCCACCAGCAAGATGGTGAGGCCGGAATGGCGCAGTTGCCGGATGGCTTCGAAGATGTCCTTGATGATCAACGGCGCGAGGCCGAGCGAGGGCTCGTCGAGCAACAACAACCGCGGCTCGCTCATCAGCGCGCGTGCGATGGCGAGCATCTGTTGCTCGCCGCCCGACAGCGTGCCCGACAGCTGATCGCGGCGCTCGCGCAGCCGCGGGAAGCGCACGAACTCGCGCTCGACCGCCTGCGCGACCGCGTCGACATCCTTCCTGCGCGCGTAGGCGCCGAGCAGCAGGTTCTCGTGCACCGTCTGGTCCGCGAAAACGCCGCGGCCTTCGGGCGACATCGCGATACCGAGACCGACCCGCTGGTAAGCCGGCACGTCGGTGCAGTCCTTGCCGTCGAGCACGATGCGGCCCTTGGCCACCGGCTCCAGCCCGACGATGCTCTTCAGCAGCGTGCTCTTGCCCGCACCGTTGGCGCCGATGATGGTCACCACCTCGCCCTGCCGCACTTCGAGGCTCACGCCTTTGACGGCGCGAATGGCGCCATAGGACACTTCGAGCGACTCGATCTTCAGCATGGTGTTTTTCTTGCCTTCGCACGGGTCATGCGGGTTCATGCAGTGACTCCGTGAGCGATGGGCGCCGAGCTCTCGGCCGCCTCGTCGTCGACGCCGAGGTACGCCTCGATCACGCGCGGATTCGCCTGCACTTCGGCCGGCTTGCCTTCGGCGATCTTCAATCCATAGTCGAGCACGATGACGTGGTCGGAGATCGACATCACCAGGTCCATGTGGTGCTCCACCATCAGGATCGACACGCCGCATCGGCCGATGCGCACCAGCAGCTGACCGAGCTCTTCGGTCTCCTGCGGGTTCAGGCCGGCGGCGGGTTCGTCGAGCAGCAGCAGCTGCGGCTCGGTCGCCAATGCGCGTGCCAGCTCGACGCGGCGCTGCAGTCCGTACGAGAGGCTTCCAGCCGGGTGATAGGTGAGGTGCGACAAGCCGACCAGCTCGATGAGTTCTGCGGCGCGCTCGCGTGTCGCCGCCTCTTCGCGTCGCGCGCTCGGCAGCGCGATCAACGATGCGAAGAAACCGTTCGACATCCGGCTGTGCCGGCCGAGCATCACGTTGTCGAGCACCGACAGGTCGGCGAACAGGCGCAGGTTCTGGAAGGTCCGGCCCATGCCCATGCTGCACACCTTGTGCGCAGGCCGGCCCGACACGTCTTCACCGAGAAAGCGGATCGAACCCTTCGTCGGTTCGATGATGCCGGTCAGCATGTTGATCATGGTGCTCTTGCCGGCCCCGTTCGGGCCGATCAGCGCATGGATGTGACCGCGCTGCAGGCAGAACGACACGTCTTGTGCCGGCTTCACGCCACCGAACATCTTGGTCACGCCTTCGACGACAAGCAACTCCCCGCTGGCGCCTTCGGGGCCGATGCGCGTCGTGCCCGACACTCTCCCCGCGCTGGATGCGGGCGCCGCTCGCGGCCGCTGGAACCACTTGGCGAACACCCCGACCACGCCGCCCGGCATCACATAGAGCGCGAACAGCAACAGGAAGCCGTAGAGAAAATGTTGGGCCGAGGGCCAGCGTGCCAATAGTGCATCGATCAGCGTCAGGATCACCGTGCCGACCAGCGGTCCGTACATCGACCCCGCACCGCCGAACAGCACCAGCAGCAGGATGAACACCGACAGGTTGAAGGTGATGAAGTCGGAATTGATGTACTGGTTCTGCTGCGCCACCAGCGCGCCCGCAATGCCGCAGGTAACCGCCGCCACCACGAAGGCGATGACCTTGGCGCGGTACACACGTACGCCGACCGAAGACGACGCGATCTCGTCGGCTTGCAACGAAAGGAGCGCGCGGCCGAATCGGCCATTCAACAAATTGCGCAAAAGCAGATGCGTCACCGCACACAGCACGACCGAGAACCAGACCCACTGCTTGGTGGACAACGGCTGTCCGTTCCAGGTCAGCGACTTGATGCCGTAGATGCCCTGCGCGCCACCGAAGACATCGGTCCATTCGCCCACCAGCTTTTCCACGACGACGCCGAAGGCCAGCGTCACCATCGCGAGGTACGGCCCCTTGACGCGCAACGACGGCAGCGCGATCAGCACACCGCACAGCGCAGAGACGACGGCTGCCAACACCAGCGCCAGCCAAGGACTCATCTCGGTCCGCGTCGTGAGCAGCGCGACGGCGTAGGCACCTGCCGCGAAAAGTCCGGCCTGCCCCAGCGACTTCTGACCGGCATAGCCGACCAGTACGTTCATGCCAGCCGCGCACAGGTAGTAGACGCACATCATGAAGCCGATGCGCAGGTAGTAGTCGTTGTCGACCAGCGCGCAAGCGCCGATGACCGCGCCCGCGAAGACGACGACCCCGAGCAGATGCTGCTGCTTCATACCTTCTCCACCAGCCGGGTGCCGAAGAGACCGGTCGGCTTGAACGCCAGCACCAGGATCACCAATGCGAAAACCGCGACTTCACGCCACTGCGCCTGCCAGAGGTTGACCATCGACTCGAAGACACCGAGCACGAAGCCACCGATCACGCAGCCGCGCGGATTGCTCAGGCCACCGATCATCGCGCCTGAAAATCCCTTGAGCCCGACGGTGAGCCCGAGGAACAGGGACGCCTGCGCGATCGGCGCCAGCAAGAAACCGGAGAGCCCGGCCAATGCCGAACTCACGACGAAGGCGCCGATCATCACCGCGTTGGTGTTGATGCCCATCAGGCTGGCGACGTTGCCGTTGGCCGCTACCGCGCGCATCGCCTTGCCGACCATCGTCTTGTTCATCACGCGGTCGAAGACGATCATGACGACCACGGTCACGCCCAGCGTCAGCAACTCCTGCGGCCGCACGCCGACGCCCAACACGCGGATCACGGCATCACCGACCGGCCCCGGCACCACGACGGGCTTGGGCCCCCAGATCGCCAGCCCGACGCTCTGCAGGATGACGCCGAAGCCCAGCGTGCTCATGACCCAGGCCATGCCCGGTCGACGGGTGAACGGCCGCACCCCGATGACATACAGGAGCCAGCCGAGCAGGCCCATCACCCCCAACGCCGCTGCCAGCGCCAGCAGTTGAGCCGGCGCGCCCGGCAGTGCCGAGCCGAACGTCGTGGAGGTGACCGGCAATCCGAGCACCAGAAACAACACGCTCATGCCGATGAAAGCGCCCGCCGAGACGAACTCGCCGTGCGAGAAATTGAGCGTCTTGGTGGTCGTGAACGTGATGCTGAAACCCAGAGCCACGAGGGCGTAGGCACCGCCCACGGCCAGGCCGCTGATGAGGGCCTGCAAAAGCGCTTCTGGCATGTTTGTCTCCCTGACGTGCCACCGGCCATTCAAGACCGGCGTCAATTTTTGCTTACTGCTTGAAGTCGGCCGTCGTCATCGAGCCGATGAGCGTATCGCTGTACGGCAGGAGCTTGCCGTCTTTCCACTTGATCCACACCAGGTCCTTGGCTGTGAGTGCTTCATGGGTGGTCTTGCTGAACGGCTTGTCGTAGTCCTTCAGCACGCCCTTGACGGGTGTCTTCAGGTCTTCCAGCGCCAGGCGAACGTCCGAGCCCTCGAGGCTCTTGGCCTGCTTCACCGCTTCGGCATAGAGCATCACCGAGTCGTAGCCGTGCAGCGCGAAAGAGAACGAACCCGGCGCCTTCAGCTTGGTGCCGATGCGGTCGAACAGCTTCTGCTGCGCAGGCGTGCGGGTTTCGCTCACCGTGCGCATGAAGAGTGGCTTTTCTGCCAACGTCTTGCCGGCCGCGTCGTAGAAGGTGATGTTGTCTGCGGCCCACGAGGTCAGCGTCACCGGGAAGTAATTGATCTTTTCCATGCTGCGGATGAGCTGCGCGATCGGCGTGCCTTGCGCCCACACCACCACAGTGTCGACATTGGCAGCCTTCATCTTGCTGAGCTGCGAAGTCATGTCGGTATCGGCGACACCGAAGCGTTCGATCAGTGCTGGCTTGATGCCCTGCACTTCGGCGATTTCCTGCATGTCTTTCAGGCCGCCCTGGCCGTAACCGGTGGTTTCTGCCATGAGGCCGATGACCTTCGACGTGGCGGCGTTTTTCTTGACGTAGGCCATGAGCGCGGCCACCTGCTCGCGATCGACCATCGAGACACGGAACATGTAGTTGTCGGCGCCGGGGCTCATCGGCTTGGTGATGTCGGTGCCGGAAGACACGTTGCCGATCACGACCATCTTCTTCTGGTTCGCGATGTGCTTCCATGCCATCGCGTTGCCCGAGTTGGTCGGGCCGAACACGGCGGACACCTTCTCGTTGTCGATCAGGTCGCTCATGTTCTGGATCGACTTGGGCGGCGCCGAAACGTCGTCACGCGTGACGACGGTCAGCTTGCGCCCGAGCAAGCCGCCTGCGGCATTGATGTCGGCGACCGCCGCTTCCATGCCGAGCACGGCTGCCTGGCCGCTCTGTGCCGATGGCGATGCGGACAAGTCGCCGTTGTAGCCCAGCTTGATCTCCTGGGCCGAGGCGCCGGATGCAAAAGCACCGAGCGCACCGAAGGCGGCAGCGGCGAAAAGGCCGGCATAGCGTCGCGAAAGTTTCATGTTGTCTCCTTGGAATAGTTAGTGGTTGAAAAAATCACACGGCGAGGAAGCCGCCGTCGACCGGCAGCGTGATGCCGGTGACGTAGCGCGACATGTCGGACGCCAGAAAAATCACCGGGCCGATCAGGTCTTCGGTCTCGCCGACGCGGCCCATCGGAATGCGCGACATGAAGGAGTTCATGCGCTCGGGGTTCTCGCGCGTGGACGCGGTCATGGGCGTGGCGATGACGCCGGGCGCGAGCGCGTTGACCCGCACGCCGAAAGGCGCCAGCTCCTGTGCCAGCGACTGCGTGAACATCTTGATGGCGCCCTTGGAAGGCGAGTAGCCGAGGCTCGCGCCCTGCCCTGCATAGGCTGCGATGGAGGCGATGTTGATGATCGAGCCCTTGGTGGCCTTGATCGCCGACAGCATCGCCAGCGTGACGTTGAAGGTGCCGTGCACGTTGACGTCGATCAGCTTTTTCCAGTTGCTTGCCGCGTTGGGGCTCGACGTGCCTTCGCGAATGATCACGCCGGCGTTGTTGACCAACAGATCGACCGCGCCGACCTCGTCCGCGACGCGTGCCGCGAGCGCATGGCATGCCTCCGGCGAGGTCACGTCCAGCACATAGGCCCAGGCCTGGCCGCCCGCCGCGCGAACCTGCGACGCCGTCTCTTCGGTGGTCTCGGCATTCATGTCGGTGACGATGACGCGGGCGCCGGCTTGCGCCAGGCCGAGTGCGAAGGCGCGGCCGTTGCCTTGTCCGGCGCCGGTGATGAAAGCCAGCCGGCCCTCGAGCAGGCGCGGCGCGACCGCGTTAGGATAAGTGGAGGAATGGGTGGAGGAACGGGTAGAGGATTGCGTGGACGATGTCATGTCGTGTCTCCTCAGTTCGCGTGACGGGCGATCGCCACCGGCTCGCGTCGTTCGATCTGCAGTTCGAAGCTGTTCACCGCTTCCGCATTGACGAGCTGAAGCGCGGCGACGTAGCCGAAGGTCAGCGCAGGGCCGAGCGTGATGCCGGCGCCGGGGTAGTTGCCGCCCATGATGCTGGCCGCGTCGTTGCCCACCGCGTACAGCCCCTTGATGGGCTTGCGCGACGCGTCGAGAACGCGCGTGCGCTCGTCGGTGACCAGTCCCGCGAAGGTTCCGATGTCGCCGACCACCAGCTTGATGGCATAGAACGGACCGGTCTTCAGCGGCGCGACGCACGGGTTCGGCGTCACGAGCGAGTCGCCCTGGAAGCGGTTATAGGCGGTGTTGCCTTTGCCGAATTCCGGGTCTTCACCCGACTCGGCTTTCGCATTGAATTGCGTCACGGTGGCTTCCAGCGTGGCGGGTGCAATGCCGATCGCCTTGGCCAGATCGGCCAGCGTCTGGCCTTGCTTCAGGTAGCCGCTTTTAAGGTGTCGCCCGATGGGCAACGGCGCCGGCGCCACGGCGCCGAGTCCGTAGTCGCGCAGCGTCGTGTGGTCGCACAGCAGCCAGGCCGAAACCTCCGGCTCGCCCTTGCATGCCTTGACCATCGCCTGCACGAAGTCGTGGTACGAATTGCCTTCGTTGGTGAAGCGCTTGCCCGACGGCGTGACCGCGATCAC
>CAXTCC010000068.1:6528-17203 GCA_964242015.1 uncultured Variovorax sp.
AGCACCACGCCGCGCGTCGCGTTGACCCGGATCGCCTTGCCTTCGTGCTGGACGATGGCGCCGGCCACGCCGTCGTACTCGACCACCAGCTTGGTCACGGGCGACGACAACCACACCGGAATCTGCAGATCCATCGCGGCCTTGGCCAGGCGACCGGCCAACGCATTGCCGTTGGTCAACGTCATGCCGCGACCGTGCTGCACGACATCGAAGAAATGGCGGGTCAAACGCTTGGTCACGTACCAGAACGAGTCCAGCGACTTGAAGGTCCGCATGAAATGTTTGATCTCGGGGCCGGAGCCCAACATCATTCCGAACACGGTGAGCTCGGGCAGCGCGGGTGCCAGCTGCTTCACGCGCGGACCCAGTTCGCGCCCATCGAATGGCCGGGTGACCATCGAGCGGCCGCCCGGCTGGCCACCGGTGGCTTCAGCGTGGTAGTCCGGAAAGACGGCAGGCATGTCGAACTGCACGCAGGTCTTCTGCGTGAAGAAGTCGATCGCCTTGGGGCCGCTCTCCAGAAACGCGTCGATCCGCTTTTCGTCGAAATGCGTGGTGGTCTCGTGCTTGAGATAAGCCTTGGCCGCGCCCGCCGGCTCCTGGATGCCCTGGTCTTTTGCCAGCCGCGTGCCGGGTACCCAGAGCCAGCCGCCGGAGCGTGCAGTCGTGCCGCCGAACTTCGGTTCTTTCTCGACCACCAGCACCTTCAGCCCGTGCAATGCCGCAGTCACTGCGGTCGCCATGCCGGAAGCGCCGGTGCCGACGACCAGCACATCGACGGTCATGTTTTCTTGTGTCATTGGTTTGTCTCCAAAGCGATGCAAGAAATTCTACGACTCATCTGATCATTGTCAACTCGTTTGATAATATCGATGCATACGATCTAATCGTACGAATCCATGAATATCATGGAAAACCCTTATGGCTACACTCGCGCTCAGCGCTCCAGGCGCCAATCCCATGGAAAAAACCCGCCGCGGCATTCAATCGATCGAAATCGGCAGCGCCCTGTTGCTGCAACTGGCGCGGCATGTCCGCCCCGTGGCGTTGAAGGACCTGGCGAAAGCGGCGGGCATGACGGCGGGTAAGGCGCACCCGTACATGGTCAGTTTCTTGAAGGTCGGATTCGTCACGCAGACGGACGCCGGCCACTATGAACTCGGCCCCCTCGCGCTGCAGCTAGGCCTTACCCGCCTGCAGCGCATGGACCCGGTGAAGGAAGCATCGCAACTGATCGAGGCGCTTGCCAACGAAACCGGCCAGAGCGTCGCGGTCGCGGTCTGGGGCAATCTGGGGCCGACGATCGTGCGGCTCGAAGAACCGATCGAACCGCTGCACGTCAACCTGCGCGCCGGCACGGTGATGTCGCTTTCGAATACGGCGACAGGTCGACTGTTCGCTGCCTACATGCCGCCCAAGGTGGTCGAACGTTTGCTGACCGAAGAGCTGGCGCGGATGAGCCTGGGCAACAACGCCGCGCCGCTGGCGCAAGGCTCGTTCGAAAACTCGATGGCGGAGACGCGCAAGCACGGCTTGTCGCGCACCTTGGGTCAACCGATTCCGGGCATCGATGCGTTGTGCGCGCCGGTCTTCGACACGGCCGACCATCTGGTGCTCGGCATCCTGGTCATGGGACCGGCCGCGACCTTCGACAGTGATTGGGACGGCGCCGTCGCGCAGCCGTTGCGTCGCTGTGCACTCGAGATATCGCGGCGACTCGGCCGCGATCAGGCAGACGTCGAACGGCAGCGCTAGACCCGCGCCCGAGTCCGCTCGTCGATCTGCATGCGCCGATCCCGCAGTGACGACTCGGTGTGCGGGAACATCGGCTTGACGCCGGTGGTGGTCCGGATCGCCATGGCCGGCAGCCGGGTCGCGGACTTGGCGGCTCCCGCACTGCCCGCACCCCCGGCAATCCGCCTGAAGGTCGACATGACCGTCTTCTTGTCGTCGTCGAAGTCGCCGTGGTGCATGGCTTCCGACGCGCTCGGCGAATCGTCCGGCTCGGTGTTGGGCGTGAGCACGAGTTCGGCGCCGTGCTTGTTGAAGATCGCGCGCAAGTCGTCGTCGAAGGCTTTCTCCATGCCGAGGATCGGCACGCCGTCCCGGAACAAAGGGATGCGCTCCTTGTCCTCGAAGGCATTCGAGACCAGATAGAGCAGCGACTTGTTGTAGATCTTGGCGCAGTCGTCGTCGCGCTCGGTCTTGTCCTTGAGCGCGTACACCGTGAGTTTGCGAAGCGCCTTCGATTCCATCGCCGGCACGTAGAACTTCTTGAAAACGTCGACCGTGCAGGCCGGCGCCCAGAGCGTGCAGGTTTCGATCGACAGGCCGCGCGCTGTCAGGAGCTTGACGATGGGTGCATGCAGGATGGAGCCGGCGCTGTGGCCCACCATATGGATCTCGAATCCCTGGCCGGCCTGCTCTGCCTTCTTGGCCAGCTTCTTCAATTGGTCGACCACCCTGCTCGCGGCGCAGCCCGCGTCGGCGACGCACAGCGCGTTTTCCTTCATCTCGCTCCACGACGCCTTGCCGCTGAGGATGCGCGCGAGCGGCTCCAGAGCGTCGTCCAGTCGATCGAGCATGAAGTCCTTGGTGGCATCCAGCACCCCTTCCGGTCGCCGCCGGCTGACCGCGTCTTTCAGGATGTTGGAAAAGGTGGTCCAGTAGTCGGTGCGCCAGATGAAAGCCAATGGATAGACCCCGGCGTTCAACAGCTCGGGCCGGTATTCGGCAAGGCGTTGCACCGCGGCCTGCTCGCTCACAAGCCCGCCATGCGCATACAGCAGGACACGCAACTTCTTCCAGCCGGCGGTCGCCGCGGGAATGTCCTGCTCGAAGATGTGCGCGAGCTCGTCGGGCGTGGAGCCGTAATCGCCGCCCGCCTTCAATTCGCCGTTGTTGCCGACGCTCACGATGTGCGGTCGCAAGTCGGCAAATGAATAGGCCACGCTCTGGTTGGCAGTGGTCGCGTGCGTGCTGGCAGCCGACTGGTTCGCGCGCAGCGTGACTGGTGCGCCCATGCGCGCGACCCAGACATCGGTGCCGTTGGCGAGCCAATCGTCGTAGCTGATGCGACAGAAGCCACGCAGCCCCCAGCTCGGACCCCAGGAGTTCTGTATCCAGAATCCCTGGTCGTCGTAGGCGACGATGGCGAAGGCATGGCCGCCGGTGATGGTGTCCGACTGCTCGATGAGGCCGTCGCCTCCGACGTCGCTCCATCCCTGGTGCACCGTCGCAGTGGCATACAACACACCGACCTCGGCAATGGCGGCGTGCATGGCGACCAGGTCCTTGTGGTTGACGCGGAAGTAGGCGCCCAACGGTCGGCGCACGCCGTCTGCGACGCGCTCCACCGTCATTCCCTGGCGATCGGTTTTTGCCTTGGTCTTCGCGTTCGCCTGGTACGGATACAGCGCCTCCGAACAGATGCCGTGCTTATGCCAGCCCTTCATGGCGCCGCGTGCGCTCGAACCACTGTAGTTCTCGCCGGGCCAATCGTCGTAACGCCGCGCCAACTCGTACAGCATGCGCGGACTCACCGGCGTGCTGTCGGGCACCACGCGCCTTCGCAGCAACAGGTAGTTGGCAACGGTCGCGAGGCCGAAGCCGGTGCATGCGCCCTCGCTGCCCTGATCCAGGATCGGCACGTTGTGATCCAGATAGTCGCCGAGCGGAATGTGGGTTGGCACCTCGATGAGCGACGGCGTGTACATGAGGTCGCGAAAGTCGAGCGTGTCCGGTCGCACCGCCAGCGATGCAGAAGGCGGCGGAACGAAGGCCGGCGGTGGTGGCTCGAGTCGCACCGCCTCCGCGCCGCGAAGCAATGCGTCGGCGGGCTCGGCCAGTGGCTTGTCGGCCTTGCGCGATCTGGCGCCCTTGCCTGCCCTGTCAGCTCGAGCGGCGGTGACCGGTGCCGTCGATGCCGCCTTGGCGGGTGCCGACCTGACAGGAGGAAAACTCGACGCCAGCACCAGTTTGGCCCGTTCGTAGAAGCGCACTCGCTCGGCCGCCCCGTTCTGGCCGCCGTTGATGCGGCGCGTGATCTCGGTGAAGTTGTCCGCATCGGCAAGTTCGTTGAGACCCTTCCGCTTCCAGTACAACCCGGCTGTCTTGAAAGCCACCTCCGGTGCCGCGGCGAGGTCCGGTTGCCCCACGAGATCGACACCGAGCAGGTCGCCGAACTTCTGGTAATTCGCGCGACCGGTCAACTGGATCGGCCCGCGCCCCTTGTAGCGCTTGCCGTCGCCGGGCTGGGTGTTGCCGAGCGTCTTCGCCAGATCGCTCGGTGGTTCGTAGCGCTTCTGCGCCGCCGTCGGACCCCAGATCTCTTCCATGAAATTCAACTCGCCCGACTCGTGTGCCAGTTGCGCGATGAAGGCACTTGCGCGTCGCAGCGTATCGATCTCGAATTCGTCCATGGCCGCGTTCAGCGGACCGAGGTAGAGCGAGCGCTTCTGCTGCGAAGCGTGCAGCATGACCTGCGAGAGTTGAAGATCGGTCAGCATGAGATGCCTTTTCCACTGTCCACAGTGACGCGCGAATGTCTTGATCGCGGGGACTCCCCGCGGCGCATTCTGCTGTCGGCAGGGACTCTGCCGAAGTGGACTGAAGGACTATGTCTGTCGATCTAGCGGCGACCCGCTATGCCTTCTCTATGTCTTTGCCGGCGTGTCGAAATCGCTCGCTTCGTGCCGCTCCGCCATCTGTTCGGCCGCGTCACCCCATACCCGATTGACCCGGCGCCCGCGCTTCACCGCAGGCCGCGCTGCGATCTGGTCTGTCCACCGCTGCACATGCGTGTACGACGCGACCTCCAGAAACTCCGCGGCCTCGTAGACCAGTCCCTTGGCCAGCGCGCCATACCAGGACCACACCGCCATGTCGGCGATCGTGTAAGCGTCGCCGGCCAGATACGGAGACTCGGCCAGCCGCCGATCGAGCACGTCGAGCTGGCGCTTCACCTCCATCGCGAACCGGTCGATCGCGTACTCGATCTTGATCGGTGCGTAGGCGTAGAAATGCCCGAAGCCGCCGCCCAGGTAAGGCGCGCTGCCCATCTGCCAGAACAGCCACGACAGGCATTGCGCACGATGCGCCGCTTCGGTCGGCAAGAAGGCACCGAACTTTTCTGCGAGGTAGACCAGGATCGCGCCGGACTCGAATACGCGGATCGGCGTCGGTCCGCTGCGGTCCATCAGCGCGGGAATCTTGGAATTGGGATTGATGTCGACGAAGCCGCTGCCGAACTGATCGCCCTCGTTGATCTTGATCAGCCAGGCGTCGTATTCGGCACCTGCGTGTCCGAGCGCCAGCAACTCTTCCAGCATGACCGTCACCTTGACGCCGTTCGGCGTGCCGAGCGAATAGAGCTGCAACGGATGGCGCCCTATCGGCAACTCCTTGTCATGCGTCGGCCCGGCGATCGGGCGGTTGATGTTGGCGAACCGGCCGCCGCTGCTCTTGTTCCAGGTCCAGACTTTGGGTGGAACGTATTCCGATGGGGTGTCCATGTGTCGATCTCGATGCTTGTGTCAGTCCAGGCATCCAGTGGATCACGAAATCCGAGCCGCCGCAGGGCTACGGCTTCAAGCGGCGCCGCACCAGCGCGACCATCGCCCACCACACCACGGCCAGGTTCAAGACAATGCCGAGCGAGACCAGCCTTCCGGCGGTGTCGGCAAAGCCGGGCGAAGCTTCCAGCATGAGCAGGCACAACGACCAGGGCATTGCGCCGAGGATGGCCGTCATCAGCACCGAGCCGTCGGGGCTCGGGCTGCAGGCGGCTGCGACCAGCAACGCACCGCCGATCGTCAATGCGATCGGTATCAACCACAGTGCGCGTGCCGGGCGCCGGCGTGCAGCAAATAGCATTCACAAATTTTCGCGCGCGTCTCGAGACAGAGTCAGTGCGGTGCCGAACAGAAGGCAGGCGAAGACACATCGTGCGGCAACTGGACCCATTAGCATTGACTGATCAATTAGCAATGGCTAATATAAATGCCTCATGGAAACTGCCGCTCTCGACACCGTCATGCGCACGCTGGCCGACCCCACGCGGCGCGCCGTCTTCGAGCGGATCGCGAACGCGCAAGAGATCAGCGTGGTCGACCTGACCGAGGGCAGCGGGGTCACGCAGTCCGCCATCTCGCAGCACCTGGGCTCGCTCAAGCGCGCGGGCCTGGTCATCGACCGCGCGCAGGGCCGCAACGTCTTCTATCGCGCCGACCCCCAGGGTCTGGCGCCGCTTGCCGACTGGATGGGCCACTACGGCGTGTTCTGGCGCAAGCGTTTTGCCGACCTCCGAACCCTCCTGAAGGACCTCGACCCATGAACGTCGCTGCCGCGAAGGCCCCTACGCAAGACATCGTGGTGGACGAAGTCTTTCCTCATGCGCCCGAGACGATCTGGAAGACGCTCACCACGGGCGCGCTGATGGCGCAGTGGCTGATGGAGCCAAGCGGATTCGCGCCCGTCGAGGGAACGCATTTCACCTACCAGACCAAGCCGGCCGGTGCATGGGACGGCACGATCCACTGCGACGTCCTGGAGGTCGTGCCGAACGAGCGCTTCGTCTACGCGTGGAGAGGCGGCCATGAAAGCAACGACGGCTACGGTTCGCCGCTCGACACGGTCGTCGCGTTCACGCTGACCCGCGTCCCGGGAGGCACTCGATTGACCCTGGTGCACTCGGGCTTTGTGACACCCGTCAACGACACCGCTTTCCGCAACATGAGCGACGGGTGGCGCAAGGTCGTGCCCAACCTCGGCAACTTCAGCAACCCATCGACCTGAGCAGCGGTTCGCACCGCGCCGATGTCCACCCAGACGACAGGAGTTGAAATATGAGCGACACCTACACCGGCGGATGCGCTTGCGGCGCCATTCGATACGAAATACCCGGCGAGCCGGTTTTCATGAACCACTGCCAGTGCCGCGATTGCCAGCATCAAAGTGGCACTGGCCACGGCTCCTATCTGACCTTCGGCGCCGATGGCGTGAAGCTCACCGGCGACGCCGCCCAATGGGACAAGGTCGCCGACAGCGGTCACGTGAAGACCCGCGGCTTCTGCCCGACGTGCGGATCACCGGTCTACCTGCGCTTTTCCGCCATGCCGCAAATCTTCACCGTGCACGCTACGAGCCTGGACGATCCGAGCCGATTCAAGCCGCAAGCGGTGACCTATCGCATGCGCGCACTTGCCTGGGATCGTCTCGACCCTGAGCTACCGGCCTTCGACAAGCTGCCGCCTGCGTAACGGCGCAACGCGTCACTGCGACGCGGAAGGCTAGCGACTCGGCTGGCCCGCACCTGCACCCGCACCCGCCGCCTCGACGCGATCTTCATTGGTGCTGCTGCGGGTGCCTTTCAAGTGCATCTCCACATCGGACGCCTTGTCACCGACCGCATCGACTGCATCCTTCACCTGCGAGGCAGTGACGTTGAGGCGCTTCGCCCACGTCTCCAGCGCAGCATCGGACTGCACATCGATCGACTCGGGGCCCGTGGCGTTGGGTGCGATGGTGTGGTCGTTTGGACCGCCGTTGTCTGTATCGGCCATGTGCTATCTCCGTCTGGTGAAAGTCGCCAGTCTGCATGGCCGCTGCGCGCTTCACGTAGGCCGATGCGGCGAAAACCATGTCAGCGCATGCCGGGCCAGAGGCGGCCGTTCCAAAGGGTTACCTCGCCATGTTTTGGGCAAGCGGGCCAAGCGTGGGATCATTCGATCTGTGCCTGCGCCCGTCGCAGACCGCCCTCTCCACTCGCCTTCTCGAACAGCTCTTTCCACACATGTTTACCCGCACCCACAGGCGACTCGTTTCTTCTTTCTGCGTGATGGTCGCCCTGGGCGCTTGCGGCGTTGCGAGCGCGCAGCAATTTCGGCTCGGTTATGTCAATGTCGACCGCGTCATGCGGGACTCCGTACTGGGTAAGCGAGCCGAAGAAGCGCTCGAAGCCGAGTTCGCGGTTCGCGCCAAGGCGGGCAAAGACCAGGCGCAGGCATTCAGTGCCGCCGTGGCCCAGTTGGAGAAAGACCTGCCCACGCTGAGCGACGAGCAGCGTATCGAGCGCCAGCGCCGCCTGGGTGAACAGCAGCGCGAGTTGAACCGCATCAGCGATGCGTTCAAGGTGGACCAGGAACGCCGCCGCGGCGAAGAACTGCAAAAGCTGCTCGAAGCCACCTCGCGCGCCGTCAAGCAGGTCGCCGAAGCCGAGCGCTTCGACGCCATCCTGCAAGAGATCGTCTACATCAAACCGTCTTACGACGTCACCGACAAGGTGCTGAAGACGCTCGACTCGCCGACCGGCGGCAGCAAGTAGCAGCGCTCCGGCAAGCGTCAGTAAGGTGGAGCCTTGCGCGCCCTTTGCGCGCGCGTGGCCTCGGTCCACCATGCAAGATCGTCGGCAAAGCGCCCGAACGACTTGTCGAGCGCGGCACCGGCCGCACCTGTCGTGTGCCCATCGCTGTCAAGCGTCTGCGAGATCGGGCCGACGGCCAGCGTGCTCGACACCACGACCATGCCCATCTCCGACAGGATCTGATGCCATATCGAGCCTGATCGCACGCCGGAGAATCGGCCCGCCGAATAGCTCGCCACGGCGGCCGGTCGCCAGAACCACTCTTCGAGAAAGTGGTCGGTCAGGTTTTTCAAGCCTGGCTGCGGCCCCCAGTTGTATTCGCCTGTGATGAAGACGAAGGCGTCCGCGGTGCGGATTTTCTCGGCGAGCGTTTCCATCGCAGGCGGTGCTGTTCCTTTCGGGTACTCCTTGTACATGCGATCGAGCATCGGCAAGCCGATGGCCTGAGCGTCGACGAGCTCGGCCGCGGCACCGCGTGCCTTCAGGTTCGTCACGACATAGTCGGCCAGCCGGATGCCCATGCGGTCGGACCGATACGATCCGTAGAGAACAAGAATTTTGTCGGCCATGTTTGCTCCGTGTTGCGCTGAAAGTCGGTCAGTCAGTCGCAGGAGTCTTGCACATACCGGCGTTGCACATCGAGGCCCTATAGTTCGACGCGTACTGCTTTCGGTTGCACCGGCACAAGACAGACAGAACGACAAGAGATCACCAAAAGATGCCAAGACAACTGACGGAGCGGGAGGCCTTTGCCAATGTATTGGGAGTCCTCGTCCTGCAGCGCTGCATAGCGGCAAGGAGCCAGAGAACATCGAGAACCGGACTTGAGGCTGCCGTGCCGGCCGACGAGCGGCCCTGTGTGCGCCGCGGCTTCGATGCGCTGATCGACCACAGCGTGCTGGTCATGTCCGGCGAAGACATCGGCTTTGCACCGGGCGGCAACGCCTTCTTGACCTACGTCGCCAATGTCGAAGAGCACTCGCCGACACTGGAAGCCGACCTGCTCGGCCATCCGGTGCTGACGCCGCTGCTCGCAGCCATCGCGATGGACGACCGTCTGTTGCCGCCGAAGCCGATGCAAGAGATAGCGACGCTGCCGGCCCGGCTGGAAGATCGACCTGTCGGATCAGGTGTGTCGGCGGGTCGATGGGCTCTGTTGTTGAGCGCGGCGACGGTGGCCGCCGGCGCTGCTTTCGCGCTGCTTCGATAAGCCGTCACGCACCGCTTGAGCCGCAACGTCGGTCGAGTTGCCCATGTTTCCCAGCCAGTCATCCGACGCTCACGATCGTCGTCTCCGGCCCCGCAACCGGAATCTCCTCGATTGAGGCTTCGGTCCATCGACCCATCGCACTCAAGACAGCGAGGCATCCTTCTTCGCCGTCGCCGCCGCTGCCGCCGCCTTCAAGGCGACGTCGATCTGTTCCGTCCCGAAAGGCTTCGGAAGCCATATCGCATCGGCGATCGACGTCTGCACGCCGCTCAGGCCGCTCGCAAAAATCACGCGCAGCGCGGGATGCAGCGCCTGGGCCTGTTCGCCCAATGCGTCGCCGGCCATCCCGGGCAGGTTCACATCGGTCATCAGCACATCGAAGGGCGTTTCCGCAAGGCTTTGCAGCGCGAGCTCCGCGGTGACGACACCGACCGGCCGGTGCCCGAGGTGTTCGATGATTTCCAGCGTCGACGCGAGCGCGGTGGCCTCGTCTTCGACGACCAGCACGCGCAAAGACACCATGTTGCGGCTGGCGCTGTCGCTGGCAACCGACTGCGCGCTGAGGTGACTGACCTCGTCCTGCAACTGGTGCGCGTGGCGGCGATTGCTGAGCATGTGGCGGATCTTGCGTGCGAGTTCTTCGCGCGGGTACGGCTTGCTCAACAGCGCAACACCGGGGTCGAGCCGGCCGCCATGGACGATGGCATTTTCTGTGTAGCCCGAGGTGAACAGCACTTCGATGTCCGGCTGCGCGAGCTTGGCGCGTCGCGCGAGTTCAGGGCTGCGCAGCGTGCCGGGCATCACCACGTCGGTGAACAGCAGATCGATCGGCACGCCGCTTTCGACGACCGCGAGCGCGCTCTGCGCGTCCGATGCCTTCAACACCTTGTAGCCGAGGTCGGTCAGCACATCGACCACCGTCTCGCGCACTTGCGCATCGTCTTCCACCACCAGGATGGTCTCGCTGCCGCCGAGTGAAGGGATCAAAGTCAGCGGCTCTGTCGCATGTTCGGCGTCGACCGAGCGTGGCAGGTACAACTTGACGGTGGTGCCCTGCCCCAGCTCGCTGTAGACCTTGATGTGGCCGCCGCTCTGCTTGACGA
>CAXTCC010000069.1:0-17032 GCA_964242015.1 uncultured Variovorax sp.
ACCAGCATGGACCGCGACGGCACCAAGAGCGGCTTCGACCTGGAGCTCACGCGCGCGGTCAGCGACGCCATCGGCATCCCGGTGATCGCTTCCGGCGGTGTCGGCACCTTGGCCGACTTGGCCGATGGCGTGCAGACCGGCGGCGCCGATGCAGTGCTGGCCGCGAGCATCTTTCATTACGGTGAGTTCACCGTCGGCGAGGCCAAGACCCTGATGGCTTCCCGTGGCATCCCGATGCGGATCTAGCGATCCCGGACAATGCACAGATGAATTGGCTCGATGAAGTGAAGTGGGACGCGAACGGTCTGGTGCCGGTCATCGCGCAGGAGCGTGGCAGCAACGACGTGTTGATGTTCGCGTGGATGAACCGCGAGGCGCTTGAAAAGACCGCCGAGCTGGGGCGTGCCGTCTACTACAGCCGCTCGCGCAGCAAGCTGTGGTTCAAGGGCGAGGAGTCCGGCCATGAGCAGAAGGTCCACGAGATCCGGATGGATTGCGACAACGACGTCCTGCTGCTCAAGGTCACGCAACTCGGCCATGAGCCCGGCATCGCTTGCCACACGGGGCGTCACAGCTGTTTTTTCAGCAAGTACGAAGACGGGCAATGGACGGCGGTCGAGCCGGTCCTGAAAGACCCTGAAACGATCTACAAATCATGAGCACGACCCGAATCGACGATGCGCTCGATCGCCTTGCGTCGGTGATCGAAAGCCGGCTGCCGGCGCGTGGCGGCGACCCGGACACGAGCTACGTGGCCCGGTTGTTGCACCGTGGTCCGGATGCCTTCCTGAAAAAAATCGGTGAAGAAGCGACCGAAGTCGTGATGGCCGCCAAAGACGCGGACCACGGCGGCGATGCCAAAAAAATAGTGAACGAAGTGGCCGACCTGTGGTTCCACAGCATGGTGGCGCTGGCACATTACGGGCTGTCGCCGCGCGACGTGGTCGCCGAGCTGGAACGTCGCGAAGGCACCAGCGGCATCGAAGAAAAGTCCTTGCGCAAGGCGCAAGACCGTGAAGCATCGAACGATTGAAATCAACGACTGAAAGGACGTCATGCCCAACGACATCGTGACGGTTCAACCCGACGACTCGCTCAAGACCTGGGGCTGGGTCAGCTATGTGCTGCATCTGCTGGTCGCCATCGGCGCCGTCGTGCCAGGCGCGCAGGTGTCGGTCGTGCTGCTGCTGGTGGCGCTGGTGATCGACGTGGTCAAGCGCGACGACGCGGCGGGCACCTGGCAGGCATCGCACTTCAGCTGGCGCATTCGCTCGGTCTTGTGGGCCGGCGTGCTGTACCTGTTGACCTCCTGGCTCTGGCTGCTGTTGGTGGTGCCGGGCTGGGTCGCGTGGGGACTGATCTCGCTCTGGTTTCTCTACCGCATCGTCAAGGGGATGATCCGGATGAACGATGGCCGCCCGATGGATACCAGCAATGTCGTCTGACCCGAACTGCGTTTTCTGCAAGATCGTCGAAGGCAAGATTCCGTCGCGCAAGGTCTACGAAGACGACGACCTTTTCGTCTTTCACGATATCGCGCCGTGGGCGCCGATTCATTTCATGATCGTCCCCAAGGACCATATTCCGTCGATGGCGCAACTTGGCCCGGAGCATGCTGCACTCATGGGCAAAATCATGACGCTGGCGCCGAAGCTGGCACTGGAGCAGGGTTGCCGGCCGTACCCCGAGGGCGGCTTCCGCGTGGTGGTCAATACCGGCGCCGAAGGCGGCCAGGAAGTGCACCATCTCCATGTTCACGTCATGGGCGGCCCTCGTCCCTGGCTGCGCGGCTGATATTGCTGCGCGACTAAAATTCACACATTCTTCAGGAGTCTTCCATGGGTTCTTTTTCTATCTGGCACTGGCTGATCGTGCTGCTGATCGTGGTGATGGTGTTCGGTACCAAGAAGTTGCGCAACATGGGCAGCGATCTGGGTGGTGCCGTCAAGGGCTTCAAGGACGGCGTCAAGGATGGTTCGAGCACCGACTCGGTGGTGCCACCTGCCGGCCACGTGACGTCGAATCCGGCCGCCGACAAGTCGACGATCGACGTCGAAGCGCGCCAGAAGTCCTGAGTCGCCTTACCCAGTGTTCGACCTCGGTCTAGAGAAGATGGCGCTCATCGGCGTGGTCGCGCTGGTCGTCATCGGTCCTGAAAAGTTGCCTCGCGTGGCGCGCACCGTCGGCATGCTGCTGGGCAAGGCGCAGCGGTACGTCAACGACGTCAAGTCCGAAGTCAACCGCTCCATGGAGCTCGACGAGCTGCGCAAGATGAAGAGCACCGTCGAAGATGCGGCGCGCGACGTTCAGAGCAGCATCCAGTCGAGTGCCAGCGACCTTGAAAAGCAGCTCTCCGGCAGCAGTGCCGAAACGCTGTCGGCGCTGGCCGAGCCGGAGCCGGTGATGCCCGAATACAGGCATCCGCGCAAGAACTGGCGCCTGAAACAGGGCGCCACCCCGCAGTGGTACAAGTCGCGCAACGGTGTGCGCACCAAGGCGCTTTCGGGTGCGGCGCGCGTGGCGCGCTTCCGCCCCCACAAGATCAACTAGCGCATCACACCAGCGATCCTCGCGCGCCGCACGGCGCTCGACAGCGCTCCTTGTTCCCCTTGCTCCCATGGCTGACTCCGATACCCATAACAAAGAAGACGAACTGGCTGGTACCGAGCAGCCTTTCGTCGCGCACCTTGTCGAGTTGCGCGACCGATTGCTCTATTGCGGTTACGGTCTCGCTGTCGCGGCGGCATTGCTCGCCATCTGGCCCGGCCCGAGCGGCCTCATCGACATGATCGCGGTGCCGATTCGCGCGCACATGCCGCACGACGCCAAGCTCATCGCCATCGGCGTGTTCTCGCCGTTCTTCGTGCCGCTCAAGGTTCTCGGCATGACGTCGGTGTTGCTGGCGCTGCCTTGGCTGATGTACCAGATCTGGATGTTCGTGGCGCCGGGTCTCTACAGCCACGAAAAGCGCTTTGCGCTGCCACTGATCTTCTTCGGCAGCCTGCTGGCGTATCTGGGCATCGGCTTCGTGCAGTTCTTCGTGCTGGACAAGATGTTCAGCTTTATCCAGCGCTTCACACCGGCCTCGGTGGCGGCGACGCCTGACATCTCGTCTTACGTCGAAGCCATCTTGTCGCTGTACATTGCCTTTGGCGTGGCGTTCCAGGTGCCGATCGTGGTGATGCTGCTGGTGCGCTTCGAGATGGTCACGGTCGAGAAGCTGCGCTCGTTTCGCGGCTACTTCATCGTGGTCGCGTTCGTCGTCGCCGCCGTGTTGACGCCGCCCGACGTGGTGTCGCAGCTCGCGCTTGCCATTCCGATGTGCTTGCTCTACGAGATCGGCATCCTCGGCGCCAAATATTTCGTCAAGCACAGCAAGCCGCCTGAAGAGACGGCGGCATCGACCGAAGTCGACGCCAAGCTCTGAGCTGAACTCAGCACCTATTCGTTGTCGGGCGCCGGCGCCTTGCGAATCGGCGTCTTCGGTCGCAGACCCGGCGTCACATCGAGTTCCATCTTGTCGCCGCCGCGGCGCAAGGCGAAGCGTGAGGCCTCGCCCGGCTTGAGTCCGGCGACGGCGGTCAACAGTTCCTGCACGTTGTCGATCTTCTTCTCTCCCACGCCGGTGATGACGTCGCCGGGGCGGATGCCGGCCTTGGCGGCTGGGCCGGCCTGCAGCACGCCGGTGATGATCACGCCCGTGTCTGCTTTCACACCGAAGGTTTCAGCCAGTTCGGGTGACAGATTGTTCGGCTCGACGCCGATCCAGCCGCGTCGCACCTGGCCTTCCTTGACGATGCCTTCGAGCACGATCTTGGCCATCGACACCGGGATGGCGAAGCCGATTCCCATGCTGCCGCCCGAGCGCGAATAGATCGCGGTATTGATGCCCTCGAGGTTGCCGTTGACGTCGATCAGCGCGCCGCCGGAGTTGCCGGGATTGATGGCCGCATCGGTCTGGATGAAATTCTCGAAATTATTGATCCCAAGCTGGTTGCGCCCGAGCGCGGAGACGATGCCGCTGGTCACGGTCTGGCCGACGCCGAACGGGTTGCCGATGGCCAGCACCTGGTCGCCTACTTCCAGCCCATCGGAGTTGCCCAGCGTGATGACCGGCAGCTTGTCGAGTTCGATCTTGAGCACGGCGAGATCGGTGTCGGGGTCGGTGCCGATCACCTTGCCGTGCGCATGACGGCTGTCGTTGAGCGTGACCTCGATCTCGTCGGCGCCGTCCACCACATGGTTGTTCGTCAGGATGTAGCCGTCGGCGCTGACGATCACGCCGCTGCCCAGCCCGACCTGAGGCTGGTCGCCGCCCTGGTCGCCGAAGAAAAACTTGAACCAGGGGTCGTTGCTTCGCGGGTTGCGCTGCGCGGCCTTGCTGGTGTTGATGCTGACCACGGCGGGGGACGCCTTCTTGGCCGCAGCACTCAGGCTGCCGGGAGCAATGTTGTTCAGTGCGCCTGCGGGCGCTTCGACGACCGACACCACCCCGCCGAGCGACGTGGTGCGGCGATTCACCCACTCGGGCTTGAGCGTCGACACGACGAAAAAAGCTGCCAGCAGCACGGTGACGGCTTGGGCGAACAGCAGCCAGATACGTTTCATGGGAAGTGGAAAAAGGAAAAGAGAGGCGTTAAAAAGAAAAACGCATTCTCCCTCAGCGCCTTGCCTTCGGCCGCGGCCACAATGGCGCGATGAGCACGACCCGCCACGAACTCCTGCATGCGTTCGACCTCCTGCTGGCCCCTGCACGATTCAAGGACTACGGACCGAACGGCCTGCAGGTCGAAGGCCGCACAGTGGTGCGCAAGATCGTTTCGGGCGTGACGGCGAGCCGCGCGCTGATCGAGGCGGCGATCCATGCCGAGGCCGATGCGATCTTCGTCCACCATGGCCTGTTCTGGCGCGGGCAGGATGGGCGCGTCACCGGCTGGATGAAGCAGCGACTGGCGCTGTTGCTGGGCGACGACGTGAATCTGTTCGCATATCACCTGCCGCTCGACGCGCACCCCGACCTGGGCAACAACGCGCAACTCGGCCTCAAGCTGGGGTTGGTCGCACATGCCGGCTCCGGCGGCCGCTTCGGGGAGCAGGAGCTGGGGTTTCTCGGCGGACGGACCGATGGCGCGTCGTTCCCGAGCGCCGCTTCGCTGGCGCTTCATGCTGAAAAGATGCTCGGTCGGCCAGTGACCCTTGTCGATAGCGCGCACCGCGCGATCAAGACGATCGCATGGTGCACCGGCGGGGCGCAAGGCCACTTCGAAGCAGCGATAGCGGCGGGTGCCGACGCCTTCATCACCGGAGAAATTTCGGAGCCGCAGGCGCACTACGCGCGCGAGATGGGCGTGGCCTATCTTGCGTGCGGGCATCACGCGACCGAGCGCTATGGCGCGCCGGCGGTGGCTGGGCATGTCGCTGCGCAGCTCGGCTTGGCCCACGAGTTCATCGACATAGACAACCCGGCATGAAGGCGATATGAAGCTGTCCCGGCCCATTGCGATTACGTTGGGCGATCCGGCGGGCATAGGCCCCGAAATCATCGTCAAGGCGTTCCGTGATGCGCCGGCGGCGACGCGTGGCTGCTTCGTGGCGGGCGACGTTGCAACGGTGCGCGCCGCATGTCTGGCGCTGGCGTCACCAGGGCAACTGGCCTGGTCCGTGGCCGTGCTCGAAAGTGCAAGCGAAGCGTTCGACGTTCCGCTCCGATGCATTCCGGTGGTGCAGGTGGTCGAGCCCACGCCTGCCATCGTCGTCGGCATTGTCAGCGCGGCTGCGGGCCAGGTAGCGGGCGCTTGTGTCGTGTGGGCGGCCCGCGCGGCGCTCCGCGGCGACATCGCCGCCATCGTGACTGCGCCGCTTCACAAGGAGTCCCTGGCTGCGGCCGGCTTCCCCTATCCCGGACACACAGAATTGCTGCAGGCAGAGTCGGCGGCATATCGCGGGCGCCCTGTCTCCGAAGTGCCGGTGCGCATGATGCTGGCCAACGACGAACTGCGGACGGTACTCGTCAGCATCCACATGTCGCTTCGTCACGCCATCGAGGCGGTTACCTTCGGAGGCGTGCTGCAGACCTTGCGCATCACGCACGAGGCTTTGCAGCGGGCGCTGGGACGGGCGCCGCGTATCGGGGTCGCCGGCCTCAACCCTCACGCAGGCGAGGGCGGACTGTTCGGCTCAGAAGAGCGAGACATCATCGCGCCGGCGATTGCAGCAGCGCGCGCCGAAGGCATCGACGCGCACGGGCCCTTTGCACCGGACACTGTGTTCATGCGCGCACGTGCCACGCCGGATCGCAAGGGTGAATTCGATGTGGTGGTGGCGATGTATCACGATCAAGGGCTGATTCCGGTCAAGTACCTCGGCGTGGATAAGGGCGTCAACGTGACGCTGGGCTTGCCGCTGGTACGCACCAGTCCTGACCACGGCACCGCATTCGACATCGCCGGCACAGGACGGGCCGATGCATCGAGTTTGATCGAGGCGCTGCGGATGGCCCGCACACTGGCGGGCGTCGATCACGAGGCGCCTGCTGCTACGACCGCTTGAGGCTGTCGCGAATTTCACGCAGCAGCACGATGTCTTCAGGGGTTGGCGCGGGCGGGGGAGCCACGTCGTCGTGCCTGCGCAACTTGTTGATCTGCTTGACCATCAGAAAAATGATGAAAGCAAGAATGGCGAAATTTACCGCCACGGTAATGAAGCTGCCATAGGCGAGCACCGGAACGCCAGCCTTCTTCAAATCCGCCAGGGTGTTCGCGACGCCGGGGGGTGCGGTACCCAATACGACGTAGTAGTTCGAAAAATCGAGCTTGCCGAAAACGAGTCCGACGATCGGCATGATGATGTCGCCGACCAGCGAGTCGACGATCTTGCCGAACGCCGCGCCGATGATCACGCCGACCGCCAGATCGACGACGTTGCCCTTGACCGCGAACTCGCGAAATTCCTTGATAAAACTCATGCCGTTTCCTCGTGCGCTGGGGTTGAGTCAGGCGCCGAGTATAGAAGCCGCACACGGGCTTGCAGGGTAAGCCAAGGGGCCTTCGAACGTTGAATTCGCCTGTGTCGCTCCGCTACAATCGCGGGTTGACCCAAGCCCCAACGAGAAGATTGAGGACCCCCATGAGTGACATCACTGTCGGCCAGCCCAGGATCGACGCCAGCAGACGGACCTGGTTGATCGCATCCGGTTGTGCAGGCGCAGTGGGTGGCGTTGCAGTCGCAGTACCCTTCGTCAGCACCTTCGAGCCATCGGAAAAAGCCAAGGCTGCCGGCGCCCCGGTCGAGGTGGACATCAGCGGTTTGAAGGTCGGCGAGAAGATCACTGTCGAATGGCGTGGCAAGCCGGTCTGGATTTTGAAGCGCACGCCGGCGCAAATTGCCGAGTTGCCGAAGCTCGATCCCCAATTGGCCGATCCTCAGTCGAAGCGTCATCCGGACGAGTTCACTCCCAAGTACGCGCAGAACGAACATCGTTCGATCAAGCCCGAAGTGCTGGTCGTCGTCGGCATTTGCACGCACCTCGGCTGCTCGCCGAGCGATCGATTCCAGGCCGGGCCGCAGCCTTCGTTGCCTGCCGATTGGGAGGGTGGTTTTCTCTGCCCTTGCCACGGTTCGACCTTCGACCTGGCCGGCCGCGTGTTCAAGAACAAGCCCGCGCCCGACAACCTGCCGGTGCCGCCGCACATGTACATGACCGATACGCGCCTGCTCATCGGTGAAGACAAGAACGCCAAGGCCTGAGAGACAACGACATGGCTGAATTCCACGAGATCTCGCCCAATGCCCCGGCCGGTGAAAAGCTGCTGAACTGGGTCGACAACCGCTTCCCGCTGACCAAGCTGTGGAACGACCAGTGGGGCAAGTACTACGCCCCGAAGAATTTCAACTTCTGGTACATCTTCGGCTCGCTCGCGATGCTGGTGCTGGTGATCCAGATCGTGACCGGCATCTTCCTGGTGATGCACTACAAGCCCGATGCGACGCAGGCGTTCGCGTCGGTCGAGTACATCATGCGCGACGTGCCCTGGGGCTGGCTCATTCGCTATATGCATTCGACGGGCGCCTCGGCGTTCTTCGTCGTGGTGTACCTGCACATGTTCCGCGGGCTGATGTACGGCAGCTATCGCAAGCCGCGCGAACTGATCTGGGTCTTCGGCTGCGCGATTTTCTTATGTTTGATGGCCGAAGCCTTCATGGGCTACTTGTTGCCTTGGGGCCAGATGAGCTACTGGGGCGCCCAGGTGATCGTGAATCTCTTCGCGGCGATTCCGTTCGTCGGTCCGGACCTCGCACTCTTGATTCGTGGCGACTACGTGGTGAGCGATGCCACGCTCAACCGCTTCTTCAGCTTCCACGTGATCGCCGTGCCACTGGTGCTGCTCGGCCTGGTGGTGGCGCATTTGATCGCGCTGCACGAAGTGGGGTCAAACAACCCCGATGGCATCGAAATCAAGGCGAACCGCGGTGCCGATGGTCATCCGCTCGACGGCATTCCGTCGCACCCGTATTACACGGTGCACGATATCTTCGGCGTGGTGGTGTTCCTCACGATCTTTTCGGCGGTGATCTTCTTCGCGCCGGAAGCGGGTGGCTATTTCCTCGAGTACAACAACTTCATCCCTGCCGATTCGCTGAAGACGCCGAACCACATCGCACCGGTCTGGTACTTCACGCCGTTCTATTCGATGCTGCGTGCGACGACCGACGACATGGTCAACGTGTTCGCACTCATCCTTGCCGTTGCGGCGGTCTGGAACTTCGTCAAGGGCAAGTCCGGCATGTTCCTCAAGGTCGCTGCCGTCGTGGCAGCCCTGGTGCTGATCGTCTTGTTGAAATCGTTCGACGCCAAGTTCTGGGGTGTCGTGGTGATGGGTGGTTCCGTGATCATCCTGTTCTTCCTGCCGTGGCTCGATCACAGCGAGGTCCGGTCGATTCGCTACCGTCCGAGCTGGCACAAGTATGTGTATGGCGTGTTCGTCTTCTTCTTCCTGATCCTGGGCTATCTCGGTATCGAGCCTCCGGGTGTGTGGGGTGCGCTCACGATTGGATCGTTTTCGCTCGACATCGCGCAGACGATTTCGCAGATCGGCACGTTGCTCTATTTCGGCTTCTTCCTGTTGATGCCTCTGTGGAGTCGCGCGGGCGAGTTCAAGCCGGTACCTGACCGCGTGGTCTTTGCCGCGCATTGAGGTCGGAGTCAGCATGATCAAAAAGACAAATAAAGTGGTGACCGCGGCGACCATGATGAAGAAGCTGATGAAGGCCGTGAGCGGCTTGGTGGCAACGTTAGGTGTTGCTGCGGGCCTGGCATTCATGGTGGTCGGGCCGGCCGCCGCCGAAAGCGAAGGCTATGCCTGGGACAAGGCGCCAAACAAGACCAACGATGTCGCCGCGTTGCAAAACGGCGCAAAGCTCTTCGTCAACTACTGCCTGAACTGTCATTCGGCCGCGTTCATGCGCTACAACCGGCTGCAGGACATCGGCATCACCGAGCAGCAGATCAAGGACAACCTGCTGTTCACGACCGACAAGGTCGGTGAAACCATGAAGGCCAACATCGATCCGCGGCAGGCCAAGGAATGGTTCGGCGCCAATCCGCCCGACCTGACGCTGGTCGCGCGTTCGCGCGCTGGCCACGGCGGCACCGGTGCCGACTATCTCTACACCTACTTGCGGACGTTCTATCGGGACGACACGAAAGCCACCGGCTGGAACAACATGGCTTTCCCTAGCGTCGCGATGCCGCACGTGCTGTGGGAACTGCAGGGCAACCGTCGCCCGGTCTACGAAAAGATCGAGCAACACGGCCATGAGACGGAGGTTTTCAAGGGCTGGGAACAGGTAACGCCGGGCACGATGACGCCGCTGCAATACGACCAGGCCATGGGCGATCTGGTCAGCTACCTTCAATGGATGGCTGAGCCCGCACAAAATACGCGCGTGCGCGTCGGCGTATGGGTCTTGTTGTTCCTGCTGATGGCGGTGGTCTTCACGTGGCGGTTGAACGCGTCCTACTGGAAAGAAGTCAAGTAGCAACCGTTTACGCCGACCGCTCGCTGACGTGAGCGGTCCTCCAGAGTGGGTTGCGAAACGCTTCCCACTCTTTTTGATTTTTAGGAGTCTTTCGCCATGATGGTGCTGTATTCAGGAACAACCTGCCCCTTTTCCCATCGCTGCCGCTTCGTCTTGTTCGAGAAGGGCATGGACTTCGAAATTCGCGACGTCGATCTCTACAACAAGCCCGAAGACATCAGCGTGATGAACCCGTACGGCCAGGTGCCCATCCTGGTCGAGCGCGACCTCATCCTGTATGAGTCGAACATCATCAACGAGTACATCGACGAGCGCTTTCCGCATCCGCAATTGATGCCCGGCGACCCTGTGGATCGAGCACGCGTGCGGCTTTTCCTGCTCAACTTCGAGAAGGAACTCTTCGTGCATGTGTCGACGCTCGAAAACCGGACATCGAAGGGCAACGAAAAGGCGCTTGAAAAAGCCCGTGCGCACATTCGCGACCGCCTCACACAACTCGCGCCGGTTTTCCTGAAGAACAAGTACATGCTCGGCGACAACTTCTCGATGCTCGACGTCGCGATCGCACCGCTGCTTTGGCGCCTCGACTATTACGGCATCGATCTCAGCAAGAACGCTGCACCGCTGCTCAAGTATGCAGAACGTATTTTTTCGCGTCCGGCTTACATCGAAGCGCTGACGCCATCCGAAAAGGTCATGCGCAAGTAAGCGCTGTTGCCGGTGGCTTTGTCGAAATGATCAACGCGCTCGAATCGTCATCCACGCGCCCGTACCTGATCCGGGCGCTGTACGAATGGTGCACCGACAACGGGTTTACGCCCTATGTCGCGGTGCTGGTCGACGACACCGTGCAGGTGCCGCGCGAGTACGTCAAGAACGGCGAGATCGTGTTGAATATCAGCTTCGATGCGACGAGTTCGCTCAAGCTCGGCAACGACTTCATCGAGTTCAAGGCGCGCTTTGCAGGTACGGCGCGTGAGATCAATGTGCCAGTCGGTCGCGTGATCGCCATTTATGCGCGTGAGAACGGGCAGGGGATGGCCTTTCCGGCGCCCGCGCCGACCCCAGCCAAGGGAGCGGGCTCGTCGTCGACCGCCGATGCGGCCGACGCCCGAGCCCAGCCGCGTGACATTCAGCGGGGCGATGGCGGCAGCGACGCCAAGATCATGCACCTCGTGACCGGCGACGAGTTGGCCGGCCACCGTGGCGCGACCGATGAGGCACCGACAGACCAGGACGATCCGCCGCGTCCTCCCGCCGGTGGGGGCGCCAAGCCGTCGTTGAAGCGCATCAAATAGTCGATGTCATCGAGACCGACGGTCGATGCCGCAAAGCGCGAAAGCGCACCGCTAAAATCCAGATCCCGCCGCTTTAGCTCAGTTGGTAGAGCAACCGCCTTGTAAGCGGTAGGTCGTCAGTTCGATTCCGACAAGCGGCACCATTCATGACCCGGGCGCAAGATGCCCCGCAAGAACAATCCCAGGACGGCGCTCAAGCGCTCAATGCCCTCGGCGAGCTCCGGCGGCTCGTCGTTCAGCCAGCGCCGCACCTCGATCAGATACAGGCTGAAGATCAGCGAAGCAACCTGATCGGCGGGCACGTCGTTCAGGGCTTCTCCGCTCTGCTGCGCTGTACGCACCATTGCTTCGATATGGCCCAGGATGACAGGGCGACGCGCGTAGAAGCGATGCGCTTCTTCTCCATGGTTGATACCCGGCGCAAGGAATTCCGACGTTTCGCGCAATGCGGGACGCGCCAATCGTGGTTCACTGGCCCAGTAACGGTACCGGAGCTCGAAGTACGGTAGCAACCGTGCGCGAAGAGTGCCTGGCCGTTCCAGCAAGGCCTGTCCTTCGAGATTGACAGCGTCAAGTTCGTCGTTGACGACCTGCAGCAACAAGTCCCGCTTGTCTTTGGCATAGACGAATACTGTACCGGTGGATACGTCGGCTCGCGTCGCGATCTCGCGCGTAGTGGCCGCCTCGTAGCCATGCTCGATAAACACCGCTCGCGCCGCGTCGATGATGCGCTTGCGCTTGTCGCTCTTGCTCCGCTCGCGCAAGCCGGTTCGGGGCGCTGGTGTGGGTTCGGTCTCGACGTTGGGCATTGACGCATTATCTAATCGTTGACGAGAAAATTGAGCAAAGTTATATTTGAGCACGCTCAATTTGAGCGGCTCGGCCGATGAGAGCGGCCAGCGACACCCCACGAAAGAGAGACAAAGCATGTTCCCGAAAAACGCCTGGTACGTCGCCTGCATGCCCGAAGAAATAGACGATAAACCGCTCGGCCGCCGGATCTGCAATGAGGCGATCGTTTTCTACCGCGGCCCGGACAACGCCGTCGCAGCACTCGAAGACTTTTGCCCGCACCGCGGTGCGCCTCTCTCTCTGGGCTCCGTCGTCGAGGGCAAGTTGGTTTGCGGCTACCACGGGCTGGAAATGGGATGCGACGGCAAGACCATCGCCATGCCGGGCCAACGCGTGCGCGGCTTTCCGGCAATACGCGCTTATCCGGTGATCGAGCGCTACGGCTTTGTCTGGGTCTGGCCGGGCGATCCGGCACAGGCCGACGAGGCCAAACTCCATCGGCTCGAATGGGCCGAAAGCCCCGACTGGGCTTATGGCGGCGGCCTCTATCACATCGGCTGCGATTACCGCCTCATGATCGACAACCTGATGGATCTGACGCACGAGACCTACGTGCACGCGACGAGCATCGGACAGCCGGAGATCGACGAGACGCCGACGAGAACGACGACCGAGGGCGATGAGGTGATCACGGCGCGCCACATGGAAAACATCATGGCGCCACCGTTCTGGCGCATGGCGTTGCGCGGTAACCATCTGGCCGACGATGTGCCGGTCGATCGTTGGCAGATCTGCCGTTTCACGCCGCCGAGTCATGTGTTGATCGAGGTGGGCGTCGCGCACGCGGGCCACGGCGGCTACAACGCCGATGCCAAGTTCAAGGCGTCGAGCATCGTGGTCGACTTCATCACCCCCGAAACCGAGACATCGATCTGGTACTTCTGGGGCATGGCGCGCAACTTCAATCCAAATGACAAGGCATTGACCGCCAGCATTCGCGAAGGACAGGGAAAGATCTTCAGCGAGGACCTGGAGATGCTGGAACGGCAACAAAAGAATCTGCTGGCGCATCCCGATCGCCAATTGCTCAAGCTCAACATCGACTCGGGTGGAGTGCAGTCACGGCGCGTGCTCGAGCGCATTCTCGCGGCGGAGAGCGCGTCGTGACCACGTCGGACCTCAAGGTTCGCGTCGCTCGCAAAGTGGACGAGGCTTTGGACATCGCGACTTTCGAACTGGTCAGCGTCGACGGGAGGCCACTGCCGGCGTTTTCGGCAGGTTCGCACGTCGACGTGCACCTGCCGAACGGGCTGACGCGCCAGTATTCCCTGTGCAACGACCCGAACGAAGCACACCGCTACCTGATCGGTGTGTTGCGTGACGCTGGTTCGCGCGGCGGCTCGCAGGCCATGCACGACGCCGTCAATGAAGGCGATGTCTTGCAGATCAGCGCGCCGAAAAATCACTTTCCCCTGGCGCACGCAGCAAAGCACAGTGTTCTCGTCGCCGGCGGCATCGGTATCACGCCCATTCTCTGCATGGCGGAGCGCCTTGCCGTAATGGGCGCATCGCTCGAGATGCACTACTGCACGCGCTCGCTCGAGCGCACCGCGTTCCGTGGACGCATCACCGCCTCCGCGTTTGCGGAAAAGGTGCAGTTTCATTTCGACGACGGCGACGCGGCGCAGAAGGTGAACCTTTCCAGCTTGTTCGCGGCGATGGGAGCGGGCGTGCATCTGTACGTTTGCGGGCCCAAGGGGTTCATGGACTGGCTGTTGAATGCTGCCCGCGCAGCGGGCTGGCCAGCGGAGCAACTGCATTACGAGTTCTTCGGCGCGGAGGTCGTCAAATCGGAAGATGACGCGAGCTTCGAGGTGAAGCTGGCGAGTTCAGGCAAGGTCGTTCTGGTTTCCAAAGAACAAACAGTGGTGCAGGCTTTGGCCGCTGCCGGCATCGAGGTATTGACGTCGTGCGAGCAGGGCGTTTGTGGCACCTGTCTGACGCGCGTGCTCGAAGGAGAGCCCGACCATAAGGACATGTACCTGACGCCGGAAGAGCAGGCGGCGAACGACCAGTTCACACCCTGCTGTTCGCGCTCGAAATCGCGGCTGCTGGTGCTCGATTTGTAGTCTTTGACTGCGAGGTGTTTCCATGTCTCCCTCGATTGCGAAATTCATCTTGTCTGCGGCTGCCGTTGCCGTCATCGGGACGGCGGGAGCAGCCGATGCGGCTCCTATAAAGCGACACGCCGCGCCCCCGGTAAAAAAGGCGCCAGCCGGTGTCGACGCACCCAAGCCGGACAAATTGGTCAAGGCGCCGGGCGGCGTCATGGTGCCCAAGCAGGCGCCGGCGGGCCGCAACCCGGGCTTCATGGATGACGGCGCAAGCAAGCGCGGCGAAAAACCCTGATCGCGCTGCGAATCTTGCCGGGTATTGCTGTCGGCACCCCATTCAACGCCGGGTCTGCTGCACCTTGATTCGCAACGTGGCTACATCCCAACCCCGGGCCTTCAGTCGAGCGACGATCATCGGTGCAAGCTGGCGCAGCTTGGCTGCCGCCGCGCTGCCGTTGACCAGCACGCACCACACGTCGCCCTCGGCCGGGCCAGGCTGCACAGCGGCGCGCATGTCTCTGGGTATCAACTCCTCCACTGCCTTCAGACGTTCCGATGCGTCTCGGGCGCGTGCCAGCAAGCCCGCCAAGGTGGGGGAGTCGTCGGCAGCCTGGAGCAACGTGAAGGGGGTGGTACGGCGGGTCATAGGAAATAACAGACTGAAACAAGCCGGCTAAAATGCCCGGTTTGTCGGCGCTCGCGCCTGGCATCAGGGCCGCTTGCTTTTCATTGAAGTGCGCCCAACTGCTTCCACCATATCTTAGGGATTTGGGTCGCAGCGCCCCGCATGCAGGGCGTCCGTCGATCCTCCACTCATGGCAACCAATTTCCTGACCCAGATTTTCGGCAGTCGCAACGACCGTCTCCTGAAGCAATATCGGAAGACCGTTGATCGCATCAACGCGCTCGAGCCCGAGTTCGAAAAGCTCAGTGACGATGCATTGCGTGGCAAGACCGACGAGTTCAAGGCCCGCGTCGCCAAGGGCGAGACGCTCGACGATCTGCTGCCGGAAGCCTTCGCCACCGTTCGCGAAGGTTCCAAGCGTGTCATGAAGATGCGCCACTTCGACGTGCAGTTGCTCGGCGGCATGGCCTTGCACAACGGCAAGATTTCAGAAATGCGCACCGGCGAGGGCAAGACCCTGACCGCCACGTTGCCGGTCTACCTGAACGCGCTGTCCGGCAAGGGCGTGCACGTGGTCACGGTCAACGACTATCTGGCGAGCCGCGACGCGAAGTGGATGGGTCGGCTCTACAACTTCCTCGGCCTCTCGGTCGGCATCAACCTGCCGAACATGCCGCGCGAAGAAAAGCAGCAGGCCTACGGCAGCGACATCACGTACGGCACCAACAACGAGTACGGCTTCGACTACCTGCGCGACAACATGGTCTACGAGCCGGGCGACCGGGTCCAACGTGGCCTGAACTACGCCATCGTCGACGAAGTCGATTCCATCCTGATCGACGAGGCCCGTACGCCGCTGATCATCAGCGGCCAGGCCGAAGACCACACCGACACTTATCTGGCAATCAACAAGGTTGTGCCGCTGCTCACCAAGCAGGAAGGCGAAGCCGATCCGCGCACCGGTGAGGGCGTGACCAAGCCCGGCGACTTCACCGTGGACGAAAAGACGCACCAGGTGTTCCTGACCGAAGACGGCCATGAGAACGCCGAGCGCATCCTGAGCGAGTTCAAGCTGCTACCCGACGGCGCGTCGCTCTACGACCCGGCCAACATCACGCTGATGCATCATCTGAACGCCGCCTTGCGTGCGCGGCACCTCTACCACCGCGATCAGCATTACGTGGTGCAGGAGGGGGAGGTCGTGATCGTCGACGAATTCACCGGCCGCCTGATGACAGGCCGCCGCTGGAGCGACGGCTTGCACCAGGCTGTCGAGGCCAAGGAAGGCGTGCAAATCCAGGCCGAGAACCAGACGCTGGCGTCGATCACCTTCCAGAATTACTTCCGCCTGTACGGCAAGCTGTCCGGCATGACGGGTACCGCCGACACCGAGGCCTACGAGTTCCAGGAAATCTATGGGCTCGAGACCACGATCATTCCGCCGAACCGCCACAGCAAGCGTGAAGACCAGCTCGATCGCGTCTACAAGACGACGCGGGAAAAGTACGAAGCGGCGATCCAGGACATTCGCGAGTGCTACGAGCGCGGCCAGCCGGTGCTGGTCGGCACCTCGTCGATTGAAAATTCCGAAATCATCGACGAGTTGCTGAACAAGGCAGGTCTTCCGCACCAGGTGCTCAACGCCAAGCAGCATGCGCGTGAAGCCGACATCGTGGCGCAGGCCGGCCGCACGAAGATGATCACCATCGCGACCAACATGGCGGGTCGTGGTACCGACATCGTGCTGGGTGGCAACGTCGAGAAAATGATCGAGCTGGTCGAGGCCGACGAGGGCCTGGACGAGGCAGGCAAGCAGGCTGAAATCGCGACGTTGCGCGCCGAATGGGACAAGGACCACGAGTTCGTGAAGTCGCTGGGCGGCTTGCGAATCATCGCAACCGAGCGCCATGAATCACGCCGCATCGACAACCAGCTGCGCGGCCGTTCAGGTCGGCAGGGTGACCCGGGTTCGTCGCGCTTCTACTTGAGCCTCGACGATCCGCTGATGCGCATTTTTGCGGGCGATCGGGTCAAGGCCATCATGGACCGGCTCAAGATGCCGGACGGCGAAGCGATCGAAGCAGGCATCGTCACACGCAGCATCGAGAGTGCGCAGCGCAAGGTCGAGGCGCGCAATTTCGATGTGCGAAAGCAACTGCTCGAGT
>CAXTCC010000070.1:0-16980 GCA_964242015.1 uncultured Variovorax sp.
CGTCCTTCTTGTCGACGACATCGGTCACGCCGTCGTCGGCCTTCTCTGCAGGTGCAGTGGCTTCGGCAGGTGCGGTCGCCTTCTTCGCCAAATCTTCCAGCATCGACAGCACGCGCTTGGTGCTGCCTTCACGGATCGCCTTCACGTCGCGGCTCTCCTGCAGCAGCTCGCGGCTCACGTTAAGCGGGAGATCGGCCGAGTCGATCACGCCCTTGACGAAGCGCAGGTAGCTGGGCATCAGCGCCTCGGCGTCGTCCATGATGAAGACGCGCTTGACGTAGAGCTTCACGCCCGCGCTCTTGTCGCGGTTCCACAGGTCGAACGGCGCCTTGGCCGGGATGTAGAGCAGCTGCGTGTACTCGGTCGAGCCCTCGACGCGGTTGTGGCTCCAGGTCAGCGGCGCTTCGTAGTCGTGGCTGATGGCCTTGTAGAACTCGATGTACTGCTCGGGCGTGATGTCTTTCTTGGCGCGGCTCCACAAGGCGTTGGCCTTGTTGATGGTTTCCCATTCCCCGGTCTTGACCATGTCGCCGGGCTGATCGTTCTCACCTTCTTTCCATTCCTCTTTTTCCATGAGGATGGGCAGCGAGATGTGGTCTGAATACTTGCCGACGATCTGCTTGATCTTCCAGGCATTGAGGTATTCCTCGGCATCTTCACGCAGGTGCAGCGTGACGCTGGTACCGCGCTCGGCGCGCGTGATGGTGTCGACCTCGAAGTCGCCGGCGCCGCCGCTGACCCAGCGCACGCCGTCTTCGGTCGGCAGGCCGGCACGGCGCGATTCGACCGTGATCTTGTCGGAGACGATGAAGCCGGAATAGAAGCCGACGCCGAACTGGCCGATGAGCTGGGCGTCGGCCTTCTGGTCTCCGCTCAACTTGCTCATGAAGTCCTTGGTGCCGCTCTTGGCGATCGTGCCGAGGTTGTCGATCGCCTCTTGCCGCGACAGGCCGATGCCGCGGTCGGCGATGGTCAGCGTGCGGGCCGCCTTGTCGAAGCTGATGCGGACATCGAGCTCGGGCTGGTTCTCATACAGGTCCGGCTGGTCGATGGCTTCGAAGCGCAGCTTGTCGCAGGCGTCCGACGCGTTGGAGATCAGTTCGCGAAGAAAGATCTCCTTGTTGGAGTACAGGGCGTGCGTGACGAGGTGAAGCAGCTGGGCGACTTCGGCCTGAAACGGGAGTTTGGTGCTGGAGGGTTCTGACATGGCTCTGACGTGGGTGCGAAAGCCGAAAATTCTAGTTCAGCCCCTCGTTCAGCGCGGCTGCGACTCGACTTCCCGCGTCCAGCGCTCGATCAGCCGCTTGCGCTCGGCTGCCTTGCCGTACTTCTCGAAGTCGTACTTGATGAGCTTGATGCCGCCGGATGCAGGAATCCGCGGATCGGGCTTGAAGGTCTTGTTGGCCGGCGTCTGGAAGCTGCCCGCCTCGGCGCCGATCTTCTGGCCCGCCGGGCTCATCAGGAAATCGTAGAACTTGACCGCGTTGGCCTTGTTGCGCGAGCCCTTGACCAGGGCGATGCCGCCGATCTCGTAGCCGGTGCCCTCGCACGGCGCCGCCGTCTTCACCGGAAATTTGTCGTAGCGCCACTTCTCGAAGCCGAACAAGAAGCTGACGCCGATCGCGACCTCGCCCTTGGCCACGTTGGGCGCCTGCGCCTGCCCGCTCCGGGTGTAGGTCGTGATGTTCTTGTGCAGCTTCTTCAGATAATCGAAGGCGGCGTCTTCGCCCATCTGTTGCACCAGGCCCGCAATGATCGTGTAGGCCGTGCCGCTCGATGCCGGGTGCGAAATCTCGATCTCGCCCTTGTACTCGGGCTTGACCAGATCGGCCCAGCACCTGGGCTCGGACAGCTTCTTTTTCTTGAGCACGTCGCTGTTGAAGCCGAAGCCGATCACGCTCGTATAGAAGCCGCCGACTTGGTTGCCCGACATCGCGTATTGCCGCACCGCCCACTCGTGCAGGTCGTTGATGTACGCCGGCCGGTACGCATCGAGCAGACCTTGCTCGGCCGCCTGCAGGAACGGATCACCGGTGCCGCCCCACCAGATGTCGGTCTTGGGGTTGGCCGCCTCGGCACGCAGTTGCGCACCGATTTCGCCGGTGCCCTTGTGCGACTGGTTCACCTTGATGCCGGTCTCTCGCGTGAACGCCGCGGCGGCCTGCTCGCACCAGCCGACGTCGGTGCTGCACAGCGCGTTGACGCTCCCTTGCTGCGCTCGCGCGCTCGTCGAAACCAGGAAGGAAGCGCTGGCCAGAAGCAGACCGACCGCAGCAGTTTTGAAGGCGAAAGGATTCATGCCGGAAAGCGTAGCCGCAAAGCACAGCGACTAATTAAGGGTTATCCGTGAACAACTGGACCCACGGCTTTCCCCTGCGGCTCGCGTGTGAGATATGTCCTACGCGGCTACCTAGAATCCGCCGCTCACACACAACAAGGAATCAGGGAATGGAACACAGTACATCCAAGAAATGGGCCGCCGAATTCATCGGTACGTTCTGGCTCACCTTCGGCGGTTGCGGCAGCGCAGTGCTCGCTGCGGCGTTTCCGGCACTCGGCATCGGCTTTGCCGGCGTCTCGCTGGCATTCGGCCTGACCGTGCTCACCGGTGCCTACGCGCTGGGCGGCATTTCAGGCGGCCACTTCAACCCAGCGGTGTCGGTCGGCCTGGTGATCGGTGGCCGTTTTCGCGCGAGCGAACTGGCGGGCTACATCGTCTCGCAAGTGCTCGGCGCCATCGCCGGTGCCGGCGTGCTGTACCTCATCGCCACCGGCAAGACGGGCGCCGACATCGGCGGTTTCGCCACCAACGGCTACGGCGCGCATTCGCCCGGCGGCTACAACATGATGTCGGCGTTGCTGATCGAAGTGGTGCTCACCGCCATCTTCCTGATCGTCATCCTCGGCACCACGTCCAAGCGCAACCCAGCAGGCTTCGGTGGGCTCGCCATCGGCCTGTGCCTGACGCTGATCCACCTGATCTCGATCCCGGTGACCAACACCTCGGTCAACCCGGCTCGCAGCACCGGTCCGGCACTGTTCGGTCCGAGCTACGCCATCGGCGAACTGTGGTTGTTCTGGGTCGCACCGATCGTCGGCGCCATCCTCGGCGCGCTGATCTACAAGCTGCTGCTCACGGCACCTGCCGACGAACCGCACCCCACATTGGCGCGCGACGTTCCTGTGGCCTGAGCGAACCCCACCCCAAATAAAAAGCCATCAGGCCGCGAGGCCTGATGGCTTTTTTCCTTGGGCGACTTGCAACGCCTCTAACGCCCTCCGGGCCCTCAGGAACCGGACTTCATCGGCAGCGCGGTCGACTGGCCGATCGACTCGGTGCCGCTCGGATGGGCCGCCAGCACCGCCCCCTTGTAGACCTCGTCGGAAGATATGTTGCCGTTGGGCATCGGCATCGAGGTCGATTGGCCCGTCGCTTCCGTGCCATTCGGGCGAGCGGCGGCCATGGCACCCTTGTTCACTTCGTCGCTGGACGCAGTCCCTTCGTTGGACATCCCGGTGGACTGGCCAAGGGCCTCGGTGCCGCCGCCGTCCCATTTGGCGGTCTGGGCCGAGGCCGCGACGGAGCCGAAGGCGGTGACGGCAGCGAAGGCGCCGAGTGCCAAGAGTCGAGTGGAAGCTTGCATGATGGTCTCCTTGGGTATCGTGGTGAATCGCGGGTCTTGCACCTGAAGCGACATGCTTTTCGGCCGACCTGCAAGCACTCTAGGCAGGCAGACTGAGAGTCGAGTGAGCGAAAAATTACGTCGAGGTGAGCGAAGAATTAGCTCGCCGTGACAGGTCGAGACGCAGGCAACGACACCGGCAGATACACGCGAGCGACAACACCCGGTCCGCCCTCGTCCACCGTCCGGTTGCGCAGTGCGATGCGCATGCCGTGCCGCGCCGCCGCAGCCTGGGCGATCGACAGCCCCAGGCCGCTGCCGCCCGCCGCCGCGCCCGGCACGCGGAAGAAGCGATCGAACACGCGTCCCATCAAGTCCGATGGAATCCCCGGCCCGTGGTCGACGACATCCACCACCGGACGACCTTCGACCGCATGGAGCCGCATGTCGACCGCGGTGCCGGGCCGCGTGTAGCGCAGCGCGTTGTCGATCAGGTTGTCGAAGACGCAGCGCAGCTCGCTCGCCGGTGCGTCGACCAGCAGGTACATCTGCCCTTCGAAGCCGACATCGACGCCGCGCTGGTCGGCCAGCACCATCAGACTGCCGATGCTGTCTCTCAGCAGCGCCGCGAGATCGACCGGCGTCGCCGCGTTCGTCGATGGCGGCGCCTCCTGCCGCGACAACGACAGCAGCTGATCGACCAGATGCCGCGCCCGCGTCACGCCCGCTTCGAGCTGCGCGAAACGCTGGGCTGCATCGCCATCGCTCGCCACATGCGGGCGCAGCGCCTCGATCTGCAACGTGATCGCCGCGATCGGGCTGCGCAGCTCGTGCGCGGCGTCCTGCACGAAGCGCCGCTGCGTCGCAAAGGCAGCGCGCAGTCGTGCCAGCAGGCCGTTGAAGGCGTCGACCAGCGGCGTGATCTCTTCAGGCACGCGGGCCAGCGACAGCTCCGACAGACTGCGCTCGTCCTGCGTCACCACGTCCCGCGCCACCGCCCGCAACGAGCGCGACGCTGCGGTGACGATGATCCACAGGATCAGCATGGCCAGCGGCAGCAGCAAGGCGATCGGCAAGCCTTCGAACAGGGCGCGGCGGATGACGCGATGCCGACGGAAGTCGTCGCTTTGCACCACCTGCACGCGCAACCGGTCTTCGCGCGCACCGGGTGCGGTGTATACGCGCCAGGTCGCGTCGTCGCCTGCGCCGGTACGCACGTCGTCGAAGCCTGCTTGCGGCCGCAGCGGCACCGTCAAGGCAGGCCAGCTGCTCGCAAGCAACGTGGCGCCGTCGGCACTCCACAGCTGCAGGACGAAAGCACCGCGAGCCAGGTCCGCCTTGTCGGCCAGCGGCATCAGCGCGGGTGGCTTGTGGTGCGACGCGTACGACTCGGCGACCAGCCGCATCTGGTCGTCCATGAAGTTGTGCACCAGCCGGCCATAGACCACGTAGGCCGCCCACGCGGTCAAGCCGGCGGCGATCACATGCAATGTCAGCAACCACCACAGCAACTGGCCGCGCAGCGAGCGCGGGCGGCCCCATGCCCGGCTCGCGCGCAACGCATCGATCACGCAGGCACCACGCGCCACCCCAGCCCGCGCACGTTGCGAATGGCATCGGGGCCGATCTTGCGGCGCATGCCGTGGATCAGCACGTCGACGGCGTTGCTGGTGACCTCTTCGCCCCAGCCGTAGATGCGGTGCTCGAGCTGGTCGCGCGACAGGATGGCGCCGGGCCGCTCCAGCAGCGCGTGCAGCAATGCGAACTCGCGCGCCGTGAGCGCCTCGCGTTCCCCTTCGATCAGCACCTCGCGCGTGGTCAGGTCGAGTTGCAGCGCGAGCGTGCCGACCAGCGAGTGCGCGCTGCCGTCGCGGCGCCGGATCACCGCCCGCATGCGCGCCAGCAGCTCGCGAAATTCGAATGGCTTGAGCACATAGTCGTCGGCGCCGAGGTCGAGGTTCTGGATGCGGTCGTCCAGCCCGTCGCGTGCGGTGAGCACCAGCACCGGCGTGAGATCGCCGCGTTCCCGAGCACGGCGCAGCACCTCGGTGCCGTCCTGCTTGGGCAGGCCGAGATCGAGCAGCACGCAGGTGTAGCCGCCATCGGACAAGGCGCTTTGCGCGAGCAGACCGTCGCGCACCCAGTCGACCGACCAGCCTGCGCCTTCCAGCGCCTGCATCAGGCTGCGCCCGATCATGTCGTCGTCTTCCACCAGCAGCACGCGCACGTCGTCTCCTTGCTTCCGCTTGCTCTCAGAGCACACGGCGCCAAGGCTACGCCGCTTTTCTTAGGGTTACCTGAGTGGCTGTGTCCGTCGTCTGCGCCCGAGTCAGGTGGCGCTGGGAACCGAGGCCGAGCATGCGCGCTTCGTCACACGTCTCGACACCCTCCAGGAGTTTTCGCATGAAGTTTCCAGTCAAGGTCTTGCTGGCCGTTGCCGGCCTCGTCGGCATGGTCGCCGCGCAAGCCCAGACCCTCCCGGCCGACGCGCCCGCGGGCAGCACGGTGCAATGCAAGGACGACAGCTACGCCTCGCCGGACACCAAGTCAGGCGCCTGCCGCGGGCACAAGGGAATCAAGACCTGGTACGGTAAGACTGCCGCCGCCGCCGCCGCGCCCGCAGTGCAGACGCAATCGGCTGCTGTGAGCAAAACAGGTGTCGCGCCTTCCACTGGCGGCGCCACCAAGACTCCGGCGAAGAACGACCCGGCGACCATGACCGCAGCGCCCGGCGGCGGTGCCGGCAAGGTGTGGGCGAACGACGAGACCAAGGTCTACCACTGCATGGGCGACCGCTACTACGGCAAGACGAAGAAGGGCGAGTACCTGAGCGAAGCGGATGCCAAGGCCAAGGGCATGCACGCGTCGCACAACAAGGTCTGCGCCAGCTAGCAGCAGGCTGTCGCTGTTGCTGTTGCTGTCGCTGCGCTGAACGTCAGGGCAAGCCCTGCAGGCCGAGCGCTTCGAGCGTGACGGCCGGCGCCGTTCGCGCAAGCGCCTCGCGGCCGCGCAGGTAAGCCAGGAATATCGTCGACCCTCTGCGGGTCGAGCTGAAGTCGGCAGTCGTGAGCACCCGCAACCCGAGCGCGACGCGCGCCCGCAGCGGGTTGAGCGCACGGTCGAATGCCTCTTCGACAATCGACAACTGCGTGACCCGCACCGGCACCACGCGATGCGCACCCCAGACAAAGAGCACCAGCGGGACCTCGTGCACGCCCTTGGTCCGTTGTGCCGTGGGCATCAGTTCAGCGGCACTCGGCTGCACCAGCGCTTCGAGCACCGCGAGTTGCGGCGCGATGCCAGCCCGCACCACCGCAGGATCGCCATCAGCGCGCTCGAGTGCATCCGTTGCGTCGAGCGTGGTCACGAGCTGGATCGATTCGATCGCCGGCCCGGTGAAGTGATAGGGCTGACCGCCCGGGCCCCCTTTGTCACCGTCGCCACCCACGCCCTGCGGCTCGATGCTGCGCGTCACCGTCTCGGGGTTGTATTGCAGCGCGATCGTCCGCTGCACCGCGCCACCATCGGCCGCGAGCACGATGAGTCCGCCCTTGATCAAGCCTGACGTCGCCATCAGGCCGGCTCGTCGAACGCGGGCTCGCTCGGCTCCTGCACATCGACATCGCGTGCCCAGCCTTCGTTCTCGATCTTGATGAGTTCGATGGCGACCGCGGCGCCATTGGCGTCGAGCTCCGGCAGGGCCGCGTATTCGGACACCCAGCAGCGAAACAGGTGCCAGGCTTTGACGAGCTGGCCGGCCTCGTTGTAGAGCTCGAGGATGAGATCCTTCCGAAAGTCCTTGAGCGATACCTCGGCGCCCAGACCGGCCCCAAAGTTCCAGACCTTGCCGGCCCATTGCTCGAACGCCGCGTCATGCGTGACGCCGCGCTCGAGCGTGATCGCATCGAACTCGGTACGGCCCGGCGACTTGCGCGAAGACGACGGGTCGCCGCCTTCCCGGTACCGGATGACTTCGGTGGTTCGCCTGAGCGCCGACACCTTGCTGATGCCGGCCACATAGCGGCCATCCCACTTGATCCTGAACTTGAAATTCTTGTACGGATCGAAGCGCTGCGAGTTAACACTGAACTGGGCCATGCGGTGTGTCCTGCCGTCGAGAGTGCGCTGAATATCCTCGACCCGGCTGTGCTCGGCAATATGGCAGATGAGGTAGTAGCGCCTCTTCTGCCCTTCTGCATGGCTGTGTTCAGGACCGTCCCGAAAGACCGCCCGCCTTATTCCGCCTCGATCCCCGCCGCCTTCACGATGCTTCCCCACTTCTGCGATTCGGCAGCCTGGAACTTCACCATCTCGTCGGGCGTGGTCGTGAAGACCTCGGTACCTGTGGGCTCGTAGAAGCCGGTGCGGGCCGTGTCGCTCTTTGCCGCCTTGACCAGCAGTTCGTTCAGGCGCTTCACCACCGCGGGCGGCGTTTTGGCTGGTGCGTAGGCGGCGAACCAGTAGCCCATCTCGTAGCCCTTGACGCCGGCCTCCGCGATCGTCGGCACATCCGGCGCGAGCGGTGAGCGCTTGGCGCTCGACATGCCCAATGCGCGCAACTTGCCGGCCCTGACTTGCGGCAGGCCGGTGGCCGTGTCGGTGATCATCATGTTGATCTGGTTGCCGAGCAGGTCCGTCACGGCCAGGGTGTTGCTCTTGTAGGGGACGTGGAGCAGCTTGATGCCGGCCATCTGCTGCAGCAATTCACCCGCCATGCGGCTCGACGAGCTGCCGCTGCCGAAGCTGTACTTGCCCGGATCCTTCTTGGCGAGCGCGATGAATTCGGCCACCGTCTTCGCTGGAAAGTCGGGTGAGACGACCATGATCTGCCCGCCCTTGCCGAGCGCGGTGAGGGGCGCGAAATCCTTCACCGGGTCATACGGCAACTTCTTGTACAGATGCTCGTTGGCCGCGTGCGTGGTGTTGGTGGTGATGAGCACGGTGTAGCCGTCGGCGGCGGCCTTGGCGACGTTCTGCGATGCGATGAAACCGCTCGCTCCGGCCTTGTTGTCGATGACCACCGCCTGCTTCGTCTCGGCCGTGATGGCGTTGCCGAGCGCGCGTGCGATCTGGTCGGTCGCAGTGCCGGCCGCGAACGGCACGACGAAGGTGATCGATTTTTCCGGGAAGGTCTGCGCCCGGGCCGGCAGCGGCGCAAAGGCGAGCGAGATCGCGAGCGTCGAGGCCGCGGCAGCGACCGCCATCGGAGCAGAAAAAGGGAGTGAGCTGAAGGATTTCAAGTGATGTCTCCTGATGTGTTGAAGATGAAAAGTCCCGTCAGTCTTCGGATGGACCGGCGAGCAGGTGGTGCAGGTGATCGGGCACGTCGACCGGCAAATCGAGCAACAGAAACGACAACGCCTTGCCGTGGGTGTCGAGGTTGAGCGCGTCGTTGACGCCGCCGTCGAGCACGCCATCGAGCACGAAATTCATCGCGTGCAACTTGGGCAACACGAAGCGCTGTACGCGGCTCGGTGCGCGATGACGGAACTGCGCAGCCACAGCTTCGGGCGTGACCTGTGCGACGAGCAGGTCGAACAGCTCGGGATGCCAGGCGATCACGCTGATGTTGGAACGGTCGCCCTTGTCGCCGGTGCGGCCGTGCGCCAGCCGATAGAGCGGAAAGGCCTCGGTCCTCATGCCGGCGGTGCTCATGACGCGTCTCCTCCGCTGACCATTTCGAAGCGCACCGGCACCGATGCGCGCGGCAGCAGGCAGGAGATGGTGTTGAGCCGGGGCGTCAACGTGGTGCGAACACCGCCACCGCCGGCCGGGCCACACGTGTAGAGCGCGGTCACCTCGCGGCCGAGCCGCTCGGCCTCGGCGCGATCGGCATGCGTGGCAGCAACGCGCAGACGCACGTCACGGTGACCGGTGTCGGGTGTGTCGGAGAGCGCGCGGCCAGCGTCGTCGCCGAAGATGCTGAGTGCGCCGATCAGGTCGATGCGCAAGTCGAGGCCGTTCAGCCGCTTTCGCAGCACGTCGGCGGCCAGCCGCGCGCGGGCTTCGGCGCGTGGGCCTGCGTAAGAGATCTCGCCTTCCGCCAGCCATCCGCCCTCGTGGCACACGTTGACCTTGTAGTGCGTCGGCCGCGCATGACCGCGAACGCCGGAAAGAGCCACGCGGTCGATGCCCAGCAGCTCGACTTCCGCGCCGGCGATGTCCGCCACCACATCGGGCGTCAGATACGCGGCTGGGTCGTGCACCTCGTACAGCAGTTGCTCCTTGACCGTCGCTTCCGTCACGAGTCCGCCGGTGCCGGCCGCCTTGCCGAGGGTGCAGCGGCCATCGCTCTCGATCTCGGCAATCGGGAAGCCGACATCCGCCAGATCGGGGACATCCTTGAAGCCGGGGTCGGCGAAGTAGCCGCCACACACCTGAGCGCCGCATTCGAGCAAGTGGCCGGCCATCGTCGCGCGACCGAGCACATCCCAGTCGTCGGCGCGCCAGCCGAAATGCGACATGGCCGGGCCGACCGTGAGCGAAGGATCGGCCACGCGCCCGCACACCACGATCTGCGCACCGGCATCGAGCGCGGCTGCGATCGGCTCGGCACCGATGTAGGCGTTGGCGCTGACGACCCGCAAGCCGTCGATCTGTGCACCGAGCTGTTCGCGCAACAACGCGCGTTGCGCGGGTGACGAGAGATCGTCGCCTTCGACCACGGCGATGCGCGGCGCCGGCTGGCGCAATTCGACCGCCATGCGAGCGATGTGCCGAGCCGCGGCGCGCGGGTTGGCTGCGCCGAAGTTGCTCACGATGCGGATGTCGTGCGCGAGGCAACGTGCCAGCACCGGTCGCAGCATGTCGTCGAGCAGCGGCTCGTATCCCGAATCCGGATCGGCACGGCGACGCAACTGCGCGAGCGCGAGCGTGCGTTCGGCCAGCGTTTCGAAGATGAGGAAGGCGCGCTGGCCGGGTGGGCCATCCGCGAGCCGTGCGATCAGCGTGTCGACCACCGGTCCGGCGGCATCGGTGCGGTCGCCCGAAAAGCCCGCGGCGCAGCCGATCAGCAGCGCAGGGGGCGAATGCGTCGAAGCCATGCTCGTTGTCTCCAGTCTCGTTGTCGAGTGGAATGTAAGACGCGGCGTGTCATCGGTAAAATTCAAAGTTCAGATCGATTCATCCAAATTTCAGATCGTCGATGACACGACCCGACTTGTCCGCGAGACAGCTGCGCGCCTTCGCTGCGCTGGCCGATCAACGCAACTTCACGCGCGCCGCGCAGACTTGCCATCTGTCTCAGCCCGCCTTCAGCGCGCTGATCCGCACGCTCGAAGACACGCTGGGTGCGAGGCTCTTCGATCGCGATACCCGCAGCGTGCAGCTCACGCCCGAGGGTCGTTTGTTCGAAGGATCGGCTCGTCGCTTGCTGGACGACATGCAAAGTGCAGTGGGCGACCTGGCCGACCATGTCGAGCGCCGAAAGGGCCGTGTGAGCATCGCCGCACTGCCCTCGCTCGCGGCGGGCTGGCTGCCGGCGATCCTGGCCGAGTTCATGCGCGAGTGGCCCGGCATCACGGTCGAACTGCACGACGCGCTGTCGGATGCCTGCATCGCGCAACTGCGCAACCATCAGGCCGACTTCGCGCTCGCCGCCACAGGGGCCGGTGCAGCCGCCAGCGACTTGCGCGGCCGCAAGCTGTGCAGCGATCGCTTCCACCTGGTATGCCGCGCTGACCATCCACTGGCCAAGGTGCCGAAGCTCACCGCCAGGCAGCTCAGCCCCTGGCCCTTCATCCAGATGGCGCGCATCAGCAGCGTGCGGCAGTCGCTCGACGCAGCGCTGCACCCGTTGCGACTGAACGCCGTGCTGGAGGTAGAGCACCTGGCGACGGTGATGGGCCTGGTCGAGGCCGGCGTCGGCATCAGCGTGGTGCCGGCGCTCACGCTCTTTCACTTCCGGCGCGATACGCTGGTGACACGGCCCTTGCCCATGCCGGGACTCACGCGAGTGATCTATCTGGTCAGGCGACGCGAAGGCAGCTTGTCGGTGGCGGCGCAAACGCTGCACGATCTGATCGTGCAGCGGATGGGGTCGCTGCGCATCTAGGGTTCGAACAGCGCAGCGGCCACCGCCTCAAAGTCGATGCAACGCCGCTTGAGACTCCAAGGCGTCGTGGCGGCGCGCGCTCGACGCTGCGGTAGACCAAATGCGCAGCTCGCGCACTTGTCTTACCTGCACCGATTGTTTTGTCGCGTGCACATGGCGTTGAATGAAGACATGGTGGAGGCCTACTGAACCCAATCACTCCCTCTATCTCCACATGGCTCAAACGATGGATCTCCCAACTTCAACGCCCGCTTCCGCAAATCAAGAGTTCATCGAGTTTGCACAAGAGGTCTTCCAGCTCGCACGTTCAGGCGATGCGCAAACACTCGCGCGTCTGCTCCAGAAAGGCATGTCGCCGAACATGAGCAATCACAAGGGCGACACGCTGCTGATGCTTGCTGCGTACCACGGCCACGTCGATGCGACAAAGGTGTTGCTCGAAGCCGGTGCAGAGCCGGACCGCTTCAACGACATGGCGCAGACGCCTCTCGCGGGCGCTGCGTTCAAGGGGTATCAAGGCATCGTCGACTTGCTGCTCGCTCATGGCGCCCAGCCAGGGTTTGCGCCCCCCGGCGGTAAAACGCCGTTGATGTTCGCGGCGATGTTCAACCGGCTCGAGATCGTGAAGGCCTTGCTGGCACAGGGCATCGACCTGAATGCAACGAGCTCGGACGGGCTGTCCGCACTGGACCTGGCCCGGAGCATGGGCGCAGCCGATACGGCTGCCTACCTGGAAGCACAGGGGACGGCACGAGGGATTTGACGACAGTTCGCGTTTCAGTCGATGAAGGAAGCCAGTTCGTCAGGTGACCCTTCGGGAAACGCATCCTTCAAGAAGGCCAGGAACGTCGACACGCGGGTGCTCAGCAGGCGGCGGGACGGATACAGGGCCCACAGTGCAATCTCCGGCCCTTCCACATTGCCCCACAGCACCAACTTTCCTGTGAGCAGGTCGTTGGTCACCAGGGACACGGGCAAGCGCGCAGCACCGACGCCGGCGCGGACGGCGTCGCGCACCATGAACAACGACGACAGCTGTAACACAGGCTCGACGTCGATACGCTTCTTGCCGGCAGGGCTGGTGTAGTCCCAAGTAGCGGTTCGATCGCCCGGCCCGCTGCCTCGCACGACGACGGGGACGGGGACAGGCATCTTGCGCGCCGGTTTCTTGAGATTCGGGCTTGCAACCACGACGAGTCGATCCCTCATCAAGATCCGTCCCACCAGCCTCGCATCGGGATCGGGGTTGACCCGGATCACCAGGTCGTAACCCTCTTCCACCATGTCGACGGCGCGATCTTCCGTCGTGACCTCAAGCCGGATTTGCGGGTGCGCGAGCGCGAACCGTGCAGCGATCTTGCCCATCGCCGCCTGAGAGAAAAGCAGCGGGGCACTGACGCGCAGGATGCCTCGCGGTGTCTCGCCGCCCGACGCGATGGCCGCCGCCGTCTCGTCGAGTTCGGTGAGCAACACCGACGTCCTCTCATGCAGCGCGTGTCCTTCCTCGGTGAGCTTCAAAGTGCGCGCTCCCCGCTCGAACAATCGCAGGTTGAGTCCGCTTTCAAGGTCGGCGACTCGCCGCGACAAGGTCGCTTTGGGGCGTCCGGATTCCCTGGACGCGCGTCCGAAACCGCCATGCCGTGCCACGAGGTTGAAGTCAGTCAGCGCAAGCAGGTCCATGTGTTCCACCAGTGAGACGAAGTGTCCAAATATAGAGTCTATCGAGCTCCGAACGGAACGATGAAGATCGAGGCCTCTTCAAACAAACCGGAGCTTTCCATGACCATCCTCATCACTGGCGCCAGCGGCGCCATCGGCCGCCAGGTCGTTCAGCAACTCGTCGGCCGTGGCGCTGCAGTCCGCGCCCTCGTTCGCGATCCGGCAAAGATCGACTTCCCCGCAGGCGTGGACGTCGTCAGGGGCGACCTGCTTGATGTGGCGTCGCTGCGCAGCGCCTTGAACGGCGTCTCCACGTTGTTCCTGCTCAATGGCGTGGTGCCGGACGAGTTCACGCAAGCGTTGATGACGCTCAACCTGGCGCGCGAGGCAGGCATCGATCGGATCGTCTATCTGTCCGTGATCCACAGCGACAGGTACTTGAACGTTCCGCACTTCGCAGGCAAGTTCGGCGTCGAGCGGATGCTCGAGCAAATGGGAATGGGCGCCACCATCCTTCGGCCGGCCTACTTCATTCAGAACGATCTCACGATCAAGGATGTGGTGCTCGGTCACGGCGTGTACCCGATGCCGATCGGCGCCAAAGGGCTCGCCATGGTGGACACCCGCGACATCGCAGAGATCGCGGCCATCGAGCTGCTCCGCCGCGAACATGCATCCGGCGCACTGCCGCTCAACCGCATCAACCTCGTCGGCCCCGACTCGCTGACGGGCGCCGATGTGGCTGCCATCTGGTCGGACGTATTGGGTCGCTCGATCGCCTACGGCGGCGACGACAGCGCCGGCTTCGAGAAGAACCTGCTGAACTTCATGCCGAGCTGGATGGCGTACGACATGCGCCTCATGAGCGAACGTTTCCTGACTGAGGGCATGACGCCGGACCAGGGCGATGTCGAGCGTCTGACGACGATGTTGGGGCGCCCTCTGCACTCGTATCGCGACTTCGCTTCGAAGATCGCGGCCTCGGTGTGATGCCATGAACGCATCCGACAGCACCGACAGCACCGACAGCACCGACATCAGCGACATCAGCGACAACGCAATGGCTCGCCCGAAACTGCTGGTTCTGGGCGCCACGGGCGGCACCGGCCGACTGATCGTCAGCCAGGCACTCGCTCGCGGCTACGACGTTCGCGCCATGGTGCGCTTGCCGGACAAAGCCTCCGGTCTCGAGGGCGCCGAGATCCACGTGGGCGACGCCCGCGACGCGCAGGCGCTGCGCAAGGCGATGAAAGGCTGCGACGCGGTCGTGAGTGCATTGGGCACGCCGGCCAGTCCTTTCCGGGAAGTGACCCTTCTCTCGACGGCCACGCGTGCGCTGGTCGGTGCGATGCGCGCTGAAGGAATCGACCGGCTGGTCTGCGTCACCGGCATGGGCGCCGGGGACAGCGTCGGGCACGGCGGGTTTCTGTTCGACCGGGTGATCTTTCCCGCACTGTTGCGGAAGGTCTATGCGGACAAGAATCGGCAGGAAGCCGTGGTCCGGCAAAGCGGGCTGGACTGGGTTCTGGTGCGCCCCTCGGTGCTGAACGACAAGGCCTCCGGGCCCTCGGTCCGCGCCCTCACCGATCTGTCCGCCTTCCATGGCGGAACGATCGCCCGAGCCGACGTTGCCAGCTTCGTGCTGGACCAGGTGCGCAGCGACACCTGGCTGCAACGTGCACCGCTGATCTCCTGGTGAGGACTGCGGTTCGCGCCCTAGAAGCGTTCGTCGGCGCCCAGATAGCGCCACTGCCCGGCCGGCAAGTTGCCGAGGACGACGCGGCCGATGCGGATGCGCTTCAAGCCGACCACCTTCAAGCCGACCTGCTCGCACATGCGACGGATCTGCCGCTTCTTGCCTTCGGTCAAGACGAAGCGCAGTTGCTCGGGGTTCTGCCAATCGACCCGCGCCGGCTTGAGTGGCTGACCGTCCAGGCTGAGGCCATGGCGCAGCTTCTGCAACAGCTCGCGTGGGAAGACCGCCTGCACATTCGTCGTGATGGGATCGTCGTCGTCGATGCGCACCAGTTGCCCCATGGGCGCCGGCCTGCCGAGGCCGTGATAGGCCACGCGCACCAGGTACTCCTTCTCCATCCCCGAGTCTTCGCCGATGAGCTGACGCGCCACACGGCCGTCTTGCGTCAGCACCAGCAAGCCGACCGAATCGATGTCGAGCCGACCGGCCGGCGCCAGTCCGCGCAACTGCGGGGGCGAGAAGCGATTGCGGCTCGGGTCTTCGCGCCAGTGCGTGCGCGGGTTGATGAGCACCACCGCCGGCTCGTGGTTGTCTTCGGCCTGGCCGCTGACGTAGCCCATCGGCTTGTGCAGAAGGATGGTCACCCGCTGCTGCTGATGCTGCTCCGCCTTGCGGTCGACCTCGACGCGATCGGCCGGCGTCACCTTGACGCCCATCTCGGCCGGCTTGCCATTCACCTTGACCCAGCCCTGCGCGATCCATTCGTCGGCCTCGCGGCGCGAGCACAGGCCGAGCTCGGCCATGCGTTTGTTCAGGCGCACGGCGCCAGGGGCTGATCCGGGCGCAGAAGGTGTGGTGTCGGTCATGGTGGGGTGGGCTTCGAGTCTACCGAGCGGCTTCAGCGCTCACCGCCGCCCGCATCTTCTCCGCATCCACCCGCCCCAGGTAGCTCGGAATATTCCGCCACAGCGTGTGATACCCGAATCCGCCGCGGAACATCTCGTGGCGGGCGGCGTCTTTGGTCCAGCCTTGCAGGGCCATGCGGTAGACGGCGGCGACCACGCCGGTGCGGTCGGCGCCGTGCCAGCAGTGGATCAGCACCGGGCCCTTCTTCTCGGCCTCGCGGATGGCGACGAGGGCGCGCTGCACCTCGTCGTCGTTGATCGACCAGGTGTCGATCGGCACGCGGACCAGGTCGATGCCGCTGCCGCGCAGTGCACGTTCATCGCTGTTGAAGGAGCGAAAGCTGATGACGGTCTTGATGCCGAGTGCCTTCAGCGCCGGCACGTCTTCGCGTTTGGGCTGCGCGCTGCGGTAGAGCGTCGGCGTGATGCGGTGCAGGTTTTCGACGCGGTGCTCGCTGGCGGCAAGCGAATCGGCCCACTCGTCGGGCCGCACCTCGACCGGTGCGTAGTGGCGCCTGGAGCGCCGCTTCATCGCACGACCTCCTCGGCTTCTTCTGCGTCTTCTGCGCCTTCACGGTGGCCGCGCGGCCGATGCCTGAAGTACAGGATGAGCGCGATGACGCCGAGACCGATCCAGTAATCGACCGGGGCGCCCATCGCCCAGTGCTTGTGCCAGGTCACCAGCTCCGGCTTGAACTGCGCCCAGCCCCATGCCGGATTGATGATGAACCACAGGAAGTCTTCGACGATCCAGAACGCGATGAGCCCGCACAACGCGAGTCCGGCGTCGCGCCATCGGCCGCGGCCGTTGAAGGCGAGCGGCGAATAGAACACCAGCGCCATGAAGCTGAAGACCCACGCGTGGTAGCCCGTCATGGCGCGGCCGCCCCAGAAGATGTCGAGCAGCCAGTGGTGCTCGATGCGCCAGGTCGGCAGGCTGGTGGCCCAGCCGGCGCCGCCCTCGATCTGGATCTCGGCATTGGCGAAGAAGAACGCCATGACCAGCACCCACGTCATGTACATGACGGTGCGGCGCCAGCCGAC
>CAXTCC010000071.1:0-1145 GCA_964242015.1 uncultured Variovorax sp.
GTGCGCGGCTACAGCTACCGCCAGATCGGCACCGTGCGCAGCGACGGCACGATCGTCGCCGGTCGCTACTTGGCGGTGGCCAGCGTCGAATGGCAGCGGCCGGTCGTCTACGGCGGCAAGCTGACCGACTTCGAGAGCGTGACCTTCGTCGATGCCGGCGCCGTGGCCGACAAGCCAGGGCTGCTGAAGGCCAAGGTCGGCGTGGGCGCGGGCGTGCGATGGCGCAGCCCGGTCGGGCCGGTGCAGGCTGATGTGGCATACGGCGTCGACGTGAAGAAGTTCAGGTTGCATCTGCGCCTGGGTTTCACTTTCTGAGCGCACCGCCCGACAAAGCACGATGAGCAGCGACGCAGAATCTTCATCCTCGACCGGAGCGACCGGAGCGAACGCCGCAACCGACGCCGCGGCAGAAGCGCCCGCTGTGCGCCGCTCGCGCACTCGTCGTGCCTTGCGCGCGCTGGCATGGAGCCTGGGCGGGCTGATCGCACTCTTGCTGGTGCTGACCGCGGGCACGTGGTGGTGGCTCGGATCGAATCAGTCCCTCGCCTTTGCACTCACCCAGGCCGCGCGGTATCTGCCGACCGGTCAAACGCTGGAAAGCCGCGACGTCAGCGGTTCACTGCGCACCGGTGGCCACATCGGCTGGCTGCGCTGGCAAGGCCCGACGCTGGCTGTGGAGGTCCACGAGGCGCAGATCGGTTGGGCGCTCGCACCGCTCTTGAAGCGCAAGGTGCAGCTCGGCGAAGTTCATGCAACGCAGCTGCTCATCGAGCGCCGCGGTCCGCCGAGCACCACGCCGACCGAACCGCTGGAGCAACTCGTGCTGCCGATCGACGTCGAGCTCCCATTTCGCATCGACGACTTGCGCTGGGCCGGGCCGCCCACGCTACGGGCCACGAATCTGACGGGCACCTACAAGTACGCCGATGCGCAGCATGCGCTGGACGTGACCGGAGTCGATATTGCCGATGGGCACTACAGCGCTCGCGTTGCACTGCAAGGCCCGGCGCCGATGGCGATCGACGCGGCGCTCGCTGGTCGCGTGAAGGCGCCGCTGGCCGAAGGCCGCAGCATCGAGGTGGTGGCCGATGCGACGATCAAGGGCACGCTCAGCGGTGCAGCCGCCCGCTTGCAAGTGGGCGCGC
>CAXTCC010000071.1:1245-7902 GCA_964242015.1 uncultured Variovorax sp.
AGCGAGCCCATGCAGGCCGCATTGCAGGCGCAGATCGCGCCGTGGCAACCGCAGCCGGTGATCGACGCGCACGTCGATCTGCGCAACGTCGACGCTGCCAGCCTCTGGCCCGGCGCACCCCGCACACAACTGACCGGCAGCGTCGCGGTGCAACCCGACGTTGCGGTCGGCCCCGCCGCATGGCAGGCCCGCGTCGACATCCGCAACGCGCTGCCCGGCGCCTGGGATCTCGGCAAACTGCCGCTCGAGCAGGTCGAGGCCGACGTCGGCTTCGACGGCACGGCCTGGAAAATCGCCGACGCCACGGTGCATGCCGGCGGCGGTCGCATCGATGCGAAAGGCGCCTGGGCGCCTGCTCCGGCACCATGGCAGGCCGTTGCCACGGTTCGCGGCGTCAAGCCCGGCGAGCTGCATACCGAGCTGGCCGGAGCACCGATCAGCGGCCGCATCACTGCCGAGCAACGCGGCGATGCGCTGACCTTCGATGTGGCATTGCAGGCCGAAGGCGGTGCCGGCACCAAGGCGCTGAAAGGCTTGAAGCTCGACCGCGCTGTCGCGCAGGGCCAATGGCTCGTTCAAAACCAGGTACTCGACTTGCGCACGCTGCGCATCAACGCAGAACGCGCGAGCATCGAAGGCAAGCTGCAAGTGCGTGTCGCCGACCAGGCCGGCAGCGGCAATTTGAATGTCGTGCTGCCGGGCGCCAGCGCAGAGCTGCAGGGACGCATCGCGCCGAACCAGGGCGGCGGCGAACTCAAGGCACGCGTCGACGACGTGGCCACATTGCAAAAGTGGATCGAAGGCCTGCCCGGTCTTGCCTCTGCTTTTGCCGGCAGCAGTGCGCAAGGCGCCGCACGTCTCGATGCCAGCTGGCAGGGCGGCTGGCTGGCCGTGCAACGGCGCTTGCAGAGCGCGACGACGCCGGCGCCACGCGGCACGGCCGAGCCGACCGTACAGGCCACGCTGGTCGCACAAAAGCTCGATCTCCGGCTGCCGGCTGCGGCTGCCGCCTCGACCATCCAGCTCCGCGGCATTCGCGCGGAGCTCGCCGGCAGCCTCGCGCAAGCCACGTTGTCGCTGCAAGGCGAGGCCAGCACCGGCACGCAAAAGTTCACGCTCGACACACGGGCCAGCGGCGGCCTCGAGCGCGCTGACCAATGGCGCGCAACGGTGGCCAGCCTGCGTCTGCAAGCGCAAGACAGCACGCGGCCCGGCCCCTGGACGGTGGAACTGAGCCGCGCCGTCAGCGCCACCATTCGCAGCACCGCCGCCAACGGCAAGACGGCCGCACGGCTCGATGTCGAGGCATCGGCGGCGGGTGCGACGCTGCGCGGCCCGGTGCCCGGCACGGTGCGCATCGACTGGCAACCGTTGAGTTTCAGCCAGAGTGGCGCGCCGACGAACCGGGTATATCGCCTGCAATCGCAAGGCAAGTTGCAGGGCTTGCCGATGGCGTGGGCCAGCGCGCTGGGCGCCAACACGGCGCTGGCCGATGCGGGTGTCACCGGCGACTTGCTGTTCGATGGCGAGTGGGACATCGATGCCGGGGACGCATTGCGCGCCCATGCGCGGCTCGCTCGGCAGAGCGGCGACATCCGCGTACAGGCCGGCGAAGCAGCGTTGATCACACGCATCACGAGCCATGGCACCGGTGCGGCGAGCGAGCGCAAGATGACGGCGTCCGACGGCGACGCGGTCGGCCCCAGCACACCGGCAGGCCTGCGCCAGGCGGAACTGAAAGTCGACGCACAAGGCGACGCGATCAAGGCCACGCTGGCGTGGGACAGCGAGCGCGCCGGTCAGCTCAACGCCGAAGTCTCGAGCCGCGTGGTGCAGCGCGACGGCGGCTGGCAGTGGGCCGCCGACGCGCCGCTCGCCGGCCGGCTCACTGCCAGGCTGCCGAGCCTGGGCGTGTGGTCGATTCTTGCGCCACCCGGCTGGCGCGTGGCGGGCACGCTCGAAGCCGACGCCACCTTGTCAGGCAATCGCGCGGCGCCGCGCTGGAACGGCACCTTGAGCGCCGATCAGCTCGCATTGCGTGCGCCCGTCGAAGGGCTCGACCTGCGCGACGGGCGGCTGCGCGTCGCACTGTCAGGCGACCGCGTCGAGATCACCGAATTCACGCTCAAGGGCGGCGCCGGCAGCACGGCCCGCATCGCGGGCCAGAGCGGCAACAGGAGCACCGTTGCCAGCGAAGCGGCGAGCGATGGGGGCAGCCTGTCGGCGCGCGGCGAAGTGCGCTGGAGCACCGATGCGACCACGACCGGCTCCGGCATAAGGATGTCGGTGCAAGGCAAGTTGTCGCGACTGCGCGTGCTCGTGCGCACCGATCGACAGGTGACGATCTCCGGCGACTTGCAAGCGCGCCTCGACAACGGCCAGTTCACCGTGCGAGGCGACCTCAAGACCGATCGCGCCGTGATCATCCTGCCCGACGAGACCGCGCCGAGCCTCGGCAGTGACGTGGTCGTGCATTCGGCAGCGAAGGACCGCGAAGCGGCCGAACAGCGAGCCAAGCGCGATGCCGCCGCGCGCGATGCCGAAACGACGGCCGCCAACAACGCCGCCCGACCGCAGACTGCCAAGCCGCCCGACATTTCCGTGACCTTCGACCTCGGCGATGACTTCGCGGTCCAGGGTCGCGGCATCACGACGCGACTCGAAGGCAAGCTCGACATCCGCAGCACGTCGCTCACGGCGCCGCCACGCATCACCGGCGAAGTGAAGACCGTGCGCGGCCGCTACCGGTCGTACGGCCAGGAACTCGACGTCGAAAGCGGGCTGGCCCGCTTCAACGGCCCGTTCGACAACCCGTCGCTCGACATCCTGGCGATCCGGCCGAACATCACCCAGCGTGCCGGCGTGCAGATCACCGGCACCGCGCAATCACCGCGCGTGCGGCTCTATTCCGAGCCGGCGTTGTCCGATGCGGAAACGCTGTCGTGGGTGATCCTCGGACGCGCCCAGGCAGGCAGCGGTGGCGAGTCGTTGCTGCTGCAACAGGCCGCGTTGGCCTTGCTCGGCGGATTGGGCAAGGGCGGCACGGGTGGCAGTCTGGCGAGCCGCTTCGGGCTGGACGAAATCGGCTTCAAGGGCCCCGGCAGCGGCGGCGATCTGCGCGAATCGGCACTCACGCTGGGCAAGCGGCTGTCGTCGGACTTCTACGTGACCTACGAGCGCAGCATCGGCGGCACCTTCGGCACGCTCTTCATCTTCTACGACCTCACGCAGCGCCTGACCCTGCGCGGCCAAGCCGGCCAGAAGAGCGGGCTCGACCTGATCTACACGCTGAAATACGACTGAACTGTTAAAGTCGCCGCCGCTGCCCAAAGCCCCGAAACAAGCGCGTTTCGTGCGCTCAGTCCTCGTAGTTCAATGGATAGAACGGGGTCCTCCTAAGACTCAGATACAGGTTCGATTCCTGTCGAGGGCACCAAGGCGCAGCGCTCAAAAACTGCATTTTTGTGTACTTAAGTGTGACCTATTTCCTCCCGTCAAAAGGTCGAGATAGGCACAATTGCTTACATGGCACAAAGCACACAAACCTCTCACGAATGGTGGAAAGACAAGTCCGATTCGACTGAACGGGCTGCTTTCACCCAGTCTTACCGCTCCAGCCAGCGCGAGCAACACGCCGCAGGCTGGCGCCGCAACGTGATGCTCGGGTTTCTGGTCATCGCCATCCCCGTGCTGATTCGCCTGTTGATCGCATCATGATGTTCAATGTCGGCAAACTCCCGGAACGCTTGAGCATCGAGCAGATTCATGGGCTCGCGGATTCGCTTCGAAGCGGATCGGCACCCGACGGCCGCACCGCTGCCGCCATTGCCGACGCGCTGGAATCGGTCGCTCGCGAACGCGCATGTCGTGCGGCACGCCTGCATCGCCAGTTCGGTCTGCGCAACTCGACGTCCGTTCGTCGCGTTGCCGAGTGGGCCGTGACCAACTTCTGAGCAGGGCACCACCGCTCCCCCGCAACCCGCCGCTGGCGGGTTTTGCCTTTGTGGCCCGGCTCGGGCATTAAAGTCGAGCGATGCACGATCTCGCCGTCTTCATCGGCCGCTTCCAACCTTTCCACAACGGTCACCTCGCCCTCCTGCAGCACGCGCTCGCTGAAGCGCAGCGTTGCGTCGTGGTCATCGGCTCCGCCTTCCACGCGCGTTCGCCGCGACATCCGTTCAGCTGGCAGCAACGTGCCGAGATGATTCGACGCGCATTGCCCGCCGCAGATCGCGAACGCGTCGGCTTCGTGCCGGTACGCGACCACCATGAAGACGCGCCGTGGATCGCGGAAGTTCGGCTGGCCGTCGAAATCGCGAAAGCAGCCAATACGAAAACGGCACGCATGCATCGCACAGCGTCCAACTCGACCCTGATCATCGGTCACCGCAAGGACGCGACCACCGCCTACCTCGACTGGTTTCCCGAATGGGAGCTGACGACACTGCCGATCGCTTCACCGGCCACCGCCCGCGGCGCACGCGACGCCCTGTTCGCCGCCACCGCCACCGCCACCGCCGACGACGCAGCGCTTGGCGCGATGGTGCCGCCGCCGGTGTTCGATTTTCTCCAAGCCTGGCGCAATGAGCCGCCCTTCGCCGCTTTGAAGGACGAGTGGAAGATGCTGCAGGACTACCGCGCCACCTGGGCCGCAGCGCCTTGGCCGCCCACATTGGTCACGGTCGATTGCGTCGTGAAGTGCAACGACCATGTCCTGCTGATCCGACGCGGCGAAGCGCCAGGCAAGGGGTTGCTCGCCGTGCCGGGCGGCTTCATCGAGCAGCGTGAAACCACGCATCGTTCTGCCCTGCGCGAGCTGGAAGAAGAAACGCACCTCGACGTCCCCGACGCCGACTTGCGCGCTTGCCTGAAAGGCACTGCGGTCTTCGACGCGCCCGATCGCAGCGAGCGCGGCCGCACCATCACGCATGCGCACTACTTCGACCTGGGTGATCGCCCGTTGCCGACCATGCGCGCCGACGACGATGCGGCCTCGGCCAGCTGGACGCCCATCGCAGCGCTGGTGCCAGAAGAGACGCACTTCATGGACGATCACTTCGCCATGCTGCACCACTTCCTGCAGTTCGACTTGCCTGCGCCGCCAACCTGACCCGCTTTCTCGGGCGCGCCGAGCTTCAACTCATCGAAGCCAGGCTCTCTTCATGCGACATCGCGGTACCTTGCACGTTCTTGCGTCGCCCATCGATCTGCTCTGCAAGGTAGTACGCATCACGCGCCACGCCTGAAAAGCGCCCCGATCCCCAGGTGTGCAGCCAGGGCAAGCCAAGAAAATACAGTCCCGCCTGATGCGTCACGCCACGCAGATGCACCGGCTCGCCCTTGCCGTTGAAGACTGGCGCGTCGACCCAGGCGAAGTCCGGCAAAAAGCCGATGCACCAGACCACGCTGGTGATGCCGGAGGCACGCAGGCTGAGCGCAGTGCGCTCCTCTGTCGGCTCCCACACCGGCGTATAGCGCTCGGCCGGCGGCGCGTCGATGCCGTTGGCTTCGATGTACTTGTCGATCGACGCGTTGATGCCGTTGTAGATCTTGTCGGCGTGGTCCAGATGCTCGCGCAGGTTGGGCTGAAACTGCAGCGTGTCGCCTTCCATGCCGGTCAAGAGGCCGTAGAGTTCCATGCCTTCTTTCGCGAAGGCGCGCAGGTCGATGTCGCGGCCGCCGTCGCGCCCGGTGAGGTAGTGGTTGGTGTTGTCGCGCACGCCCTCGCGCAACGGATGCGCGGTCACGGGCATGTCGTAGTACTTCATGTCGGCGAGCCAATCGACGGCGTCCTTGCCGCGATAGAAGCGCGCACACCGCGGGGCGTTGCCGGTGGCGAGAAACACCTTGCGGCCGGCCAGATGCAGGTCTTCGGCGATCTGCGAACCCGACTGCCCGCAGCCCACCACCAGCACCGCGCCCTCGGGCAACTGTTCGGGATTGCGGTACTGCGCCGAGTGGTACTGCACGATGCCTGCAGGCAGTCGCTCGGCCATGCGCGGAATGACCGGCTTGTGATAGCCGCCCGACGCCACCACCACCTGGTCGGCGGTGAACTGACCTGCGCTGGTGTCGACGGTGTACCGATCCGACTCGCCCGCACGCGACACCTTGTTGACCGTGACGCCTTCCATCGCCGGTGCCTGCACCTGCTCGACGAAGCCGGCCAGCCACGCGTTGATCTCGTCCTTGACCATGAAGCCATGGGGATCGGCACCCTTGTACGGCCAGCCCGGCAGATCGCATTGCCAGTTGGGCGTGACGAGGCAGAACGAGTCCCAGCGCTGGGTGCGCCAGCTGTGCACCAGGCTGCGCTTTTCGATGACCAGATGATCGATGCCGCGCTGCTGCAGGCAATGGCTGAGCGACAGGCCGGACTGGCCGCCGCCGACGATGACGACGCTGTAGTGGGTGGTCTTGGTCATGGTGTTTCTTTCGATCAGTCGAAGGCGGTGACGGTCACTTGCGCATCGGGTTGCGCGTCGAACCGGGTGGCGATGTGCTCGATCTCGGCGAGCTGGTCCATCGCTTGCGAACAGGCGAAGCCGTACTTGGCACGCACGCGGTCCGACGCGATGCCGAGTGCATCGCGTGTGCGTTGCAAGAAGTCGGGCAGCGGATAGCTTTGGCCGACGGCAAGAAAGTCCTCGACGACCA
>CAXTCC010000071.1:8002-16793 GCA_964242015.1 uncultured Variovorax sp.
CGCCGCTGGCGAGTGCCTCGAGCACGACCAGGCCGAAGCCTTCGTTGAGCGAGGGCATGGCGACGACGTCGGCCAGCCGATAGAGGCCGGGCATGTCGGCGTCCTCCAGCGGACCGGTCAACACGACCGGCCGGTCGCGGCCGATGGCCAGACCACTGACCTCGGCCAGCGCCCTGAAGTCACGCGTGTACTGCGCATGATCGAGCAGGCTGGCGCCGCCGGCGATCACAAGTTGCGCATCGGGCCGGCGCGCGCGCAGCAGTACGAAGGCTTCGAGCAATCGCAGTGTGTTTTTCCGCTCTTCGACACCGCCGACCGCCAGCACGACCGGCGCCCCGGTGCGCACGCCGAGCCGCTGCGCCAACGCGGTATCGGTGACTTGCGAGATCGCGCTGAAGCGCTCGCTGTCGACGCCGTTGCTCACCTCGGAAGCATCGACGCCGTGCTGGCGACCGAGGATGTCTCGCCACAACCGGCTCACGCAAAAGACCTGGCGCGCACGACGAAAGCCGCGCGCCTGCCAGAACATCAACTGCGGCGACGCGAAGACTTCGAGGTGATGCACCGTCCGCACGAAGCCGTCGATCAGCCCTTCGTCCTGCAGGTTGGCCAGCGCGTTGCCGCCGATCGGGTCGTGCGTGTGCAGCACGTCGAACGGCTTCGCCTCGATCAGAGCGGACAGGTGCGTCGTGAAGGCTTCGATGCGATCACCGACCATCTCCACCATGTCGTGCGGCGTGCCACCTACCGGCACCAATTGCGTCGCGCATCGCAAGGGCCTGAAGAAGCGTTGACCCGGTGTCGCGGGGGCCATCACGGTGACGTCGTGGCCGGCATCGTGCAGCGCATGGGCCAGTTCGATCGTGTGGACCACGCCGCCGCGCGGGTTCACGGAGTGGGTCAGCAGGCCGATGCGAAGCGGCCGTGGGTTGTCGAACGCGTCACGCATGGGCGACCACCCCCTTCGAGTCGACTTCGGAGGTTGCAGCTTGGCAGATGAACGCGTCACGGCCCAGGTCCCAAAGTTCTTCGTGGTGCGCGCCTTGGCGCAGCACGAGCTTGCGCGTGTCGTCGACCTCTCCGACCACTGCAGCCGCCAGGTCGCGAGCGGCGAAGCGCGCAAGCACCGCATCGACCTTGTCGGGTCGCACGGCGAGCACGAAGCCGTAGCTGGGGAACGAGGTCAGCCAGCGCAGCAGCGGCACGCCGTCGCGTCGCGGAATCGCATCGATGTCGATCGCGGCGCCGACGCCGGAGCATTCGAGCAGCATCAGCGCCGTGCCGATGGCGCCGGCCATGCTGATGTCCTTGCCGGCATCGCACAGGCCGTCTTCGGCCAGCAGCGGCAGGATTTCGAGATCGCCACGCAGGCGCTCTCCAGGCGTCGCGGTCGAGGCGTTCCAGTAAGGGAAAGGCTCTTCGTAAGCGCCGCGCAAGTCGATGGCCATCAGGAGGCGATCGCCCGGTCGCGCATCGAAGCTCGTCAGCAATCTCGTGGCACGGCCGAGGATCGACACCGCCAGCTGCGGCCGCTCGCTTCGATTGTTGCTGTGGCCGCCGACGATCGGCACGCCGTACTTGGCCGACGCCATCGCCATGCCCCTGAGCATGTCGTCGGCCGGCTGCATGCCGGCGCTCCACAACGCGTTGACGACGGCCGTCGGGCGCCCGCCCATCGCATAGATGTCGCTGACGTTGACCATCACGCCGCAGTAGCCCGCGAACCACGGCATGCGGGTGATGAAGTCCTCGACCAGCCCTTCGATGGCGAAGAGCAGGTAGCCGCCGTGGCCGTCCGGGATGGCGGCGCAGTCGTCGCCGATGGGAACGGCCTGCGACAGGTCGGCGGCGCCGCCGGGCAGCGCATGGCCGAGCGCAGTGACGATGTCGCTGATGTCGCGTTTGTGCGCGAAGCCGCGTGAGTCGCGCAGGGCTTTGACGATGCCTTCAAGTTCACTCCCTCTCCCTCCGGGAGAGGGTTGGGGTGAGGGCGGGATGCCACGCAGAACGGTGATGTCGGTCACGACGGTCTGCCCTCACCCTGCCCTCTCCCGGAGGGAGAGGGAAAAGAAGTAGAGAGACGGGCGCGACTCACGAAGCCGCTCACCGGGTCATGGCACGGCGGATAGAAACCCAGGTCCGGCTGCATCTCCGCGTGCGGTCTTCCATGGATCGTCAGCGACCCGGTCGTGCGCCAGTGCAGCTTGTGAAACAGCGCTTCGTTCTGCGACTGCACATGCGCCATGAAGGTCTCGCATCCCTGCGCGTGCGCCCGCGTCACCGCGAGCTTGATCAGCGTCGCGCCCAGATGGCCCTGGCTTCTGAACGCCGCGTGCACCGCCAGCCGTGAGCCCCACCAGACACCGGGGGAAGCTTGATGGATGCGCACGGTACCGACCACCTGATCCGGCATGCCGCCGATGCAAGACATCGCGACCAGCAACTGCGCGCGGTCGTCGATCGCATCGCGATCGTCGCCGACGAAGATGCCCTGCTCGATGCAGAACACCGCGCGGCGCAAGGCATGCGCTTCGTCGCGCTCCCAACGTTGCGCAGCCTCGCGCACGAGGAACCCTGTCGGCGCGTAGTGCACGACCGGGTCGACGACGTCATCGATGCAGCACATGGTGGCTCCTGTTGATCCTGAACCGGCATCAGCTCTCGTACACCGACAGCGACGAGCACGCGCCGCACTTGCCGCAGCCCGCCTTGATGTCGCTGGACCGCAGGTTGTTCGCTGCGACACGCTGACCGAGCGGTTGCAGGATCGACTTCATGAACCCCGGCGTCGGCGCCGGATGGTCTTCCAGCGGCGTGCCGCTGATCGGCACGAAAGGCACCACGAACGGGTACACGCCCATCGCAAGCAAGGTGTCGCAGATCTCGAGGATGGCTTCGCGCGTATCACCCAGCCCAGCCAGGATGTACGTGCTGACCTGTCCGCGGCCGAACACGCCGACTGCCGCCTCGAACGCGCTCATGTAGCGCGAGATCGGCACGCTGGCCTTGCCCGGCATGATCTTCTCGCGCACCGACTGCGTCACCACTTCGAGGTGCATGCCGAGCGTGTCGATGCCGGCCGCCTTCATGCGGTGGAACCACTGGTCGTCGTCCGGCGGTTCGCACTGGCCCTGGATCGGAATGTCGACCGCGGCCTTGATCGCGAAGGCGCTCTCGCACAGGATGGCCGCGCCGCGGTCGGTCGCGTTGGGGGTTCCGGTCGTCAGCACCATGTGCTTGACGCCGTCGAGCAGCACCGCGGCGCGCGCCACCTCGGCCAGTTGCTCGGGTGTCTTGCGCGCCACCGTTCGGCCGGCCGCCAGCGACTGGCCGATCGCGCAGAACTTGCAGGTCTTCTTTCGGCTCTCGTAGCGAATGCAGGTCTGCAGCACCGTGGTCGCAAGGACGTCGGAGCCATGCAGCGTTGCGATGTGCGAGTAAGGCACGCCGTCGAAGGTTTGCATCGAATAGAAGCGCGGCTGCTTCGGAAAGCTGATGCTCGCGATCGGGATCGTGCCGCGCGTGATGGTGCTCATGCCCTGCGCATCGGGCGCCTGCGCGGTGAACGGCGAGTTCCACGCGGTGGACGTATGCACCGGCACCATGATCGTGTGCCCGTCGACCGTCACGGCCTTGTGGTCCGACGGGCCGGCACCGCCGCGACGGCTTGCCGCACCGGCCGAAGGATCAACCAGCCGCAACCCGAAGGACTGCAACTCGGTCATCAGTTGCCGACTCGACGGGGAGGTTGGCAGGAGGGTCGGTGTGGTCATGTCGAAGTCCCGTGGAAGAAGCCGAGGTGGAGGTAGTTGAAAGTTCGGAAGCCGCCGGCATGGCGAAGGTGGTCGCGGCGGGCCGCTCGTTGATCGCCAGGCTCAGCAGCTCGGGCCGCGCGTAGTGACCGACCGAATCCATCATTCGCTTGCGCTTGGTGATGAGCGCCATGTCGAGGTCGGCGATGACCATGCCTTCGCCTTCGGTCAGCGGCGGCGCGAGGTGTTTGCCTTCGGGCGAGACGATGGCCGTGTGGCAGCCGCCGCGCAACGCCTTCTGCAAGCCGGCGTCGGGCGTGATCGCGACGATCTGTTCGTCGGTGAGCCAGCCCGTGGCGTTGACCACGAAGCAGCCCGATTCGAGCGCGTGATGGCGGATGGTCACTTCCATCTGCTCCGCGAAGATCGGGCCGACCAGCGAGCCCGGAAACTGCGCGCAATGGATCTCTTCGTGCTGCGCCATCAGCGCATAGCGGGCCAGTGGGTTGTAGTGCTCCCAGCACGCCAGTGCGCCGACGCGGCCGACAGCGGTGTCGACGACCTTGAGACCGGCCGCATCGCCCTGGCCCCAGATCATTCGCTCGTGGTACGTCGGCGTGATCTTGCGGCGCTTGAGCGCGAGCGTGCCGTCGGCGTCGAACACCAGCTGCGTGTTGTAGAGGCTGCCATGGTCGCGCTCGTTGACGCCGAGCACCACCACCACGCCACGCGCCCGCGCCCGCTCGGCCACGGCCAGCGTGACCGGCCCCGGGATCACCACCGACCGCTCCATCAGCCGGATGTGCGCCGGCCCCTGCTGCACCGGCGGCTGCACGAAGGAGAAGTACGGGTAGTACGGCACGAAGGTCTCCGGGAAGACCATCAACTGCACGCCCTTGCCCGCTGCCTCGTCGATCGCCTCGCACACCCGGTTCAGGGTGCCGTCGTGGCTTTCGAAGTCGGGAGCGATCTGGACTGCTGCAGCGCGGACGATGCGTGGCGATGTCATGGCAGCGCGGCTCTTACAGCGTCCAGGTGTCGAGGATGAAGGCGTTGGCCTTGCGGTGCAGCAGCACGATGTCGAGCACGTCGAGCGGGCTGATCGGCACGATGCCCGGGATCAGCGAGCCTTCGCCGTGCCCATACAGCGCTTGCAGCGCGAAGCGGCAGGCGTAGACCTTGCCGCCTTCTTCCATGAACTTGGTGATCTGCTTGTTGAAGTTCTGGTGACCCGGAAAAGCCTCGTCGCCGAGCGTCGGAAAACCGCGTTGCACGCCGAGCGTGACGCCGGGTCCGTACAGCAGGATGGTGGTCTCGAAACCCTTGCGCTTCAGGCGCGTCGCCTGCAGCAAATTGACGAAGCCGATCGAGCCTTCGAAGGCCACGGTGTGGAAGGTGACCAGGGCCTTTTCGCCCGGTTCGGCCTTCACGTCTTCGAAGACTTTTTCTTCGTAGTCGACAAGGTGATCGCCAGTGACGTTCGGTGCTTTGGTGACTTTGGGCATGGTGTGTTCCGGTTGAAAGTGGACTGAAAAACGAAGTGACGAAGTGCTGCGCGCCCTTCGAATTCGCACGCTCTGTGCCACGCCAGACACGTGGTGATGCAATCAATCTGCAATCAATCAACAGCAGCGCGCCGTCCGGCGTTTCAAAATAATTTCAGGCCTGGATTTCGATGGGTTCGGCTGCGATCGGCCTCGCGATCAAGACGCCTCATGCACAGGGTTGATGCGTTTTCGATGCGATCAATGCACCCGATCAATGGACTTGAATGCACGCGTTCAATGCATTGATCGCCACATCTCTCTTGGAGGAGCCAGCGCGGGACGGCATGAAAGATGCGTTCATCGATCGCGTCGAATGCAATCAATGAATGCGATCAACTCACCATGACCAAGCTCTCACAGCAATGGCAGCGCAAGCTCGAAACGAGCAGCAAGCCCGCCTACCTTTTGCTCGCCGACCTGATCGCCGACGACATCCGCACCGGCCGTCTCACGGCGCGCGATCAGTTGCCGACGCTGCGCGACCTGGCGATCGATCTGCGGCTCAACTACACGACCGTGGCACGCGGCTATGCGGAAGCCCGCAAGCGCGGCCTGATCGATTCGCGCTCGGGCACCGGCAGCTTCATCCGCGGCAGCAGCCCCGCCCTGCCCTTGCGCGGCGGCAGCGGTGCCGAGATGACGATGAACCTGCCGCCCGAGCCGCAAGACGCCGGCCTGCTCGAGCGCATGCACGAGAGCGCCGCGCGCGTGATGGCCGATTCGGATCTATGGGATCTGCTGCGCTACCAGGACTTCGGCGGCACCGTGCGCGACCGCGAAGCCGGCATGCAGTGGCTGCGGCCGCGCGTGCCCGATTGCCGGCTCGACCAGATGCTGGTGTGCCCCGGCATCCACAGCGTGCTGGCGGCGGTGTTCTCGCAACTCGCACGGCCCGGTGAACTGATCTGCGTCGAAGCGCTGACCTATCCGGGCGTGAAGGCGATCTCGACGCAACTCGGCATCCAGTTGCACGCGCTGCAGCTCGACGAGGAAGGGCCGATGGGCGACGCCTTCGAACATGCCTGCAAGACGCTCAAGCCCAAGGCGCTCTACGTCAACCCGACCCTCAACAACCCGACCACCGCGACCATCTCGCGCGCGCGCCGCGAAGCGCTGGCCGACATCGCGCTGCGCTACGCCGTTCCGGTCATCGAAGACGATGCCTACGCGATGATCCCGCGCCAGGTGCCGCCGACCTTCGCCAGCCTGGCGCCCGACCTCACCTACTACATCACCGGCTTCTCGAAGACTTTGGGCGCCGGGTTGCGCAACGCCTATGTGCGCTCGCCCAACGCGCGGCAGTCGCAGCGCCTCGCCGGTGCGCTGCGCGCCACCACCGTCATGGCCTCGCCCATCACCAACGCGCTCGCGACGTTGTGGGTGGAGGACGGCACCGCCGACGAGATGTTGGTGGCGGTGCGCAACGAGTCGAACGCGCGCCAGGCGCTGGCGGTCAAGCACCTGGCCGATCACGGCATCAGCGGTTCCGATCAGCAAACCGAAGGCTTTCACCTGTGGTTGCCGCTGACCTCGGCATGGAGCACGGTCGAGTTCGCTTCGTACCTGCGCAGCCAGAACGTCGGCGTGGTCGCCAGCGCGGCCTTTTCTACCGATGGCGCACCGCCGGATGCGGTGCGCATTTGCCTCGGTGGGCCGATGTCGCGGGAAGAATGCGATCAGGCCTTGCGGCTGGTGGCAGACACGCTGACGCATCCGCTGCATCCGCACGCCACCGTGACATAACCCGGGCGCTGTAGGCACTCGCCCACGTGCGGCGGACGCGTTATCCGGCAAGCAGCACGCAGGCCCCGCTACTACGCTCATCGCTTACCAACACACGGAGACCTTCATGAAAAGCATCATCCTTTGGCTGTGCGGCGTTCCGCTCATCGTCATCATTGGATTGAAGGTCTTCGGCGTTTTCTGAGATTCGCGATTCCTCCTCCCGGCGCCTTCTTGGCGTCGTTCTACAGCGTCCCTCGAGACGCTGTTTTTTTTTGCCTAGAAAGTTTCGCGACGCAGTTGCTGGACGTCTTCGTGCAGCGACCGCGCCCAACTGCGCCGTTCGCGCCCGTAGGCCGATTGCGGTTCACCGAAGCGCAAGACGGCGAGCAACGGCGGCGCCTTCAGCGTGTTCCACAGCGAAGTGACGAGGTTGTCATCGTCGATGTAGCGCGGCGCCTGGCTGGTTTCGCCCGTCGCGGCATCGGCAAAGCGCAGCGCAGCCGGCTGGATCGGCGCATCGGCTGAAATGGCCGCCTGCATCAGATTGGCGTGGAACGGCAACAGCCCATGGCCGTCGCTGGTGGTGCCTTCCGGAAAGATCGCGATCAGGTCGCCCTTGCGCAACGCGTCCGTCATGTGATGCACCACCCGCAGCGCGTCGCGACGCTTCTCGCGCTCGATGTAGAGCGAGCCCGCGCCGGTCGACAGCATGCCGATGAGCGGCCAGTGCCTGACGCCGGACTTCGAGACGAACCGGACATGTCGCGCCGCGTGGATCACCAGGATGTCGAGCCACGACAGGTGGTTGCACACCAGAAGCACCGGACCGCCGGCCGGGGGCGTGCCTTGCACCTTGAGCTGCACGCCCATCAGTGCCAGCATGCGCGCCGCCCACTGCTGCACTGCGGCTTCGCGCTGCGCTGGCGTCATCTCCGGAAACTTGGAGCGGATGGTCCACCAGCCGCCGAGTGCATGGCCGATGGCGCGCAGCAGTTTGAGGAAAGCGGAGAAGTGACGCATGAGAGCAACTTCAGCCGTAGACGACGTGGCCGCCGACGATCGTGTGGCGGGCGTGTCCGCGCAGCGCGTAGCCGGCGAACGGCGTGCTCTTGCCTTGACTCCGCAATGCTTCCGGCAGCACCTGCCATTCGAACGCGGGGTCGATCACGCAGACGTCCGCCACACCGCCTTCGGTGAGCCGGCCGGCGCCCGGTGCGGTCAGCCGTTGCGCCGGTGCAGAGGTGATCACCTGCAGCGCGCGAGCCATGCCGGCGCCGCTCTGCTCGCCCCATTGCAGCGCCAACGGCAGCAGCAGTTCGAGCCCGGTCGCGCCGGCTTCGCTCTCGGCGAAGGGCAGCGTCTTGGCATCGGCGTCGACCGGCGTGTGGTCGGACACCAGCGCGTCGATGGTGCCGTCGGCCAGCGCGGCAGACAACGCATCGCGATCGCGCTGTTGCCGCAGGGGCGGGTTGAGCCGCGCGCGGCTGTCGAAGTAACCGATGTCGGTGTCGATCAAGAGCAGCGAGTTGATGCTGACGTCGCAGGTCAGCGGCAAGCCGGCTGCCTTGGCCTCGCGCACCAGTTGCACGCCGGCCGCGCTCGAGAGCCGGCACAGGTGCACACGCGCGCCAGTGCTTTTCATGAGCTCGACGATGGTGAAGATCGCGATGGTCTCGGCCGCCACCGGCACGCCAGCCAGGCCGAGCCGCGTGGCGAGCGGGCCGCTGGCGGCCACGCCTTTGCCCAGGTCGCGGTCTTGCGGGCGCA
>CAXTCC010000072.1:0-16675 GCA_964242015.1 uncultured Variovorax sp.
CCAGCCTGTTCGAGAACATCGGCACCGTGCAGGACGGCATGAAGACGCTGTCGCGACCGCGCACGGTGCTCGATGTGCCGGGCGCTGCCGAGCTGGTGGTGCCGCGCGGCGAAGTGAAGTTCGATCACGCGAGCTTTCGCTATGCCGATGGCGGCCGTCGCGTCATCGACGACATGACGCTGACCGTGGCGCCCGGTGAAAAGATCGGTCTCGTCGGTCGCTCCGGTGCCGGCAAGTCGACGATGGTCAACCTGCTGCTGCGCTTTCATGACCTGGAGAGCGGACGCATCCTGATCGACGGGCAGGACATCGCGCAGGTCACGCAAGACTCTCTGCGCCGCCACATCGGCATGGTGACGCAAGACACCTCGCTGCTGCACCGCTCGGTCTCCGACAACATCGACTACGGCCGGCCCGACGCGGGCGATGCCGCGGTGCGTTCAGCGGCCGAGCGCGCCGAAGCGCACGAGTTCATCCAGACGCTCGGCGATGCCAAGGGCCGGCAAGGCTACGACGCGCATGTCGGCGAGCGCGGCGTCAAGCTGTCGGGCGGCCAGCGGCAACGCGTCGCCATCGCGCGCGTGATGTTGAAGGACGCGCCGATCCTGCTGCTCGACGAAGCCACCAGCGCGCTCGACTCCGAAGTCGAAGCCGCGATCCAGCAAAGCCTCTACACGCTGATGGAGGGCAAGACGGTGATCGCGATCGCGCATCGGCTGTCGACCATCGCGGCGATGGACCGCCTCATCGTGTTGGATGAAGGCCGCGTGGTCGAAGAAGGCGATCACAAGACACTGCTGTCGAAGAACGGCTTGTATGCGCGGCTGTGGGCGCACCAGAGCGGTGGCTTTTTGGGCGACGGCAGCGCCGATTAGCCTCGCGCTCCCACGGCGCCGGGCGACGAGTCGTTTGCTTCGCAAGTCCTACAGCGCGCGCAGACCGCCGCCGACAATCCATTCACGGCTTTGCCACGAACATCAACCCGTCTTCAACAAAGAGGGGTGCTAGCCGTGAATTCCATCATTTACATCGTCGGCCTGGTCGTCGTCGTGGTTGCAGTGCTCTCGTTCTTCGGTCTTCGCTGAAAGCGGATCGAAAGCAAGAGTCGAGCAACGCGATCCCGAGAGGGGTGGCATTCAACGGGGCCGTTCGCGGCCCCGTTGTCCGTTGTGGGGCGCATTTGGGGCGGGATGGGCCGGGCATAATTTCTGCGCTGTTCCTCTTGTCTTCCCTCTGTCTTCCCCCTCCCCTCACCCTCCCTCCACGCCAAGGAACTTGTTGAACACGACACTGGCAGACGCCGTCGTAACCGAATCGGTGCGCTGGGTCGAAGCGACCGGCCCACTGGACGATGCAGAAGCCGTGCGTGCTGCGATGTCGGTGCCTGACGATGTCGGCAACAGTGCGGCTCGCATCACCGAACGCGCGCGCCTCCTCGGGCGTCGCATCGGGCTCGAAGCTGAAGTCGCACGCATGCGCGCGTGGGCGCCGTGGGTCTTGCTGGCGCTCGTCGCCGTCGTGGTCCTCGCGGGACTTGGTGTGGCGGGCAACGTCACTGGCAGCGACCGCAAGATCAACGTGATGGTCGCCTTGGTCAGCCTGCTCGGGCTTCATGCGCTCACCTTGCTGGTGTGGCTCGTCGGCCTCGTGCTTCCGTTCGGTTCGCTCGCCTCTTTCAGTGCATCGTTCGGCTCGATCTGGCTGGCACTCACCGCGCGCGTGGCCGGCGGCCGACGCGGACAGGCGCCGGTGCTGGTGCGTGCGACCACCGGCTTGTTGGTGCGCGCGCGACTGCTTCCGTGGGCGCTCGGTTTCGTGAGCCACACGGTCTGGACGCTGTCGTTCGCCGTCGTCGTTGCGGCACTGCTCTTCGCGCTGGCGTTTCGCAACTACACCTTGAGCTGGGAAACGACGATTCTGGAGCCCGGCTTCTTCGTGCGCAGCGTACAGTGGCTCGGCGTGGCGCCTTCGTGGCTCGGGTTTCCGGTGCCCGACGCGCAGACGGTGCTGTCCGCGCCGGACCAGGCATCGCTCGCCGGCCAGCGCGCCTGGGCGTTGTGGCTGACCGGCTGCGTCGTGGTCTATGGCTTGTTGCCGCGCCTGGCGTTGACACTGTTGAGCGCGGCGCTATGGCAAGCGCGCAAAAGCGCGCTGCGGCCCGACTTTCGCGACGCGTACTACCTGAAGTTGCGGGCGCGCTTCGACGCGTTGCAACCGCCTCGCGTGGTCGATGCCGATGGCGGCCGCATGCGGCAAGTCGGCGTGCCCGGATTGCCCGCAAGCGACACGTCCAGGGCGCTCTGGATCGTCGGGTTCGAACTGCCGGAAGACACGCCCTGGCCGCCCGACCTGGCCGTGCCCGCAGCGGCCCACCCCGTTCGCATCGATGGCGGCGTGACCCAACGCGCCGAGGTGCTGGCTGCATTGGCCCTTGCCAGACCGGCACGCGTGATCGTCGTTTGCAACGGCGCGTCGAGCCCCGACCGCGGAGCAGAGCGTTTCGTGCGAGAAGTGCAGGCGCGATGCGGAGAATGTCGACTCTGGTTGAGCGGTGTGTCGGTGACACCGGTGCGCTGGCGCGATTGGATGGCGGAGACTGGCGTATCGCCATGGCAACAATGAACGACACGATGTCTCGATCGAGCGACGACCGGCAAGTCATCCGCATCGCCGTGGTCGGCCATACCAATGCCGGCAAGACCTCCTTGCTGCGCACGCTCACCCGCCGTGTCGACTTCGGCGAGGTGTCCGATCGACCGGGCACGACGCGCCATGTCGAGAGCGTCGATCTGAAAATCGACGGCCGCAGCGTCGTGCGGTTCTTCGACACACCGGGGCTCGAAGACGCGGTCTCGCTGCGCCAGCATCTCGAAGCCTTCGACACCACACAAACGCCGCCCGATCGCATTCGGGAATTCCTGCGCAGCCCCGAGGCGCACGGCAGCTTCGAGCAAGAAGCCAAGGTGCTGCGCGCGATGCTCGATGTCGACGCGGCGTTCCTGGTCATCGATGCACGCGAGCCGGTGCTGCCCAAGTTTCGCGCCGAGATCGAGCTGCTCAATTCCTGTGCGCGACCGGTGTTGCCGGTTCTGAACTTCGTGCGCGATGCGGCCAGCCGCGAGCCGGCCTGGAAGGAGTTGTTGTCGGCCTACGGCCTGCACGTGCTGGTGCGCTTCGATGCGGCCGCCCCCTTCACCGGCGCCGAGCGCGATCTGTATCGCGACCTCGCGACCTTGCTTCGTCCTCACCGCGAGCCGTTGCATCGCGCCGTCGACACACTCGAAGCGGAGGCGGCACAGCGTCGACACGCCGCGGCCGCCCGCATCGCGGAACTGCTGGTCGATGCGTCGGCCGTGCGCCGCACCGCATCGGCCGAAGACTTTGCCGACAAGGCGAAGCGCGAGGCATTGGTCAGCGCGCTGCGCCAGTCGATCACCGACAAGGCACAGCGTTGCACCGATGATCTGCTCGCTCTCTACGGCTTTCGTCAGGGCGATGCCGACGAGGCTCCGCTGCAGGCCGTCGAGGGCCGCTGGACGCTCGACCTCTTCGAGCCCGAGGCGATGAAAGCCGCCGGCCTGCTGATGGGCAAAGGCGTGGTGGCGGGCGCGGCCGTGGGCGTGGTGGCCGACCTTGCGCTGGCCGGCCTGTCGCTCGGCGCCGGTGCCGCGCTGGGCGGTGCCATCGGCGGTGCGGTATCGCAGGGCTGGGGGCCGTTCGGCCGCAAACTGATGAACATGATGCGAGACGTGCAAGAACTGAGCATCGAAGACAGCGTGCTGGTCGTCATGACGGCCTGGCAACTGCAGTTGGCCCAAGCGCTGGAGCGCCGGGGTCATGCAGCGACCGCACGCATCGCCATCCAGGGCAGCGCGGGCCGCGAGGTTGCAACAGCGGTGCGCGCCGCACGCCCGGCTCGCAGCCATCCCGAATGGGAGAGCACGCGGCGCTTGCGCTGGACCGCATCGGCCGCCCGCGAGGCACTGATCGAGCACGTCGCCCGCCCGCTCGAAGTCACGCTGTCGACTTGACGGTGCAGCGGTGCGAGGCGCTGCTTCGGGCATCATTCCGTTCATGGAAAACGTCCGACCGCACCCGCTCGTCATCGTCAAGCTCGGCGACACCTTCCCGCACCTGCGCGAAGCGCGCGGCGACTTCGAGCACTGGATCGCAGACGGCCTGGGCGCGACGTCGCTGCCTCTGCTGGTCCTCGATCCACGGCTCGGCGACAGCTTGCCTTCGCCCGACACCATCGCGGGCGTCGTCGTGACCGGATCCCACGCGATGGTCTCGCACCGCGAGCCATGGAGCGAACGAACGGCGCAGTGGCTGACGACGCTGGTCGCGCATGGCACGCCGCTGCTCGGCATCTGCTTCGGGCACCAGTTGCTGGCCCACGCGATGGGCGGCGAAGCGGGCGACCATCCGGGCGGCACCGAGATCGGCACCGTCGAGATCGGGTTGACCGAAGCCGCTCGCACCGATGCGCTCATGCGCGGCTTGCCCGCCCACTTCGACGCCCATGCCGCGCACCAGCAGAGCGCCCTGCGTCTGCCCGAGGACGCCGTGCTGCTGGCCAGCAACGCATATGAACCTCATCAAGCGTTCCGGCTCGGCGAGCGCGCATGGGGCGTGCAGTTTCATCCCGAGTTCGATGCTGCCAGCATGCGCGCCTATGTCGATTCGATGGCCGACGCGTTGAGCTCCAAAGGTGTCGACGTGGCGGCATTGCGCGACCGCGTGAAGGCCACCGCCATCGCGGCGCAGTTGCTCGGCCGCTTCGCGCACATCGCCGAAGAACACGACGCGGGTGCTTCGCGGCCGGGCTGAACATCGGAAGGCGACTACAGAAACGCGTTTGGGTTTGCGCTAAGGTGCTTTCCACCTCCTCTGTCGAAAAGCCTCGCATGTCCACGCCCACCACCACGCCACCCGCGCGCAAGCACTTCTCCATGATTCGCGGGTTTCACCTTGCCGACGTGTTCACGCTCGGCAATGCGGCGTGCGGCGTGGGCGGCGTCTTCCTTGCGATGGCTTTCGTGGCGAGCCAGTCGATCGACCATTTTTTGTGGGCCGCCGCGCTGGCCCCTGCTGCCTTCGTCTTCGACGTGTTCGACGGCCGCATCGCCCGCTGGCGCCAGACCCACTCGGCACTCGGCCGCGAACTCGATTCGCTCGCCGACGTCATTTCCTTCGGCGTGGCACCCGCGGCCCTGGCCTTCGCCGCCGGGCTCAAGGGCGGCTGGGACTGCCTGCTGCTGATCTATTTCGTGTGTTGCGGCGTGAGCCGGCTCGCACGCTACAACGTCACCGCCGAGGCGCTTTCCGAGGGCGCCGACAAGGTCAAGTTTTTCGAAGGCACGCCCATTCCCACCAGCGTGGCGCTGGTCGGCGTGCTCGCCCTCGCAGCCTGGCAAGGCCGCATCGGCGAAGCGATCTGGGGCGGCGTCTGGATGATCGGACCGTGGGCCTTGCACCCGTTCACGCTGTTGTTCGGCCTGTCGGGCACGCTGATGATCAGCAAGACCTTGCGCATCCCGAAGTTCTGATTTTCCGAAGGCCGGATCTGCTGGGTCCGATCTCAGCTCCGAGTGGTTTTCGAAGGAGGTATTCATGACCATGAAGCTCTATTTCAACCCGCACAGCCGCGCCGTGATCGCCAAGTGGATCCTCGACGAAGCCGGCGCCGACTACGAGATCGTGCCGATCAGTTTCGAGAAGCACGAGCACAAGGCGCCCGAGTTCCTGAAGATCAATCCGGCAGGCAAGCTGCCCGCGTTGGTCGATGGCCGTACGCGCCTTTTCGAGAACGCCGCGATCTGCCTTTATGTGGCCGAGAAGTTTCCCGGCGCGCGCCTGGCACCGACGGTGGGATCGCCGGAGCGCGGGCGCTTTCTTTCGTTGATCGTCTATTCGACAGCGCAAGTCGAGCCTGCGCTGGGTGACCAGATGTTCAAGCTGCCGACGCCGCCGGCGCGCGGCTGGAACAGCATCGAAACCGTGAAGGACGTGGTCGAGCGGGAGCTCGGCACCGGACCGTATCTGCTCGGTGCGCACTTCACCGCGGCCGACGTGATGATCGGATCGATGTTCATCTATCAGCGCATGTTCGGCGGGCGCTCGGGCCGGCCGAAGATCGACGCCTACATCGATCGGCTGCTGGCGCGGCCGCATGCCATGAAACTTTCTTGATGACCTCGAACACGATGCCTGTCTCTTTCGCCTTCACCAACCTTCGCAGCGGTCGCTTCGCTGGCCGCTTTGCTGGCCGATTTGCGCCCGCCCTTTGTTCGATGACCGCGTGCGCGCTGCTCGCTGCCTGTGCGACCGCCCCTCCGCCGAACGCGCGCAGCGTGACCATCGAGCGCACCACGTTCGGCATCGCGCACATCACAGCGCCCGACTGGGAAGGCATCGCCTACGGCACCGCTTACGCGCACGCGCAAGACAACGTCTGCCAGACGGCCGAGCACTTGCTCACACTGCGCGGCGAGCGTGCACAGTTCCTCGGTTCGCAAGGTGTCGGCGATCTGGGCCTCGGCAAGATGCCCAATGCACAGATCGATTTGTTCGTGCGCTATCACATGGACGACGCCGCGTTGGCACGTGCCGCCGCCACCACCAGTCCGCAAGTGCAGGCCGCGTTGCGTGGCTACGTCGCGGGCTACAACCGCTACCTGCAAGACGCGGGTGTCGGCAGCTTGCCCGAGCCGTGTCGCGGCAAGCCATGGGTTCGCCCGATGACCATGGCCGATCTCTCGCGCTCGACGGAGATGTCGATGATTCAGGGTGGGCTCGGCGCGCTGGCGGGTGCGGTGCTGGCCGCCGTGCCGCCGGTGACCAAAACCGCGTCGTCGAACGCTCCTCCGCCAGCGGTGCACGCCGAGGAAGTCGAGACGGTCGATCTGCAGCAAGCCGCTGCCGAGATCGCGCGCTACAGCTTCAATGCCAACCCCGAAGGCGGCGAACTGGGTTCGAACGGTTGGGCCTTCGGCCGCAACACGACGCCGGACGGCCGCGGGCTGCTGCTCGGCAATCCGCACTTTCCTTGGAACGGGATCAACCGCTTCTGGGAATTGCACCAGACGATTCCCGGTCAGCTGGACGTGATGGGCGCCACCGGCGGGCTGAGCCCGGTGGTGTCGATCGGCTTCAACAGGGACGTCGCCTGGACGCATACGGTGTCGACCGGCAAGCGCTTCACCCTTTACGAACTCAAGCTCGATCCGACCGACCCGACGGTGTATTGGGTCGACGGCCAGCCCAGACGAATGACAGTGCGCACCGTCACGCTGCCCGCCAGTTCAGGCGGCGGCGCGCCGGTCCAGCACACCTTCTATGCCACCGACTGGGGCCCCGTCATTTCGCTGCCGCGCGCCGGCCTCGGCTGGACGGCGCAGCGCGCTTATGCATTGCGCGACGCCAACACCCTGAACGTGCGCTCGGCCGAGAGCTGGATGCGCATGGGCCAGGCGCGCAACGTGAACGAACTGCGGGCCGCGATGGGGAACCAGGGCATGCCGTGGATCAACACCATCGCAGCGGACCGCGACGGCAACGCGATGTACGCCGACCTGTCGGCGGTGCCCGACGTGTCGGCCGACATGTTGAAGACCTGCACGCCCTCGCCCGCCGCGGCCGCGCTGCTCAACGCCGCCGGGCTGCCGGTGCTCGACGGCTCGCGCAGCGCCTGCGCCTGGAACCGCGACAGCACCGCGGCATCGCCGGGCCTCATCGCACCGGCGCGCATGCCCGTCGTCGTCACGCCCGACTACGTGCAGAACAGCAACGACAGTTTCTGGCTCAGCAACCCGGATTCGGCGCCAATGCCCGGTGTGTCTCCGCTGGTGGGCTTCATCGGCACGCCGCAGCGCTTGCGCACACGCAGCGCCATCATGGAAATCCGAGGTCGGCTCGCAGGCACCGACGGTCTGCCGGGCAACCGCATGGGCGCCGCCGAATTGCGCAGCGTGATCTTCCGCGACAGGAATCTGGCAGGCATGCTGGTGATGGACGACCTGGCGGCTGCTTGCGCAGCGAGCACCGCCGAACTGACGCCCGACCTGACCGCCGGCTGCCGCGTGCTGACCGCGTGGGACCGCACCAGCAACGCCAATTCGCGCGGCGCCCCGTTGTTCCGCGAGTTCTGGCGCGCGGCCAAAGACGTGCCGAAAGTCTGGCGCGTGCCTTTCGATCCTGCGCAACCCGTTGCGACGCCGGCCGGCCTCGACATGGCGACACCGACCACACGCGCCGCCGTGTTCAAGGCGCTCGGCGAAGCGGTGAGCACGCTGCGGGTCGCGGGCTTCGCGCTCGATACGCCGCTCGGCAACCCGCAGTCGCGGATGGTGCGCGGCGAGAAGATCGCGCTGCATGGCGGCGACGAGTTCGAGGGCGTGCTCAACAAGCTCGAATCGCAGGGCCAGTCATTGATCGACCCCAAGGGATACAACGTCAACTACGGCAGCAGCTACATCCAGGTCGTCACCTTCGACGAGCGCGGCCCTGTCGCGCAAGGCCTGCTGACGTACGGCCAGAGCAGCGACCCGGCCTCGCCGCGCGCGTACGATCAGCTGCCGATGTTCGCTGCCAAGCAATGGCAGCCACTGCCCTTCCATCCGGCGGATGTCCAGGCACAGCGCCAGGGGCGGCCGCTGCAGCTCGTGTATTGAATGACCACACTTTCGACGCCCCCTCATTTCACGGTCCAGCATCCTGCGGGCTACGAAGAACTCGTTCGCCTCGCTGCCGCGCAGCCTTTGACGCCGGCCTGCGACCACTTCTACTTCTTGCGCCATGGCCAGACAGGCCGCAACGCGCTGCGAATTTTTCAGGCGGTCGACGAGCCCTTGAGCGAACTCGGGTTGCAGCAGGCGGGGCGCGCTGCCGCATTGCTGGCGGGCGAGCCGATCCGCACGCTCGTCGCCAGCGATGCGCACCGTGCGCTCACCACCGCGAAGACCGTGGGTGCCGCGCTCAAGCTGGTGCCGCTGGAACGCGAAGACCTGCGCGAGCGCCACTTCGGCGACCTGATCGGCACCTCGTCGGCCGCCATCGACTGGGCCGTTTCCCCGAAGAACGGCGAAACGCTGGCCGGCTTCGTCGAGCGCAAGCGAGGTGCCCTGGCCGCTGCGCTGGCCGAGCCGGCGCCGGTGCTGGTCGTCGCGCACGGGGGCACGCTCTACGTGCTGGCAGCGCTGCTCGGCGTGGCCATCGGCCCCGACGTGCTGGGCAATGCGCAGCCATTGAAGTTCGAGCGAACGGGCGCCAAATGGACGGCTCGGGCGTTGGCGCAAAACGTGGACGGCGGCGGCGCCATCGCCTAGACATCGCGCCGGCATACAAGACACCTCATGGAATTCAAGGACTACTACAAAGCACTCGGCCTGACGTCGACCGCGTCGGAAGACGAGGTGCGCAAGGCCTACCGCAAACTGGCGCGCAAGTACCACCCCGACGTCAGCAAGGAAGCCGACGCCGAGGCGCGGATGCGCGACATCAACGAGGCCAACGACGTGCTGCGCGACAAGGAAAAGCGCGCCGCCTACGATGCGCTGGCCGCACGCGTGGCGCGCGGCGAAGGCATGGGGAGCCGCGCGGGCGGCGGTGCTGGCGCAGGCGGCGGCTTTCAACCGCCGCCAGGCTGGGACGAAGGCTTCGAATTTCATCGCGGGCCCCATGACGGCCCGGCCGATCATGCAGACTTCAGCGAGTTCTTTTCCTCGATGTTCGGTGCCGCAGAACGCCGCGGTGCCGAGCGCCGCAACCACCGCGCAAAGGGCGAAGACCATCATGCGGCGATCGAGATTTCGCTCGAAGACGCACTCAACGGCGCCGAGCGCGAGATCACGCTGCGCGCGCTCGACACCGACGCACAAGGCCAGCCGGCCTTCGTCGACCGCACGCTGAGCGTGAAGATTCCGGCCGGCGTGCATCCCGGCCAGTTCATCCGGCTGACCGGCCACGGCATGCCCGGTCAGGGCGGCGAGCCGGCCGGGGACCTGTACCTCGAAGTGCGCATCGCGCCGCACAAGCTCTACCGCATCGAAGAGCGCGACCTCTACATGACGCTGCCGGTGACCCCGACCGAAGCGGCGCTGGGTGCGCAAGTGAAGGTGCCGACGCCCGGCGGCGGCGTGGTCGAAGTGACCGTGCCGCGCAATGCGCGCAGTGGCCTCAAGCTGCGGCTGAAAGAGCGCGGCCTGCCGGGCAAGCCGCCGGGCAATCTCTACCTGCTGCTCGAGATCGCCCTGCCACCCGCCGACACCGATGCGGCGCGCCAGGCCTACGAGCAACTCGCGAAGGCAGCGCCTTTCGATCCACGTCGCCACCTCGGCATTTCGGGAGACTGAGCATGGCCTACACCACCACCGTGCACACCATCGCCACGCACACCGTCACCACGTCTTCAAGTGCGATCCACGGCGCCCGCCCGCTTGCGGCGAGCGAACTGGCGCATGCGGTCGGCGCCGAAATCGACTGGATCGTTCAACTGGTCGAAGTCGGCATCGTCGAAGTCGAGGCACCGGTGCCGGAGCGCACCGACGACTGGCGTTTTCACAGCGCGGCGTTGCAGCACGCCCTGGAAGCGCGGCGGCTGGAGCGCGACTTCGGCGTCGGGCTCGACGCCGCGGCGTTGATCCTGGACCTGCAGCACGAGGTGAGGCGGCTCAAGGCCGTTCTTGCCGCACAGGGCCGGGCGTGACCACCGAGGCAAAGTCGCCGGCCATGCACCGCTGCGCCTGGGCGGAGAACGATCCGCTGATGCAGTCGTACCACGACACCGAATGGGGCGTGCCCGAGCACGACAGCCGCGCGCTGTGGGAAAAGCTGATGCTCGACGGCTTTCAGGCCGGCCTCTCGTGGCTGACCATCCTTCGCAAGCGCGATGCGTTTCGCAAAGCCTTCAAGAACTTCGATCCCAGGAAGGTCGCGCGCTTCGACGAAGCCGATGTCGAGCGGCTGATGCAGGACGCGGGCATCGTGCGTTCGCGCGCCAAGATATTGGCGACCATCAGCGGCGCCAAGGCCTATCTGGCAATGCTGGCCGCGGGAGAGGACTTCTCTGAGTTCGTCTGGGGCATGGCCGGCGGCAAGCCGATACGGAGCACCGGAACGGAACGGCTGGTCAAAAGCGAACTGTCGGAAAAGATGTCGGTGGAACTCAAGAAGCGCGGCTTCAAGTTCGTAGGGCCGGTCATCGTCTACGCCTGGCTGCAGGCGACGGGTGTGGTCAACGACCATTCGGCGGATTGCTTTCGGCGCAACGTCAAAACGCAGGCAAAAAAATAGCGGCCCCATGGGGCCGCTATTTCAGGTTGCGTTGGCAGTGCCGGCCGTGCCGGCAGTGGCCAAGCGCCGCGTAGCGCTTGGGCCGCTTACAGACCCGCTTGGCGCGTGTTGGTGCGCTGGATCTTGTACTGCGAAGGCACGACGCTGTTCACGAAGGCCTTGCGGTCCAGGTTCTGGTTGGCAGCTTGAGCGGTTTCGACGGCTTCAGCCCGAACGATCGCGCGGTCGATCGAGGGACCCGACAGCTGGGTCACGCCTTCGCCGGCTGCGTCGCCGTAGATGTTGCCGCTGCGGGCAGCGACGACGGCCTGGCCGTTGACGGCTGCGCGGCTTTGCTGCGAGTTCACGGTGGCGACACCCTGGTAGGTTTCAGCGTGCGCAGCGCCGGAAGCGGCGATCACGGCGAGAGCAATGGCGGAGAGGAGTTTCGAGACAGTCATTTTGGTTTCCTTCAAATACGTTTGGATGATTTCGAACCGGTCTTGAATGAGTACCCGCCCTGGCTTGCTTGCTCGCTTGCTTGCTGAGCTTGCTTCAGGCGGCCTCCTCGCTCGGGGCCCTGTTCACCCAGACCGGTTGGTGTGCCGATCTGTTGGTACGAATTTTGAACCGAATGACTAAGTAAAAACCCTCAAGAAAAGAACCTCGGTGTTCGCGGATTAGAAACAATCGGCGCGCTGAACCTCACGGTTAAACGCGCAGTTCACATTCAGTCTTCCTTCATGCCGGTCGCCTTGACCACGCCGCCGAGTCGCGCCCGCTCCTCGGAAACGAACTTGATGAACGAGGCCCGCGTGCCGCCGATCGGCTCGATGCCCATCCCTTTCATGCGCTCGACGGTGGTCGCGTTCTTCATGGCGGTGTCGACGGCTGCAGCCATCTTGTCGAGGATGGCGTCGGGCGTGCCTCGCGGCGCATGAACGCCGGCCCAATGGGCGATCTTGATGTCCGGGAAGCCCTGCTCGGTGGCCGTCTTCAGGTCCGGATAGGCCGATATGCGCTGCGTCCAGGTGTCGGCCAGTGCTTTCAGCTTGCCGCCCTTCAGATATGGCAGCACCACGATGCTGGCCTCCGAGGTGGCTTCGACCTGACTGCCCAGCACCGCTGTGATCGATTCCGAGCCGCTCTTGTACGGCACGACATCGAGCTTGGCGCCGTACTTGGTTTCCAGCAAGCCTTCGACGAAGTGCGGCGTGCTGCCGGTGCCCGCGGTCGACCAATGGAATCCGTTCGGCGTCTTTTTCGATGCAGCGATAAAGTCCTTCAGGTTGTCGTACGGCGCATCGGCGGGCACCACGATCACCGACGGTGCGAGGCCGATCATCGCGACCGGCACCAGTGCCTCGTCCTTGTACGGCATCGTCTTCTTGATCATGCCGTTGGAGATCACGCCCGCCGCACTCACCAGGAACGTGTAGCCGTCGGGTGCGCTCTTGGCGACGAGATCAGCGCCGAGGGTGGTCCCGGCGCCGGGTTTGTTGTCGACGATGATGGGCTGGCCCAGCGCCTTGGACGCGCCCTCTGCCGCGGCCCGCGCCATCAAGTCGTTGGCACCGCCGGCCGAGAACGGCACGACGAGCCTGATCGGTTTGCTGGGCCACGCGTCGGCTGCCGCGGCCGCCTGGGCGAGCCCTTGCGCAACCACGACAGCGACCGCTCCGAGGGTCAGCATCGTCGCTCGATGCACCGATGTCATGCGAGTGGATTTCATGGACGTCTCCTGATGTTGTTGATGAACGATTTTCGCGGATCGACGGCATCGGATGTGCTCCTGTTTTTGTCGATCGTGCCGATTGGCACGGCGTCCTACGAAAGCGCGCGGCGGCTGGCTGCGGCGCCTGCGTTCGCAGGAAATAGCGTCGAGCGATCGCTTCGCACTCTCTCGAGAAATCGAGCCACCCAGGCGATCCACAGAAGCGATCAACCGAAGGACTCCACATGACCGAAAAGAAGAAGGGCCTGTACGCGAACATTCACGCTAAGCAGGAACGCATCAAGCACGGCAGTGGCGAGCACATGCGCAAGGCGGGGGAAGACGGAGCGCCTTCGGGCCAGGACTTCGACGACTCCGCAAAGACCGCCAAGACGGCTAAGAAGCCACCTGCGAAAAAGAAGGCTGCGACGAAGACCAAGGCAACGCAAACCAAGACGGCAACGAGCACGAAGACCGCGACATCGGCCTCGACGAAGTCGAAGCGCAAGTCTTGAACTCGACTGCGAGCGATGGCCCGCACGATCGACCGAAGTTGTCCGACAGTGCGTGGAGGCTGTTGATTTATACAGTGTCTTCTCAACTAACGGAGAACTTCAATGACTGACAAGACAGCTCAATCGCATGCAGCACAAAGCAACATGGAGAAGGACCCGGCCGACTGGGTCACCGGCGACGAGCGCATGACGGGTGCCCAGGAGTCCTATTTGAAAACGCTGTCTGAGGAGGCGAAGGTCGAGTTCGATCCTTCGCTCAACAAGGCTGACGCCTCGCGCCGCATCGACGAGTTGCAGGCGCAGACAGGGCGCGGCGCCCACTCCGACTGACCGATCAGGGGCGCGCAGCCCCTGCGGCTTGGCCCTGGCTCACCCCTTCATCTTCGCGAGGTCGCGCGCGTGTTGCAGGTGACCTTCGACCACGGGCAGCATCTTGCCGGCGAGTGCCTTCAAGTCGGCGTCCTTGGCACTGGCCTGCGTCTTCTTCAGCAGCTTGTCGGTCGCTTCATGGTCGCCGACGCCCGCCTGCTTGACGTAGCGCGAGTCGAAGGTCTTGCCACTCAGCGCCTTGAACTCGAGCATCACCGCCTTGTGCTTGACGTCGGGGTCGGTCGGCAGGGTCACGCTCTTCGCCTCAGCGAGTTTCTGAACGTCTGACAACGCCTTCGAATGGTCGTCGACCATCATCTGCGCGAACTTCTTGACCTCTTCGTTCTGCGATTTTTCGACAGCCAGCTTGCCGGATTCGACTTCAGCGATGTTCGCTTGCGCGATGTTCTTCAGCATGGTCTGGTCGGCCGAGGCGAGCTTGGTCGACTGGGCCCATGTCGGCGCGCAAACCATTGCGGCAGCTGCCACCACGGCGCCGCATGCAAGACGGACGTTGGATACGGTACGGAAAGAAACGGACATGATTCGGAGCTCCTGAATAAATGGAGCTTGCAGCGTGGAAGCTGCGCCAGCGGCAGGCTGTAGGCCGTCTTCCTCTTGCCGTGACCTCGCCCGCCGCAGCACCCGATCCGTCAGGCAGGTTTGTTCTGCAACAGCTTGATCACACTCGAAAAGTCCTGCGCACCGTGGCCGCCCAGGCTGTGCGCCGCATACAGGTTGCGGGCCAGTCCACCCAGCGGCGTCGACGCGCGAACGGCAGCCGCGTTCTCTTGCGAGAGCCCCAGGTCCTTCAGCATCAGGTCGGTGCCGAAGCCGCCCGCATAGTTCTTCGAGGCCGGCGAGGTTTCCATCACGCCCGGCATCGGGTTGTACTTTTCAAGCGCCCAATTGCCGCCGGAGCTGCGCCGCATGATCTCGGACAGCACCTTCGGATCCAGCCCGTTGGCGACGCCGAGCGCCAGCGCTTCCGATGTGCCGATCATCAAGATGCCGAGCAGCATGTTGTTGCAGATCTTCGCGGTCTGGCCGGCGCCCGCGGCACCCGCATGGAAGATGTTGGCGCCCATCTTTTCAAGCACGGGCCGTGCACGTTCGAGATCGGCCTCGGCGCCGCCGACCATGAAGGTCAACGTGCCCGCGATCGCACCGCCGGTGCCGCCCGACACCGGCGCGTCGATGACGGCGATGCCGCGCTTGGCTGCCGCTTCGGCCACCTTGCGCGACGTCGCTGCGGCGATGGTGCTGCTGTCGATGACCAGCGTGCCGGCCGGTATCTTTTCGAGCAAGCCCGGTTGGTCGCCGCTGCCGAAGTAGAGCCCGTCGACATGCGCGCTGGCGGGCAGCATGCTGATGACGACCTCGGCGCCGTCGACGGTCGCCGCCGCGGACTTGGCAATCGGCAAGCCCTCGGCCGCGAACTTTTTGCAAGCGTCGGCCGAGAGGTCGAATGCACTGAGCGTGTGGCCGGCCTTGTGCAGGTTCATGGCCATCGGGCCGCCCATGTTGCCGAGTCCGATGAATGCGATTTTCATGTTCCGTGTCTCCAATTTCTTCTTGATGAATTCAGGTCAAGCCAACGAGTTCGGGCGCCATGTCGCCACGCGGCCGCAGGTGGTCCTCGATGAACGCAGGCGTGACCTCTTCGAGGGTGGCCGGATTCCACTTCGGGTTGCGATCCTTCTCGATCAGCAAGGCACGAATGCCCTCTGCGAAATCCTTGTGCGCGCAAAAGCCGAGCGACGCCCAATACTCGAGCCGGAACACTTCGGCCAGCGACATGCGGTGCACGCGTTGCCACAGCGCGAAGCTCAACGCAGCCGAACTCGGCGCGCCTTTGCTGAAAGTCTTCGACGCCGTTTGCAACCACGAGTCGTCGCTTTGCAAGGTGCGCAGGCGGGCCGCGATCTCGTGCAGGTCGTCGCCGAACATCAGTGCGTTGATGGCGTCGAAATGCTCGCGCACTTTCGAAGGCGGCGTCGCCGGGGCGCCTTCGGTGTCGGCGGCATCGGCCAGGATGTTCGAGAGCGCAGCGCGATCCGCCTGCGCGTCGCCGGTCCACGTGCCGGCGGCGATCGCATCGAGCACGCGCTGCTTCCGCTCATGCGGAATCAGCACGTCGGCAAGGCCACAAAAAATGGCGTCGGAGGCGTTCAGGTTGGCGGCGGTCAACGCCAGGAACAAACCCACGCGCCCCGGCATGCGGCGCAGGAACCAGCTGCCGCCGACATCGGGGTAGAGCCCGATGTTGATTTCCGGCATCGCGAGCCGGCTGTGCTCGGTCACCACGCGATGCGACGCGCCCGCCATCAAGCCGATCCCGCCGCCCATCACGATGCCTTGTCCCCAGCAGAGAAACGGCTTGGGGAAGGTGTGGATCAGGTAGTCGAGCTCGTACTCTTCACCGAAGAAACGCTCGGCGTATTCGTTGCGCTCGGGGCCGCATTCGAGCAGCGTCTGATAGAGCTGCCGCAGGTCGCCGCCGGCACAAAACGCCTTCTCGCCCGTGGCCTGCAGCAGCACGCCGACGATATTGTTGTCGGCAGCCCACGCACGCAACTTGGGCGTCAGCAGCCGAACCATCGCCACGGAAAGCGAGTTGAGCGAAGCCGGCGCATTGAGCGTCGCGACGCCGAAGCGCTGCCCGCCTGCGGTGTCGATCTCGTCGAACAGAACCACGTCATCGCTCATCGAATGTCACTTTCGCCGTCCAGCAATTTGCGCGCGACGATCACGCGCATGATTTCGTTGGTGCCTTCGAGGATCTGGTGCACGCGCGTGTCGCGCA
>CAXTCC010000073.1:0-16374 GCA_964242015.1 uncultured Variovorax sp.
CAACACTGCCGCTTCACGGTGCACCTGCGCGCGGTGCTGCAAGTCTTCAATCCCTTTTACGCGCTCGGCGAGCTGACTCTTGAAGCCCGTCAGCGGCTCACGAGACAACGGCGCGCCGGCCTTGGCGGCATCGCGTTGCCAGGCCAGCGCATCGGCGATGTTGAGCTTGGGCTGTGCCAGCAGCGCCTGGGCCTTTTGCGCCCATTCCGCGCCGATGGCTTCCTGGCCTTTGGCGCGTTTGAGTTCGTCGAGCTTTTCGCGCAGCAAACGGGCCGCGCCCTTGTCGCGGCCGCTCAGCTCCTTGAACACCTCCTGCATTTGCTCGGTCGAAGGATTGCCCGCGAGCCAGTCACGGATGCGGCCCGCTCTCTCGCCGGAGGTCGACGCGGTGAAGGCGCCGCCGGTGAGGTTGTCGAGGGCTTGAAGATCGTGGGGCTTGGAAGAAGTTGAGGTCACTGCGCGAAGAACGTTTTGTCTTGTTGGATTGAGCAAGCTGAATAAAAGCGAAGGCGCCGGCAAAGGCCGGCGCACATCGTATTTTCACCGACTTGGCGATGAGGGGTTTAACGGGTAGCCAGATTGAGCTCGGCGCCGGGTTTCCAGTTGGCATCGGCAGCCCGCGTTCGCACCGCCCCGAGGAACAGGCGATCGCTCGGCACCTTCTGCTCCAGCAGGTAGTCGCGCACCACCGCGCCGCGCTCGACGGCGAGCTTGCGCATCGTTTCTTCGTCGGCGGTGACGCTGGCCATCAGCAGGTCCTCCATCTCTTTGAGCGGCAGGTCTTTGGCCAGGCCGACCATGTTGCGCGGCTTGGTGATGTCGGCGCGTTTGTACACCGCGGTCAGCAAGGCCGGGTATTCGGCATCGGTCACAGGCGCAACGTCGGCGGCAGCCGCCGTGCTCGCGCTGGCAGAGTTCGCGCCGGCGCTCGCGCCTGCCCGTGCTGCGGTGCGGCGCTTTTCAGCCTGCGCCAGTTGCCGCAGTCGCTGCCGCTTGAACGCTTCAGCTTCCTTGTCCAGACTCGAGGTGCCGACGACGGTCATCTGCAGGCCGGGACGGTCGGTCAGGGCCTTGGCAACCTTGTCCAGGCCCTGCCTGGCGCTGTCCGACAGCGCCGAACTGCCGGCATCGAACGTGATGGTGCTCGACTCGCCGCTGCCGCCGCCGAGCCCGCCGGTGAGCAGGCTGAAGGGGGACGTGATCGCCTTGACGATGAGGTTGACCAGCGCCTTCCAGATCAAGGGACCGACGCTGAACTGCGGATCGTTGATCGAGCCAGACAACGGCAGGTCGACGTTGATGACGCCGTTGCGGTCGGCCAGCAGCGCGACGGCGAGCCGCACGGGCAGGCTGTTCGGCGCGCCCTGTACTTCATCGCCGAACTGCAGCTGGTTCAGCACCATGTTGTTGGTCGCGGTGAGCCGGCCGTCCGGCGCGATCTTGTAGTTGACCTCGAGGCTCAGCTTGCCGCGCTCGATGTTGTGGCCGGCGTAGCGCACGGAATACGGCGACAACGGCGGCAGATCGAGATCGCGCATTTTTCCTGTGATGTCGAGCTCGAGCGGCTTGGCCAGCGGATTTAGCTTGCCGACGATTTCCAGCGATGCCGTTTGCTCGGCTTTGCCGCGCAGTTCGAGGTCGGCCAGCGCCGGGGTGCCGCCTGCGCCGGCTTCGGGCTGCGACGAGAAGGCACTGAGCTTGCCGGTGAGTTCCGTCAAATCCGCAGAATAGTTCGGCTTGACGAATTGATCGGTGAAGTCGACCTTGCCGTTGACCAGGCTCATCGGGCCAAAACGGATGATCGGCTTGAGGCCTGCCGATGCGTCGCTGACCTGAGGCGCTGGAGCAGCTGCCTTCGGCGCCGCCGCTACCGGACCGCCACCGACCATTTCTTCGGCCGGTATCGTTCGGCTGGCAGGCGCGGCTGGGCGCACCGCAGTGGTCGTCGTGCCGCCACCGGCCTTGCGCGTCGTGACCGCGGCGGTTGGCGCAGCGGCCATGACCGGGGCGGCCGGCATAGAGGACGAATTCGACGAATTCGACGCAGCAGGAGTGCCAGTGGGCGTTGCCGAGCCGGAGGCAACCTGCTCGGGCGATTTGGCAAGGTCCTGCAGGTTGATGCGCCCGGTCGGATCGACGATGACCCGGGCGAAAAAGTCGGTCAGCGTGGTCTCGCGCACATCGACTCCCAGCGCCGCGCCGGGCGCCACCGTCACTTGGAGCCCGCGCAGGCTCAGGGCTTTCCAGCTGAGGAGTTGATTGGTGCGGTCGATGCCAGGCGTCTGCGTCAGGCTGGCGCTGTTGGCGCGAAAGTCTTCGAGTGCGCTGTCGCCAGCCAGCTTCAGGCTCATGCCAGCCGGTGCCGCGGCGTATTTCACCGTGCCGCGATAGCTCGCATAGGCGCGCCGGATGTCGACGTTGAGGGCGTTCGCGTAGTACGCCTTGAAGGCATGCGCCGGGAAGGCAGCCACCTCGACCCGCCCCTCGGCGGCCAGCGGCTTCAGAACGAGATTGCCCTTGTAGTCGAAGCGACCGGCGTCGGCACGGCCGCCCGTCACCGCGATGCGCCCGGAAACCTGAAGTGGCGACACGGTCGCGGTGTTGGGTGCGATCTTCTGCGCACTGACCTTCAATGCCGTGAGTTCGATCGCCACCGGCGTACTGCCGGCCTTGTCTGAATAGGAGACGGCCCCGTTGTCGACCGCCATGGTCGCAATGGTCAGCGCCCAGGGTGTGGCGTTGGCTGCCGGCGTTCCCGGTGTGGCGGAAGCGTCGACCGGTTTCGGTGCCGCCACCTTGGCGACGTCCGCATCCTTGTTACCGACGGCCGGCGCCTTGAGCCAGCGCTCGAACATCCAGCGCTTTTCGTTGTCGCGCTCGACCACCACCTTCGGGTTGGTCGCGGTGAAGGATGCGATGGCGAGTGTGTGCTTGGTCATGTCGACTTCGGCATCGGTCAGCTCGAAGCGCCCGACGCTGGCGACCGCCGCTTTGCCTTGGGTCAGCGCCAGCCCGTCGAGCGCCAGGCGAACGGCCTTGAACTTGAGTTCCGGCTTTGCCCAGGCCACGTCGATCTGACCGCTCAGCTTGCCGTCCACCGTCGGCTCGAGGCTTTGCGCGAGATACGGGGCTGCCAACGAGAGCGGCAACGCATCGACATCCGTCTGCACGGTGGCGGCCTTGTCGGTGGCTTCGCCCTTGAACTTCAAATGGGCACCGGCCAGCGTCATCGAACCGTTGAAGGGTGCGGACCTGGCCACCGGCCACGTCACCGCCGTTGCCTGGATCACCAGTTCGCTGGCATCGATGGCGGCTGCCGGCTGCGTGGTCGCATCTCGCCAACCCACGTTGCCACCGTTCAGGGCGATTTTGTCGACCTGCACTTTCCATCCTGGTGCCGACGCCTCGTTGCGAGCGGCCGCGCTGGCCGCTGCCACAGGGGGCGCCACCTTTTCCGACACACCCGTTGCGGGATCTGTGGCAAGGAGATTCAACTGGCCCGCTGCATCGCGGGCCACCATCAGGCGCGGTGCGGTAAGGGAAACCTGGCCCAGATGCACCATGCGGTCCAGTGGTCGCACGTCGACGAGATCGACTTTCAACGAGTCGAAGCCGAGCAGGTCGCGGCCCTTGCCGTCGGCCAATTTGGTGCCGTGCGCTTCGACGGTTCCGCTCAGCTTGAGCCCCGCCGTAGCCGCTTGCTCGAAGTCGATCTTGAGATCGGCATCGAGCGTGCCGGCTTGCAGCCTGACCGGCAACCCGCTCGGGACATATCCAAGATACGGGGCCAGGTCGAGGCCCTTGAACTGGAGCTGCGCATCCGTCTTGCGGTTGTCGGCGAACGGCGTGCTGAACGCAGCCGAATCGAACTTGCTGCCGTTCAGCACGAAGGCGAGCTTGGGCTCGGTCTTGATCTCACGCTTGGAAGCCAGATTGCTCAGAAACGGGACATTGAGCACCAGGTCGCGCATCGTGTGCGTTCGCTTGACTGTCTCGTCGTTGAAATCGACTGAGCCGCCGGAAATCGCGATGTTGTAGATCGCGAAGCGCGGCGGGTCGCTTTTAGGCGCGGCGGGCGCACTCTGGAGCTTGGCAAGAATGTCGTCGATGTCGTACTTGCCATCGGCCAGATGGGTCAGCTTGACCACCGGCGCCTCGACGCGGACGGCGTCGATGACCGGCGCAAGTCGCAAAACGGATTGGAGTTCGGCGTCGGCGTACAAGCGTGCCACATGGAACTGCGGCTGACTGCCATCTCGCGTGGCGATGCTCAGATCATCGACCGTGAGCTCCAGAGTCCACGGCTTGAAATCTATTTTTCCGACAGTTACTTGTCGACCGAGCTTCTCACTGGCGATCTTTTGAATTTGACTCTTTGCAATCGGTGGCACCGCCACCCAAGTGATGAGCCAAAGCCCTAACAAAGATGCCAAAGCGACGATCCCACGTCGCACCCATTTATTTTGTCTTAGCGATGCAGCATTCATTTGAAGCGAGTGTGCCGCAAAGGCTTTGTCGTTCCCATTGCCGTCCAGAAGCAAGAAAGCCCGGCCGCATGACGTGGTGTCTTGCTACCGGGCTCGATGGCGGGCACAAGGCTCATGCCATCTTTTCGCTCGACCGGAAGTTCAATCGTTCCGACCGAGCTGGCAGCAAGAGATTGCCACCAAGATTGCCTCAACCGCTGGACCGCCGAATTGCTCTTTGGTCGCTGGGCCCTGGCGATGCCTGAATTAACAGACGGGTGAAGATTAGGTGTTGGTGCAAGCCAATGCAAGTCGCATTTTGAATTTCTGCGAGTGACGTATTAACAGCAATACTTTCTATTTACTTAGCACGTTCTTTTATGCATATTTCAATATAACAAACTATTATGTTATGATTGACCGAGTATTTAGCGGCTCCTAGAATCCGCGTCTCCCGTGATGCCAAGCGCCCGGGTCTCCATGCAATCCGCCGCCGAACACCTCGGCTTGATCAGGCAGCCGCGCTCTCTCCTCCTCGCGCGGACCTGGTTCGTACCAATCCAGCGACCTTGTCTCCATTCCAGGCTCTCCCTCTGTGCGGAGCCGACAGCAGGCACGGCACAGAAAGGAAGAGCGATGAAACTGGCACTTCAGGCCACTGCCCAAGGGTTCAGGACATTCGTGTCCGACGTCGCCGACGGCTTTTTCGAGATGACCCACAACGGCTTTGCGTTGGTGGGCCTGGCCTTTGTGTTTGCGGCCGTCGCCCTGGTGGCGCGGCCCGACCTGCGTGAGCAAGGCGAAGACCAACTCATGAGTTGGCTCCAGTCGCGCAAGCCCGTGATCGCCGCGCCCGAGGTGGTCGTGAGCGATCTCGATCCCACTGCGATCGAGCGAACGACCGCTGCGAGCCCTCTGGACTTGCCGAAGCAGCAGGCCGCCGTGGCTTATTGGCTTAGCAAGAAGTACCGTGTCGCGGCTGAGCCCTTGAGCGCACTCGTCGCCGAGGCCTATGACCTCGGCAAGCGCAGCAAGCTCGACCCGACCCTGATTCTCGCCATCATGGCGGTCGAATCCAGCTTCAACCCGTTTGCCCAAAGCCAGGTCGGTGCGCAAGGGCTGATGCAAGTCATGACCCGCGTGCACGGTGACAAATACGAGAGCGCTGGCGGCACGCTGACAGCCTTCGACCCCGTGACCAATATGAGGGTCGGCGTCAAGGTGCTTCAGGAGTGCATCGCGCGCGCTGGCTCGCTGGAGGGTGGTTTGCGCTACTACGTCGGGGCAGCCAACCTCGAAGACGACGGTGGTTACGCTGGCAAGGTGATGGCCGAACACGGGCGCTTGCGCCAAGTTGCAGAAGGCCGTTCACCACCGACGACGACCTCGCCCGCGCCAGCACTGCGTGCCCAGGCGACGCCAACGCCGGCTCCCCTGGAAAAGCCCACCGAAGCTGCCGCTGACAAGTTGGCCTTGCTGGGCGATCTCTAGGCCGACCGACGTTCACCGCCTGACGGCCCCTGGACGTGTTCGGCGCTGACCTCATCATCGTCGGCTACACTCGCGCGGTACGCGACTGGCGATAGGCGCACCCTGACTCTGGGTTTCGCGCTGACGTGGAATACCACTGGGAAGCGTGCCGCCTGCAGGCTTCAGCAGGCGTTCAGCCGTTCGCCTGGGCAGCCCTTGTTTGGTTGAAGAACAAGGACCTCGTCTTCAAAGGACTGCCATGTACCCGCGCAATATTCTGGTCGAACAGACCGATCCCGAAATCTGGGCTGCCATCCAGGCGGAGAACGCTCGCCAGGAACAGCACATCGAGCTGATCGCGAGCGAGAACTACGCTTCGCCCGCTGTCATGCAGGCCCAAGGCTCGCAGCTCACCAACAAATACGCTGAAGGCTATCCGGGCAAGCGCTATTACGGCGGCTGCGAGTTCGTCGACATCGCCGAGCAACTGGCGATCGACCGCATCAAGCAGATCTTCGGTGCCGACGCAGCCAACGTGCAGCCGCATTGCGGGGCTTCGGCCAACGAGGCCGTCATGCTGGCATTCCTCAAGCCCGGCGACACCATCATGGGCATGAGCCTGGCCGAAGGCGGTCACTTGACGCACGGCATGCCGCTCAACATAAGCGGCAAGTGGTTCAACGTGGTGAGCTACGGCCTGGACGCCAAAGAAGAGATCGACTACGACGCGATGGAGCGCAAGGCGCGCGAGCATCTGCCCAAACTCATCATCGCCGGCGCATCGGCTTACTCGCTGCGCATCGATTTCGAGCGCTTTGCCAAGGTGGCGAAAGACATCGGCGCGATCTTCATGGTGGACATCGCGCACTACGCCGGCCTCGTTGCCGCGGGCGTGTACCCCAACCCGGTCCCCTTTGCTGACGTCGTCACCTCGACCACCCACAAGAGCCTGCGCGGCCCGCGCGGCGGCATCATCCTGATGAAGTCGCAGCATGAAAAAGCCATCAACAGCGCCATCTTCCCTGGCTTGCAGGGCGGTCCGTTGATGCACGTGATCGCAGCCAAGGCAGTGGCCTTCAAGGAAGCGATGACGCCGGAATTCAAGGCATACCAGCAGCAGGTCGTGAAAAATGCGCAGATCGTGGCTGACACCTTGACCGAGCGCGGCTTGCGCATCGTGAGCGGGCGCACCGAAAGCCACGTCATGCTGGTCGACCTGCGTGCCAAGGGGATCACCGGCAAAGAAGCCGAAGCGGTACTCGGCAGCGCGCATATGACGATCAACAAGAACGCGATTCCCAACGACCCCGAGAAGCCTATGGTCACGAGCGGCGTTCGCATCGGCACACCGGCCATGACGACGCGCGGCTTCAAGGACGACGAAGCGCGTCAGACTGCCCATCTGATTGCCGACGTGCTGGAGAACCCACGCGACGCGGCGAATATCGACACAGTGCGCGCCAAGGTGCATGCGTTGACCAGCCGCTTCCCGGTCTACAGCTGAACACGCGCACGGTGACCGCATGAAATGCCCTTTTTGCGGTCACCTCGAAACGCAGGTCGTCGAGACGCGCGTCTCCGAAGACGCGGATTTTGTTCGCAGGCGGCGCCAGTGCGCCGACTGCGACAAACGGTTTACCACCTACGAGCGGCCCGAGGTCAACTTCCCTGCCGTCGTCAAGAAAGACGGCAGCCGTGCGGACTTCGACTCGCGCAAGGTTCGCGCGTCGATGGTTCTAGCCTTGCGCAAGAGGCCTGTCAGCATCGAGCAGATCGACAGTGCGCTCATGCGCATCGAGCAGAAGCTACTTTCCAGCGGGTTGCGCGAGATCGACTCGGCCAAGGTTGGCGAGCTTGTCATGCGAGAACTCAAGCGGCTCGACAAAGTCGCTTACGTTCGCTTTGCATCGGTGTACCGAAGCTTCGAAGACGTGGATGAATTCAGGCAGTTGCTTCGTGACATCTGACAATACAAATGTCAGGATCAGCATGCAACTTCGTGAATTGGAGATCGCAAAGATCGCAAAAGGTCGCAACGGCCGCTAAGTAGTCCGCCCATCCATTTAAGGCGACCGGCGAGGCATTTGTGCCTCCTCCTTTGGTGTAACGGCCCGTAGCATCCGGGCACTATGCGACCCACGTCTTCTCTCCACGCCAACCGCGCGACACCGGTCAGGCACTGCTCCGGATTCACTGCCATCGAGTTGATGGTCGTCGTGTCGATCCTGGGAATACTCGCCGCGCTCGCCGCACCGAGCTTCCAGGGCGTGGTCGAGAACTATCGCGTCCGACGCGCCACGGAAGACCTCGTCTCCACCATTTACCTGGCGCGTGCCGAAGGTATCAAGCGCGGCGGCGGCATCGTGCTTCGTAAAGCCGGCGCAGCGGGCTGTGGCGGAGCGACCCAGATCGAACAATGGGACTGTGGGTGGCTCGTCTTCGTCGATTCGAACGGCAACAAAGTCGTCGATCAGGGTGAAGAAACGATTCAAACGTCGGCGGCGGCAACCGGTGTCTCCATCGTCTTCACGCTGCATAACGCGCTGGCCTCGGTAGATCGGTGGGGACAGTTCAGCGGGGCCGGCGCCTTTGGCTTTGTCGTACGACCGTCAGGCAATACCTCGGCTGACAGCGCAACGGCGTTGTGCATGAGCAGTGGCGGCCGTTTGGCGACGCGAAGAGGGATGGCCTCATGCCAAGCCTGAGCCGACAGAGCGGCGTGTCGCTCATCGAATCGTTGGTCGCGACGACGGTTCTGGCGATCGGCATTCTTTGCCTGCTCGCTGTGCAGATTCATACCTTGGCACAAACGCAGACCAGCGTGCATCGAGCCCAGGCCGTCCGCGCCATCGAGGACTTGGCAGAACGCGTCAAGGCCAATCCCGATGGCTTCGGCCAGCTTCGTTCTGGCGCCTACAACAGTCCCTGGGACGCGACATCCGACGCCGCGTCGGATGCCTGCGAGGCCAACGCGTGCAGCCCGACCGAGCTGGCGCTGGCAGACATCGCCCAGTGGCGCAAGACGATTACCCGCAGCCTGCCGCTGGGACAAGCCAATGTCTTCACCGAAGCATCGGTCGCCGCGGCGGATCGACGTCAACTCGGTGTGATGGTCGGTTGGCGCGCCAATGAGCGGTCTGGCGATGGCGCCTCGCCGTTCGATCTCAAAGTGGACGCTGCCGGCGTCGCCTGTCCCACGGGGCTGATTTGCCATCTCGTCTATGTGCAGCCCTGACTCCTTATCTCGTCGTGGTCGCCGGTATCAAAGCGGTGTCTCGCTCGTCGAACTGCTCGTCGGGCTGACGCTCGGCTTGATGGTCGTCGCCGCCGCGATCGGCACGTTGATTGTCTCGCGCACCGCCTCGGGCGCGGTCGGCGATCTCAGCCAGTTGCAACAACAAGGCTCCTACGCACTGCGTGTGATCGGCGTTCAGATGCGGCAGGCCGGCTCGGTCGCGCCCGTCAAGGATTCGACCACCTCGCTCTACAGCTTCAGCGACACCTTCATCGGCTTCGGCGGAAACGCAAGCGTCGTGATTGGCACTGACGGCACCGGAAAAGGTGCCGACACCGTATCGGTCAGCAACGAGCCCCTCGACGGCAACCCCGACACGCGACCGCGCGATTGCCTCGGAGAAAAAGCAAGCGGCGCCCGCATCGACAGTACCTTTTGGGTCGACGGTGACGCGCATGAACTCAAGTGCAGAAGCGGCGCCAAGAACCAGGCCCTGATCGGCAACGTGGTCGACTTTCAGGTTTGGTATCGCATTCTGTCGGCGGCCAGCACCACGCAACGCATGACCGCCAAGCAAGTCGATGCCGCCGGCCTCTGGCGCTCGGTCAAATCGATCGAGATATGTCTCGACCTGCAAGGCGACGAGACGGGCCAGCCCGAAGTCGGCAGCTACGGAAATTGCCACGGCGTGGACGCTCCGAGACGCGGTCGGCTGCATCTGGTCTTTCGCAATGTCTTCGACTTGCGGACGCAGGGCTCATGATGCGCACGCCACGTTTGCGCCAGCAGGGCATATCGCTTTTCATCGTGATGGTGGTGTTGCTGCTGTCGATGCTGCTTGTACTCTGGTCCTCGCGCACTGCCCTCTTCAACGAACTGTTGACCGGCACCGACAGTGACTACCAACGCGCACTCGAAGCCGCCCAGGCCATGGTGCGCGACGCCGAGTTCGACATTCGAGGCCAGAAGCCCGACGGCTCCGGATGCAGCGGCGCCTTTTGCCGACCTCAAGTCATCGACCCAAGCCAGGGCCAGGCCTTCTATCCAGAAAGCACAAACGACTTTCAGGACCTGGACGCTGCTTTGGGAGCCAGGACCCCTTCATGCCTGGCGGGCATCTGCACGGCGACCAACGTCGCCGTTGAGTTCTGGATGACGGCGACGTCACTGGGCGCGATGAAAGCCTCGGCGGCAACCTATGGACGGTTCACGGGAGCGCAAGCTGGCGAGGTCGGTAACCCACTGCTCAAGACGACCGCAGGTGCCGAAGCCAAGGCCTGGTACTGGGTCGAAGTGCTGCCCTACGACACCACCTCGGCGGTCGTCGCCGGCCCGGCCCAGACCTTTGCGCCCGACAGCACGCGGCCCAACATCTATCGCATCACCGCAGTGGCACAAGGGCTCAAGCCCGGAACCCAGGCCGTCGTGCAGTCGGTCTTCGTCTGGAAAAAAGTCAGTTCTTGAGTCGGGCCGGGCGTGTGCCCGGCGAAAAATCAGGGGGTCGGTATCAAAACAAAGTCATTGCTCGCGCTGCCTGCGCGGAGCCTCGCCACGCTTGTTGTGCTCGTCATGGGGTTCGCTCTCGACGCCATCGGCAGTCCGCTGGTCTTGAGTACCTCGCCGGCGGGCACGGCGTTTCGACGGCCCGCGCCCAACGTCATCGTGTCGGTCGACGACTCACGCAGCATGGATGTGTCGGGCATGGCAACGCTGCGCAGCGCCTTGAAAAGCACGTTCTCGGAAGCCAACGTTCCGGACGGTTCGATCCGCCTTGCATGGCAAGCCATGACGGGCTGCTACACGATCCCTGCAGGCGGAGACTGCAAGAACCAGAATGCGATGAGAGTGCTCGATGCCATGCAGCGCGGTCGCTTCCAGCAGTGGATCGACACGCTGGCGCCTCAGGGTGCCACGCCGTCGCACCGCATGTTGTTCAACGCCGGTCAGTATTTGAAGCTGTCGCCAAGCATCGACAGTCCTTGGGCCAGCGTGCCCGGCGTCACGCAACAACCGATGCTGAGCTGCCGCAAGGCCTACAACCTCTTCATGACCGACGGTGGCTGGAACAATACAACGTCATGGGACGCAGCCGACAGCGCCGTCGCACGATCGATCGGCAACCGGGATGGAACGACCGGAACATTGGGTGATGGCAAGACGGTCTACGACGTCGCGATCGACAGCACGAACATCTACCGCGACCGCTTCGGCACGAGCGCGTTGCCAACGCTCTCCGATCTCGCCTTCTACTTCTGGGCGACAGATCTGCAGCCGTCGCTCGCAAACGATGTCCCCACGAAGATCGTCCACAAGGGCGACCAGACCTTCACCGGCGATGGATCGAGCAGAACGGTTCCGGAATTCTGGAACCCGCGCAACGATCCGGCGACGTGGCAACACATGACGACCTACACCGTCGGCTTCAACGCCGCGGCCAACTGGAATGCCACCAAAGCCACGCCCAAGTTCGGCACCGACACCTGGACCGGTGGCGACTACGCAGCACTGATGACAGGCCGAGCGCACTGGAGCGACCCTATCGACGGCGACGAGACCTCGCGGATGCCCGAGCTTTGGCACGCGGCATTGAACGGTCGCGGGAAGTTCGTGCCTGCGCCGACCGCGGACTCGCTTGCCGCAGCGTTCAAGGACATCCTCGATTCGATTGCTGCCGACAAGTCCTCGCCCATCAGCTCGGTGTCGGTCAGCGCCAGCTCGACACGACTCGATGCCGCAGTCTTCACGTCCTCTTACGACCCGGCCGCCTGGAGCGGTGCCATCACCGCACACAAATTGGCCGCCGGTACGGGCGTCGCGTCGGCCGACGGCCTTTGGGGAACCGTGCCCGCCACAGCAACGAGCGCTGCGAAGCCCATTTCCACCGCGACGTTGATGGACGACATTGCTTTCTCGCCGAACGCCCGCGTTGTCATGTCTGCGAGGCGCTCGCCAGCGGCCGGCGACAGCAGTGCCGTCAACGGTATTTCGTTCGTCTGGAGCGCCTTGGCAACCGCGCAGCAACGGGTCCTCGATACCTCGAACGCCACCGTCGATGGTTTGGGCAAAGAACGTCTCGCCTTCGTGCGCGGCGCTCGCGACGACGAGGAGTCGAACGGCGGCAACTTTCGCAACCGCGATTCGCGCCATGGTGACGTCGTGAACTCCAAACCATGGCACGTGGCGGGCAAGCCAGGAGCGGGTTACAGCGCGAACGGATATGCCGCATTTAGAGCAGCCAGCAGTTCGCGATCTTCTATGCTCTATGTCGGCGCCAACGACGGCATGCTGCACGGCTTTTCGGTCGCCGACGGCAAAGAGCGTCTTGCCTATGTGCCCATGGCAGCCTACGCCGGGTTGTCGCAACTGACCCAGGCCGGCTACGCCCATCGCTACTTCGTCGACGGCTCGCCCCTCGCCGGCGACCTCCACGTGCGAGGAAGCTGGAAGACCTATCTGGCGGGCTTCATGGGCGCGGGCGGCAAGGGTTACTTCGTCCTCGACGTCACCGACCCAAGCGCGTTCGTCGCCGGCAACGCCGGAAACATCGTCGTGCTCGACCAGACCGCATCGGCTGCAAGTTCCAGCGATGCGGACATGGGCTACATCTTCAGCGAACCCGTTCGCGAGCAGGGCGACACATCCGTCACGCGCCAAATCACGCAGCTCAATGACGGCCGCTGGGCACTGGTCACGGGCAACGGCTACAACAGCACGCGAGAAAACGCCGTGCTGATGATCCAGTACCTCGACGGCGCCCGCGAGTTGAGGAAGGTCCATGCGACCAACGAGAGCGGGCTCACCGGCAACGGCCTCTCAGCGCCCCGGCTCGTCGATCTGAACGGCGACAACGTGCCAGACGTCGCCTATGCCGGCGACTTGCTCGGCCACCTCTGGAAGTTCGATCTCAGCGCCGCCTCGCCGTCGGACTGGAAGACCGCCTTCGACGGCGCGCCGCTCTATGCGGCGACTTCTGCCAGCGCCGCAAGCGCGCCAAGCCAGCCGCAGCCCATCACAAGCGCCCCGGTCTGGTTGCCGCATCCGAAAGGAGGCGTGATGGTGGTCTTCGGCACAGGTGCGAATCTCACCGATGCGGACCGAACCGACAAGGCGGTTCAAACGGTCTACGGCGTCTATGACAACACCGCGGTATCGCGCAGTGCCGGCAAGCTCGCGCTTACCGGCGGAAGCCATCTCACTGGCGGCCGCGGTGCGCTGGTGCAGCAGACGATCGGCTCCGTCGCGGCCGCGGTCATTGCATCAGGCTCCGGCAACGCGAGCCCGTTGTGGTCCGTGTCGTCGAACCCGGTCGACTACGCCGGCTCGCCCGCCAAACGCGGTTGGTACCTCGATCTACCGCCAGGCGAACGGGTGCTCGGCAACCTGAACTGGTTCGACGGCCAACTGATCGACGTGTCGAGCGCAGTGCCCGCGGCCGGCGAGGACATCACGCGCGAAACTTGCTCCCCCACTCTCACTGGCGCGCGCAACTTCCTGACGACGATCAACGCCATCAACGGCAGCGCGCCGAAGTCCGAGATCTACGCTTCTGCCGGCGCGGTGGGTGCGACAAGCGCGACCGGTGTTGCATCGCGCAATGAAACCGGCGTCCGGTCCGGCCTCAGAGACAGCGCGACGAATACAGAAAAGGCCATCTGCGCAGCCGGGCAGATCTGCACCGATCGCAAACTGCTCGGCCGCTCCGCGCTGCGTCCGTCATGGAGGCAAATGCAATGACCGCGCAACAGCGCAGAGGGCATCGCGGCTTCAGCTTGATCGAAGTGATGACCGTCGTGGCAGTTATCGGCATCCTCACCGCCCTCGCACTGCCGAGCTTCCAGGAATATGTGCGCCGCGGTCATCGGGCAGAGGCACGCGCCGGGTTGTTGCAAGCCGCACAGTGGATGGAACGCGTGGCGACGGCCAACGGCGTCTATCCCGCCGCGATCGTGAAGAACGGGACCGACGCGACGCCGCTGCCCCTGTCGCTCACCACAGTCCCGGGCAGGCGATACACCGTGGCGCTAAAGACATCCACCGACTCGGCCTACACTCTGACCGCAAGCCCTCTGGGTGCGCAGTCCGACGACAAGTGCGGGACGTTCACGCTGGACCAATCCAGCGTTCGCGGCATCACCTTTGCCGCGTCCGCTGGCAGCGCCGACTTGGTCGCCGACTGCTGGAATCGCTGAACATCTTTCGCACCTCGGCCACGGCGGCGCGCCCCATTCACCTGTCCTTACTCGGCACTGAACCCACGTTGACCGCCCCGCCCGCCGCTTCTCCAGCCCCGCTTCCAGCGCCTGCCCCGGGCGACATGGCCGAGCCGATGCGACGCGCCTTGTCATTGGCAAGCGCGGCGCAGTGGGCCGTCCCACCCAATCCCGCTGTCGGCTGTGTGCTCGTGGCGCCGACCGGCGAGGTGATCGGCATCGGCCAAACACAGCGGACCGGCGGTCCGCATGCCGAGGTCATGGCATTGCGTGACGCGTCCTCAAAAGGCCATTCCGTTGAGGGCGCCACAGCCTACGTCACGCTGGAACCCTGCTCCCATCACGGTCGAACGGGCCCCTGCAGCGACGCGCTGATCGCTGCCGGCATCTCCAAGGTCGTGGCCTCGCTCGCCGACCCGAATCCACTCGTGGCCGGACAGGGATTCGCCAAACTTCGCGCCGCAGGCATCGACGTGGAAACAGGCCCCGGCGACGTCGAGTCCCGCGAACTCAACATCGGCTTCTTCAGCCGGATGATCCGCAAGTCACCGTGGGTTCGCCTCAAGGTCGCCGCATCGCTCGATGGCAAGACGGCCCTGGAGAACGGCGCCAGCCAATGGATCACCTCCCCGCCGGCGCGTGCCGATGGTCATGCGTGGCGGGCACGGTCTGGCGCCATGTTGACGGGCGTCGGCACGGTGCTCGAAGACAACCCTCGCCTCGACGTTCGACTGGTCGACACAGCGCGCCAACCGCCCTTGGTCGTGGTCGACAGCCACCTTCAAACGACGCCGGACGCACGCATTTTCGATGCCGAGCGTGCCGTATGGATCTACGCCGCCACGCGAGACGAAGCTAAGGCCACGGCACTCGAAGCACGCGGCGCCACCGTGACCTGCCTGCCGAACCCGCAGGGCAAGGTCGATCTCGCGGCGCTGCTGAAAGACCTCGCAACGCGGGAAGTCAACGAACTGCACGTCGAGGCCGGCCACAAACTCAACGGCTCGCTGATCCGCGAAGGACTGGTCGACGAGTTCGTGGTCTATCTCGCGCCCAAACTGATCGGCAACGGCCTCGACATGGCCAGCCACACCCACGCAGGCGGCCCACTCACCGCGCTGACGGACGCATTGCTGCTCGAATTCCGCTCGGTGGAACTGATCGGCCCCGACCTCCGGATCGTCGCCCGCGTGCGGGGCAAAGACGCCTTCTAGCGTTCTGCCATCGCGTCTTTTGCGGCTCTTGTCGCGCATCTGCCGAACACGGCTCGCGCGTTCTGCGAAAATCCGTGAATGTTCACCGGAATCATCACCGGCGTGGGGCGCATCGCCGCAGTCCACGACCTCGGAAGCTCTTCATCCCACGGCAAGCGGCTCAGTATTGCGACGCCTCCAGGTTACCTGGACGACGTGGGCCTCGGCGACAGCATCGCGCTGAACGGTGCCTGCATGACCGTCACGTCGCTCGACGTGCCACGACAGCAGTTCACCATCGATATTTCTGCCGAATCACTCGACAAGACGGCCGGCCTCTCCGAGCCCGAGGGCGCCGTCAACCTTGAAAAAGCCCTGCGCGCCAACGACCGGCTGGGCGGCCACATCGTCTCCGGTCATGTCGACGGCATCGGCACGGTCAGTCATTTCGCGGCGGTCGGCGAAAGCTGGGAACTGCGAATCGTCGCGCCGCAAGCACTCGCACGTTTTCTTGCGTACAAGGGCTCGATCACGGTCAACGGCGTCAGCCTGACCGTCAACACGGTGACCGACCTGGTTCTCGAAGACGTCGCGGACGGCAGCGAGATCAGCATCAACCTGATCCCGCACACCGTCGAAAACACCGGTCTCGGCACCTTGGGGGTCGGCAGCAACGTCAATCTCGAAATCGACACCGTGGCGCGCTACGTCGAACGGATGCTGCAAGCGGGCGCCCTCCCCCTTCCGAACAACAACAACAAAGAAAAATCATGAATGCCTCCGTCACCCCGATCACAGGG
>CAXTCC010000074.1:0-16077 GCA_964242015.1 uncultured Variovorax sp.
CACCAACACCAACACCAACACCAACACCAACACCAACACCCGCTCCGGTGCCGGACACGACGGGGACGAAAGCACCCGCAGCCGCGGTTCCCCCGTCTGCTGTCGCAGCCGCTGCGGCGCCACCCGCGGCCGCACCGCAGCCCGTAGCGACGCGGCCCACGGCCGCGACAGCGTCCAACAGACCGAAAAAAGCAGCAGCGACGCCCGTGGTTGTCGCTCCTGCACCGACGGCCGCACTGGCCGCGCCGGTACCAGCACCAGAGCCGCCACCGCCGCCGCCCGCTGCCCCGCAGACGGAATGCGCCGGACGCAACTTCATCGCCATGGCGCAATGCATGGTCAGCCAATGCGCCAAGGCGGAATTCAGGTCGCATCCACAGTGCGACGCTGTGCGGAAACAACAGCGGATCGACGAAGAAAAGCGCAACCCGAGCATGGCCAATTGAGCCACGCTGATCGCGTCGCCCGCGTCGAACCGGGTGCCTTGGCCGGCGGACCGCAAGCATGCAAACACTGGTGACCGAAATGTGGTGCGCAGCATGCTCGAAGCAGGTCGATGGGAAGGCGCCGTACTGCGATGCATGCGGTGCTGCATTGGGCTCGGCCTCGCAGCGTGCCCGGACGATCGCTGCCTCCCTCGATTCGTCGATGAAGGCGCGGACAACCGGCCGGAGCGTCGACGGCAAACGGTACGCCGCGTTCGGCGTTGCCACAGCACTGCTCGCCGTGTTCGCCGCGATGCTGTGGTGGCCGCGGCCGCCCGAGGTCTCTGCCGACGCATTGCAGATCGCCATGCGCACCGCCATCGCGCAAGGCGACAGCCCGGGCCGTGATCCGATCTGCGTGGCCAACGGCCTGGCCTACGACCAGGAGCCCGTCAACGTCGAAATCGACAACGCGGCGACCGTGTCATGGATGAACATCCTCGTGGCGGCCGGCCTCTATGCTGCACCGGCCAACGGCCACTCCGGCGGCGCCGTATCGCAAGCGATCTTCGTCTACCAGCCGTTGCCCGCGCTCGCCGACTGGGCGGGTGCGCGACGCCTGTGCATCGCCCGAGCCGTCAAGCTCCAAAGCGTGGCCAACATTGGTCGTGTCGATGACATGCGCCTGCGCGGCAAGCCGTACACCGGCGTCCCGGCCGACGTCCAATGGGTGCTCGATCAACCAGCGCCCTGGCTCGACAACCCCGGCGTCGCGGAGGCATTGGCACGTGAGTTGCCGACCTGGCGCAGCGCGCGCTGGCAACCGGCGGCGCAAGGATGGCAGCTGACGCAGCGCAAGAACTTCGTGCGCATCGACGAGCAGTGGGTGCCGGGCGACGTCGCAGATCGGCCACCGACGCGCGCGGGCGCTGCGCTTTAGCGCTGCAGGTCGCGATCAGCCCTTCTGCAACCGCTCGACCGCCATCGCCAGGTTGCCCGGCTTGCCCGACAAGACCAGCGTATCGCCATCGAGCAACACCGTGTCTTCGCCCGGCTCGCTCGCCTGACCATCGTGCCGGCGAATGCTCGCCACCCGCACGCCGAGCGCATGCAGCGCCAGCCGCGCCAGTGGTTGGCCTACCGCACGCGCACCTGAGTTCAAAGTGAAGCTGTTGAGCCGCTCGTGGTCGAGCTCGTCCGCGTTGTCGTCGTCGGCGCCGTGGAAGTAGCCACGCAGCAGGTTGTAGCGCGCGTCGCGCAGGTCTTGCACCACGCGGATCACGCGCCGCATCGGCACGCCGACCAGCGCCAGCGCATGACTGGCCAGCATCAGCGAGCCTTCGATCGCCTCCGGCACCACCTCGGTCGCGCCGGCCGCTTGCAGCTTCTCGAGGTCGTGGTCGTCTTGCGTGCGGACGATCACCGGCACCTGCGGCGCGTGCGCACGCGTGTTGGCGAGCACCTTGAGCGCCCCAGGGACGTCGAGGTAGGTCACCACCACGGCGCTGGCCCGTGCCAGGCCCGCGGCCATCAGCGCCTGCAGCCGCGCCGCATCGCCGAACACGACCGAATCGCCGGCCGCCGCCGCCTGTCGGACGCGGTCGGGGTCCAGATCGAGCGCCATGTACGGGATGCCTTCGCGCTCCAGGATGCGCGCCAGGTTCTGGCCGCAGCGGCCATAGCCGCAGATGATCACGTGCTTGGCGGTGTTGATGGTCTTGCGCGCGATCGATGTCATCTGCAGCGACTGCTGCAGCCAGTCGCTCGCCACCAGCTTTCGCACGATCGCGTTGCTGTACATGATGATGAAGGGCGTGGCCAGCATCGACAGCACCATCGACGCCAGCACCGGGCTGGCCAGCTGGGGCGGCAGCAGCCCGCGGCCTTGCGCCAGCGTCAGCAGCACGAAGCCGAACTCACCGGCCTGCGCGAGATAGAGACCGGTGCGCAACGACACGCCCGCGGTCGCGCCGAGCCAGCGCGCCAGCAGCATCACCAGGCCGAGCTTGAACAGCAGCGGCAGCACGAGCAGCACGGCGACCAGCGCCCACTTGTCCAGCACGATGTGCCAATCGAGCGCCATGCCGATCGTGATGAAGAAAAGGCCGAGCAGCACGTCGTGGAACGGCCGGATGTCGGTTTCGACCTGGTGCTTGTATTCGGTTTCCGAGATCAGCATGCCCGCGATGAAGGCGCCCAGCGCCAGCGACAGACCGGCGAATTCGGTGATCCACGCGAGGCCGAGCGTGACCAGCAACACGTTGAGGATGAACAGCTCTTCGCTGCGCCGCCGCGCCACGATCGTCAGCCACCAGCGCATCACGCGCGGCCCGCCATAGAGCAGCACGCCGATCAGAAATGTGGCCTTCGCCAACGCGATGCCGAGTGCGGTGGCCAGCGCTTCGGGCGGTGCGCCCAAGGCCGGAATCAACACCAGCAACGGCACCACGGCCAGATCCTGGAACAGCAGCACGCCCATCACGCGCTTGCCGTGTTCGCTTTCCAGCTCCAGGCGCTCGGCCATGAGCTTGACGACGATGGCGGTGCTGCTCATCGTGAGCGCACCTGACAAGGCCAGCGCGGTTTGCCACCCGAGCCGCCATCCGACAGGCAACACCGTGCTCAACACCAGGGCGCCGGCCGTCGCGATCGTCATCGTCAACAGCACCTGCAGCAAGCCGAGACCGAAGACGTGCTGCCGCATCGCGCGCAACTTGGGCAGGTTGAACTCGAGTCCGATGACGAACATCAGGAACACCACGCCGAACTCGCCCAGATGCTGAATGCCTTCGGTGTTCTGCGCGAAGGCGAACGCATGCGGCCCGATCAGCACGCCGGCGCTGAGATAGCCGAGCATCGGCGGCAGCTTGAGCATGCGGCAAGCCACCACGCCGATCACTGCGGCCAGCAGGTACAACAGGGCAAGCTCGAACGATGACATGGGCGGATGCTAGCAAGCACCATGCGCGCGGCGTGCCCATGTTTGAATGGGCCCCGTCCCCGGCCGATAAAATCCCATCGATGAGTTCCCGCCCTCCCCTGGTCGCCCCGACCGATCCCGACAAGATGCTCGCGCGTGCCCGGACCACGTTCGACATCGAAGCGGCTGCCGTCCTCGGCCTGAAGAGCCGCGTCGGCCCGAGCTTCGTCGAGGCGATCGACCTGATCCTCAACGTGCGCGGTCGCGTGGTCGTGATGGGCATGGGCAAGAGCGGCCACGTCGGCCGCAAGATCGCCGCCACATTGGCATCGACCGGCACGCCGGCCATGTTCGTGCACCCGGCCGAGGCCAGTCATGGCGATCTCGGCATGATCAAGTCGGTCGACCTGGTGCTGGCGATTTCGAACAGCGGTGAAAGCGACGAGCTCGCCGCCATCTTGCCGGTCGTCAAGCGCCAGGGCGTGCCGCTGATCGCCATGACCGGCCGGGCCGACTCCATGCTCGGCCGCCACGCCGACATCTTGCTCGACAGCGGCGTCGAAAAGGAAGCCTGTCCCCTCAACCTCGCACCGACTGCCAGCACCACCGCGCAAATGGCGCTGGGCGATGCGCTGGCCGTCGCCCTGCTCGATGCGCGCGGCTTCGGCACCGAAGACTTCGCGCGCTCGCATCCGGGCGGCGCGCTCGGCCGCAAGCTGCTCACGCACGTGGCCGACCTGATGCGCAGCGGAGACAACGTGCCGCGCGTCACACGCGACGCCAGCATGAGCGTGCTGATGCGCGAGATGAGTTCGAAGGGTCTGGGCGCGGCTGCCGTGGTGGATGCAGAGGGTCGCGCCATCGGCGTCTTCACCGATGGCGATCTGCGCCGCCTGATCGAAACCGGCGCCGACCTGCGTGCCTTGACCGCGAGCGAAGTCATGCACCATGCCCCGCGCACCATTCGCGCCGATGCGCTGGGTGTCGAAGCCGCCGAACTGATGGAACAGCACCGCATCACCAGCGTACTGGTGGTCGACGCCGATGGCTTGCTGACCGGCGCGCTCAGCATCAACGACCTGATGCGAGCGAAGGTCATTTGATGCCGTTGCCGTTCAAGGCCGAAACCCTGCTCGCCGCACAGGACATCCGCATCGCCTTTTTCGACGTCGACGGTGTGCTCACCGATGGCGGCGTCTACTTCACTGAAGAAGGCGAAACGCTGAAGCGATTCAGCATCCTCGATGGCTACGGCCTCAAGCTGCTGCGCATGGCGGGCATCACACCGGCCGTGATCACCGGTCGCGATTCCAAGCCCCTGCGCGTGCGGCTGGCAGCGCTCGGCATCGAGCACGTCCGCTTCGGCACCGAAGACAAATTGCCTGCGGCCGAGACGATGCTCGCAGCGCTCGGGTTCGAGTGGTCGCAGGCCGCGGCCATCGGCGACGACTGGCCCGACCTCCCGGTGCTGGGCCGGGTCGCCCTCCCCGTCGCGCCGGCCAACGCGCACATCGAAGTGCGCGAGATGGCTCGCTACGTCACGCGGGCACGCGGTGGCGAGGGCGCAGCACGCGAGTTCTGCGATCTGCTGCTGACTGCCAGCGGCCATTACCGCCGCTTGCTCGACGCTGCGCGCGCTGCACCCGAAACGGCCGCATGAAGTCGATCTGGGCGCGGCTGCGCGATGGCTTCGATCGCGTCACGATCTACTTGCCGATCATCCTCACTGCGGTGCTGGCGCTCGGCACCTACTGGCTGGTGCGCAACGCGCCGCGCCTGATCGCCCCGACCGCCAAGGTGGCGCCGGTGCACGAACCCGACTACTTCATGCGCGGCTTCGTCATCAAGAACTACCTTGCCAACGGCGCGTTGCGCAGCGAGTTGTTCGGCACCGAAGGCCGGCACTTCCCGGACACCGACACGCTCGAGGTCGACAAGGTGCGCTTGCGCTCGATATCGCCGACCGGATTCACGACGCGCGCCACCGCCAACCGCGGGCTGTCGAACGCCGACGGCAGCGAAGTCCAGCTCTTCGGCGATGCCATCGTCACCCGTGAAGCTGGCACTGCAGCCGGGGGTCAACCGGTGCCCCAGATGCAGTTTCGCGGCGAGTTCCTCTATGCGTTTCTCGACACCGAGCGCGTGACGTCGAACCAGCCGGTCACCCTGACGCGTGGCGCCGACACGTTCACCGCCGACAACCTCGACTACGACAACATGACCGGCGTGGCCGTGCTGCGCGGTCGGGTGCGCGGTGTGTTGATGCCGGGCGCGAATCCTGCGCCGGCTGCCGCCAAAAAACGTTGACAGTCTCTTGACCTCCACCGGAACCGCCATGGCACCACTCGTCTTCATCACCGGTGCTTCGAGCGGTATCGGTCAGGCGCTGGCTGCGCGCTTCTATGACGCCGGCTACTGCCTCGCGCTGGTGGCGCGCCGCACGTCCGAGATCGAATCGTGGGCGCAAACGCGGCAGCTTGCCGCAGATCGCTTCCGGATCTACGGCGCCGACGTCGCGCAGATCGACAGCATCGTGGCGGCAGGCGTGGAGTGCATCGCACAACAAGGCTTGCCCGATGTGGTGATCGCCAATGCCGGCATCAGCGTCGGCATCGACACTGCGGAGCGAGGCGACCTGGACGTGCTGACGCGCACCTTCGCGGTCAACAACATCGGGCTGGCAGCGACCTTTCATCCGTTCGTCGCCGCCATGGCGAAGCGCGGCAGCGGACGTCTGGTCGGCATCGGCAGTGTCGCGTCGATCCGTGGACTGCCAGGGCACGGCGCCTACTGCGCCAGCAAGTCCGGCGTCGTGGCGTATTGCGAAAGCCTGCGTGGCGAGTTGCGACCGAGCGGGGTCAAGGTCGTCACGCTGTGCCCCGGCTACATCGACACGCCGCTCACGCAAGGCAACCGCTACGGCATGCCGTTCCTGATGCAGGCCGGCGAGTTTGCAGACGCAGCCTTCAAAACCATCGAATCCGGTACGAGTTACCGCGTGATTCCCTGGCAGATGGGCGTCGTCGCCAAGCTCATGCGCGTGGTGCCCGATGCGCTTTACGACCGCCTGGTGCAAGGTCGTGGGCGCAAGAAGCGGCAGACGGAGCAATGAGCCATAAAAAAAGGCTCCCCAGGAGCCTTTTTTTGTTCGCGCAAGAGCTGATTCAATAACCGCTGTTGCCACCGCCGCCGTAGCCGCCACCACCGCCGCTGCGACCACCGCCGCCGCCACGCGGGCCGGCACCGTAGGGGCTGCGGAATCCGCCATCGCCACCACCGCCGCCGCTGCGACCACCGCCGCCGTAACCGCCGCCACCACTTCCACCGCCGCCGTAGCCACCACCGCCGCCACTTCGGCCACCACCGCCGCCGCCGCCGTAGCCTCCGCCACCACCGCCGCCATATCCACCACCGCCACCGTAGCCGCCGCCACCGCTGCGCGGGGGACGGGCCTCCATCGGCCGGGCTTCATTGACGACGACGCTGCGACCGCCGAGTGGCTGGCCGTTCATGCCGTTGATGGCAGCTTGCGCTTCGGCGTCGCTGCCCATTTCGACGAAACCGAAGCCCTTGGAGCGGCCCGTATCGCGTTCCATCATCACCTTGGCGCTGGTCACCGCACCGAACTGACCGAAAGCCTGTTCGAGATCACCGTCGCGCACCGAATACGGCAGATTGCCGACGTACAGTTTGTTGCCCATCGAGGGACTCCTAATATCAACACAAACACAAAAGCGATGGAGTCCCGAAAGCACGACCCAACGAACCGTTGTGTCGCGCGAAACTGGCCGATCACCGAATCCGCTGCCCCGGAATTTGAAGGGAAGCCCTTTTATTATGGGTGAAATCTCACAAACGCAAGCAGTAATTTGTGTTTGTGTCTTGCGCCACAACAATTCTGAAGTCAGCGCACGCTTACCAAGCGCACGTTCGGCACGTTGCTTACCAGCACCGTTCACACCGCGAGCGCATTGCTATACTTTCCCGACGCGCCGATTTGCTTCCAGCTTGCGGGCGCTTAACAAATACTGCTAAAGACGGACGCCGGACCCGGCTCGTTTTTTGGCGAGGCCGGGTCTTTTTCATTCATGTCGTTGGTCGTCACTTCGCAATCGATGTCGTTCGCCGGGCCGCTCGCCCTGCGCAGCGGCGCGTCGATCAGCGGCTATTCGCTCGCTTGGGAAAGCTACGGCGAGCTCAATGCCGACAAGAGCAACGCGGTGCTGGTCTGCCATGCGCTCAACGCCTCCCATCACGTCGCGGGCGTGTATGAGGGGCAAGAGAAGTCAGAGGGCTGGTGGGACAACATGATCGGGCCCGGCAAGCCGCTCGACACCGATCGGTTCTTCGTCATCGGCGTCAACAACCTGGGCTCGTGCTTCGGCTCGACCGGGCCCATGCACACCGATCCTGCGACCGGTCGAATCTACGGTGCCGACTTTCCCGTCGTCACGGTCGAAGACTGGGTCGATGCGCAAGCTGCGTTGCTCGACCGCCTCGGCATCGAGCGTCTTGCGGCCGTCATGGGCGGCAGCCTCGGCGGCATGCAGGCGTTGTCGTGGACCTTGCAGTATCCGGAGCGCGTCGGTCACGCGGTCGTCATTGCCAGCGCGCCCAATCTCACGGCCGAAAACATCGCCTTCAATGAAGTCGCGCGGCGTGCCATCGTGACCGACCCGGACTTCAACGGCGGTCACTTCTACGCGCACGGCGTCATCCCGAAGCGCGGCCTGCGCATCGCGCGGATGATCGGCCACATCACCTATCTCAGCGACGACGTGATGAACGAGAAGTTCGGGCGCATCCTGCGCAGTGCCGTCGAAGGCGAGGCCGACCCGACCACGTACCGCTACTCGACGCAAGAGGTCGAATTCCAGATCGAAAGTTACTTGCGCTACCAGGGCGACAAGTTCAGTGAATACTTCGACGCCAACACCTATCTGCTCATCACGCGCGCACTGGATTACTTCGACCCGGCACGTGACCACGGCGGCAACTTGAGCCTTGCCTTGGCGCAAGCCACGGCCAAGTTCCTGCTCGTGAGCTTCAAGACCGACTGGCGCTTCTCACCGGCCCGAAGCCGCGAGATGGTGAAGGCGCTGCTCGACAACCGTCGCAACGTGAGCTACGCCGAGATCGATGCGCCGCACGGCCACGATGCTTTTCTGCTCGACGATGTGCGCTACGTGGGCGTCGTGCGTTCCTACTTCGAGCGCGTCGCAACCGAGCTGGGGCTGCCGGCATGAGCGACATCGATACGCAACAACTGATCGCCCGTCTGGTGCCGGAGGGCGCCCGTGTGCTCGACCTGGGCTGCGGCGATGGCGCATTGCTCGACCTGCTGCAGCGCGAACGCGGCTGCAGCGGCTACGGCGTCGAGATCGCCGATGGCAACGTGCTCAAGTGCATCCGCCGCGGCGTCGACGTCATCCAGTTGAACCTCGACGAAGGCTTGGCGATGTTCGACGACGCATCGTTCGACGTGGTGCTGCAGATCGACACGCTGCAGCATCTGCGCAATGCCGAGGTGATGCTGCGCGAGACGGCGCGCGTCGGGCGCATCGGCATCGTCGCCTTCCCGAACTTCGCGCATTGGCCCAACCGGCTGAGCGTGGCGCGAGGCCGCATGCCGGTGACGCGACGCCTGCCGTACCAGTGGTACGACACGCCCAACATTCGCGTCGGCACCTTCAAGGATTTCGAGGTGCTCGCTGGCAAGAACCAGTTGCGCGTGCTCGACTCGTTCGGCGTGCAGGATGACCGTAGAGTACGGTGGCTGCCCAATGCGCGTGCCAGCACGGCAGTGTTCAAGTTCGAACGCGCCTGAGTCGAAACAAGAATACGAGACAGGAGTTTTGCCATGCCCAAGTTCGCTGCGAATCTGAGTTTTCTGTACAACGAACTGCCGTTTCTCGACCGCTTCGAAGCGGCTGCGAAAGATGGCTTCAAGGCGGTCGAGTACCTGTTTCCCTACGAGTGGCCCGAGGCCGATCTGGCAGCACGCTTGCGCGACAACGGCCTGCAGCAGGTGCTGTTCAACGCGCCGCCCGGCGATTGGGAAGGGGGCGAACGCGGCATCGCCTGCCTGCCGGGACGCGAGGCGGACTTCCGCGCCGGCGTCCACAAGGCGCTGGGCTATGCCAAGGCGCTGTCGTGCCCACGCATCCATGTGATGGCGGGGCTGGTGCCTGAAGGCATCGAGCGCGACACCTTGCAGCCGACCTATGTCGCGAACCTGCATTGGGCAGCGGTCGAAGCCGCCAAGCAGGGCATCGGGTTGCTGATCGAGCCGATCAACACGCGCGACATCCCGCGCTTCTTCTTGAACCGGCAAGACCACGCGCACGAGATCATCGATGCGGTCGGCGCGCTCAATCTGCAGGTGCAGATGGATCTGTACCACTGCCAGATCGTCGAGGGCGACGTCGCGATGAAGTTGCGCAAGTACCTGCCGACGGGCCGCGTCGGTCATCTGCAGATCGCCAGCGTGCCGGAGCGCAACGAGCCCGATCAGGGCGAACTCAACTACGGCTATCTGTTCGCGCTCATCGACGAGCTGTCGGCCGATGGTGGCTGGGACGGCTGGCTGGGTTGCGAATACCGGCCGCGCACCACGGCGCACGAAGGTCTTGGCTGGAAGACGGCGATGAACGCCGTTCGGTGAAGGTCGTTCGGAAGGCTCTTCCGGCGTCCCTCTGAGGGCTCGAGGACGCGTTGTGACGTGAACTCGATTCGATCGGGCCGATGCTCAGGCCAACAACGAAGCGCCGCAACATCGGCAATAGCGCGCGTCGGCTGCGTGGTGATCGGCACCGCAGGCGTCGCACGAACCGGTCATAGACGATGCAGCGGGTGAGGGCGTCGACGAAGCGTCCGCTGACGCCGTCGGTGGCACCGTCGCCAACAAGCCGCGGGCGATGACAGGTGCGGCCGTCATGGGCGCACCGCTGTCATCCGGTCCGCGCCGTGACAACTCCGCCGTCACGATGCCGGTCGGCACCGCCAGCACACCCCAGCCGAGCAGCATCATCACCGACGCGATGGCGCGGCCCAGATCGGTCTTCGGCACGAGGTCGCCGAAGCCCACCGTCGCCATCGTCGAGATCGCCCAGTAGATCGCCACCGGGATACTGGTAAAGCCATGCTGCGGCCCTTCGACCACGTACATCAAGGTGCCCATGACCAGCACCACCAGCATCACGAAACCGACGAAGACGGTGATCTTGCGTCGGCTCGCGGCCACTGCGGTCGCGAGCGCCCGGTACTCGGCCGAGTAGCGCGACAACTTGAAGATGCGGAACACGCGCAACAGCCGCAGGATGCGGACGTCGATGAGGTAAGCGAACTCGGGCGCCAGCACGATCAGGAAGGTCGGCAGCAAGGCGAGCAAGTCGATCACGCCGTAGAAGCTCAAGGCATATCGCAAGGGCCGACGCACGCACGCCAGCCGGCCCAGGTACTCGATGGTGAAGAGGGCGGTGAAGACCCATTCGAGCACCGCGAAGACGTCGCCGACGCGATCGCGAATCGTCTGCACGCTGTCGAGCACGACCACCGTCACGCTGCTCACGATGACGGCGATCAACACCAGATCGAACAGTCGCCCTGCGCGTGATTCAGATTCGAAGATGACCGAGAAAAGGGCGCGGCGCCATCCGTGATCGGGCTTGCCGAAGCGCTCGGCATCGGCAGGCGGTTCGACGGCGGGCATGAAAGGGTGGGGCATGGGTCGAGGGTAACGTGCCGCACCTCGGCGCCTTGAGGCAGCCGAAAGTATCCAGCACACCTCGAATCGTTTTATTCAGTTACTCAAAATTTGTTCAATAAGCGCCGAACCGCCCGACTGCGTTCTTACGATAGGCGTCTTTCTAGAGGAGCTACCCCTTGGCCACACAGTCCCCCTTCTTCGGCAAACGCACCGGCGACACCGATTCGCTCACTTCCCGTCCGGCACCCCTGGTCGGCACGCCGACCAACCTGTCGGGCAGCCCCGTGAACCCTTCGTCCCTCGTCAACGCGCAGGCCGCCAACGCCGCAGCCGGCGGTTCACCGATGAAGGAAGGCGGCAGCAAGCTCACCGTCGGCCCCAACATCAAGCTCAAGGGCGTCGAGATCACCGATTGCGACACGCTGATCGTCGAAGGCCTGGTCGAAGCCACGATGGACTCGCGCGTGATGCAGATCGCAGAGCAGGGCGCTTTCAAGGGCTCGGCCGAGATCGACATCGCCGAGATCCATGGCCTGTTCGACGGCAACCTCACCGTGCGCGAAAAGCTCGTGATCCACGCAACCGGCAAGGTCACCGGCAAGGTGCGCTACAGCAAGATCGTGATCGAAGAAGGCGGCCAGCTGTCCGGCGAAATCAGCTTCAGTGCCTCGAGCGCCAAGAGCGTCGAAACGAAGCCGTTGCAAGCAGCCTGATTCGCACGGCGATCCATTGCCATTGCGCTCTCGCGAGCGTTGTCAGGCGGCGGGCTTCCAGCCCAGACGCTCCAGCAAAGCACCTGCCGCGGCCGGTGCTTTTTCTTTGGCGCCGTTGATGAAGAAGACGAAGACATCGGTCTTCTTCCTGGCCGCTGGTGCAGCCCATTTCTGCGCACGTTCCGCCCAGGCATCGAGCGCCTTCGGTGCATAGCCGGTCTTCAGTTTGGCATCGCTCATCATGAGCCGCGCATAGGTGAAGTCGCCCTCGGGTTCTTCGAACGAGGGGAACTTGTCGGAGTCGGTGAAGACCGTGGTCACCTTGTACTTCTTGGCGAGCTTCTGGTACTCCGGCACGATGAAGCTCGGATGCCGCACATCCATCACATGGCGCAAGGCGTGGCTGCCTTCCTTCTTGGGCAGCAAGGCGAGAAAGGCCTCGAAGTCTTCCGCGTCGAACTGCTTGGTCGGCATGAACTGCCAGACGATGGGGCCGAGCTTCTTGCCCAATTCGGTGAGGCCGCTGCCGATGAATCGTTCGATCGATTCGCCTGCGGTCGACAGCAGCTTGCGGTTGGTGGCGTAGCGCGTGGCCTTGAGCGAAAAGACGAAGTCGTCCGGCGCTTCGTCGTGCCACTTCTTGAAGCTCTCGGGCTTCATGGTGCTGTAGTAGGTGCCGTTGACTTCGATCGCGGTCGTGTGCCGGCTGGCGTAGCCGAGCTCTTTGGCATGCGACAGGCCCTTGGGATAGAAGTTGTCGCGCCAGGGTTCGAAGGTCCAGCCGCCGATGCCGACTCTGATGTTCGGGGTGGTTGTTTTGGAAGTTGCCATGGAGGCAGATGGTGCGTTCGGCCTTTCGCTTTCGTCAACCTCTCCAAGCGGCGCAGAATCATGTTTTGCCCGTGTTCCCTTCAGCGGAGATCCACATGAACGCACCCCTTCACCGTGAAATGCCCGCCGGCCTGCTCGACGCCGGTCGTGCCCTGTCCGATGTCACCGCCAAATGGGACAGCGACATCGTCAAGCAGTTGACCGACTACATCGAGATTCCGGCCAAGTCGCCGGGCTTCGACAACGACTGGTCGGCCCATGGCTACCTCGAGACCGTGTTGCGCAATGCGGCCGCATGGGTCGAGGCGCAAAAGGTCGAAGGCCTCAAGCTCGAGATCGTCCGGCTCGAGGGCCGCACCCCTGTGTTGTTCTTCGAAGTGCCCGCCACCGGCACCACGATGACCGACACCGTGCTCATGTACGGCCACCTCGACAAGCAACCCGAGTTCACCGGCTGGCGCAGCGACCTCGGCCCGTGGACGCCGAAGTACCTCGATGGTCTTCTCTATGGCCGTGGTGGCGCGGACGACGGCTATGCGGTCTATGCCAGCGTCGCCGCGCTGCAAGCGTTGAAGGCACAAGGCGCGGCACATCCGCGCATCGTCGGCCTGATCGAGACTTGCGAAGAAAGCGGCTCGTACGACCTGCTGCCTTACGTTACCGCGCTCAAAGATCGGCTCGGCGAAGTCGGTCTGGTGATCTGCCTGGACTCCGGTGCCGGCAACTACGACCAGCTCTGGCTGACGACATCGCTGCGCGGTATGGCGAGCGGCACGCTCAGGGTCGAGGTGCTGACTGAAGGCATTCATTCGGGCGACGCATCGGGCCTGGTGCCGTCGAGCTTCCGGATCATGCGGCAGGTGCTCGACCGGCTCGAAGACAGTGCCACCGGCCGCATGCTGCCGGCCAGCTTTCATTGCGAGGTGCCCGATGATCGGCTGGCGCAAGCCAAGGCCACTGCCGCCATCCTCGGCGAAGAGGTCTACAAGCGATTTCCATGGGCGCATTACGACTGCGGCGGCTCGACGGCCTTTGCCTTGCCGACCACCACCGACCCGCTCGAGGCGCTGCTCAATCGCACCTGGAAACCGACCCTGAGCGTGACCGGCGCTGAAGGCTTTCCGGCGCTGAAGGATGCGGGCAACGTGCTGCGCCCGTACACCGCATTCAAGCTGTCGCTCCGGCTGCCGCCATTGGTCGACGCCGGGGCTGCGGTGGCAGAAATGAAAGCGCTGCTCGAAGACAACGCGCCGTACCAGGCGAAGGTGACCTTCGAGCATGGCGGCGGCGCCACCGGCTGGAACGCACCGGCCATCACGCCCTGGTTCGAGCAGGCGCTCAACGCGGCGAGCCAGGCGCACTTCGGCGCGCCGTGCGGCTACATCGGGCAGGGCGGAACCATTCCGCTCATGAACATGCTGAGCGAAGGCTTTCCGACCGCGCAGATGATGGTCTGTGGCGTGCTCGGCCCCAAGAGCAACGCGCACGGCCCGAACGAGTTCCTGCACGTGCCGTACGCCAAGAAGCTGACGGCGGCCGTGGCCGAAGTGATCGCTGCACTGCCGGTGGCGCATGCCGCGCATTCGGCAGGTGCCGCTGCTGCCGCCTGATCCGACCAAGACAAAAAAAGAGCGCCCTCCCGAGCGCTCAACTTGCGATGAAACCTGCGGGCTTCGTTGCTAGCCCTTTTGAAGCAATCCGCTCAACGATGACAGCAAATCGTCGTGCTCGCCCAGGCCCTGCGCGGGGACTTGGCCGTGCGGCGTCAGATGGTCGATCAGCTGCGGCAACAGGGTCGCCAGCAAGGGCAGCAACGTCGCTGCATTGATGCCGAGCTTGCCGGCGATGTTTGCCACCGTGTCGTTGCCCAGCACGTCGTTCAGCTGACCGCCGGAGATCGGCGCGTTGTCGCCTTTGCCGATCCATGAGCCGATCACGTCGCCCAGACCAGCCTGCTCGAACTTGGAAACCAGGCCGCCGAGGCCGCCTTGCGAGCCGTTGTTGGCCAGCAGGCCACCGAGCGCACCGGCCAGACCCCCGAGGTCGCCGAGCCCGCCCAGGCCGCCACCCATGGGCATGCCACCGGCCGGCATGCCGCCCTGCGGCGCTGTCTGCGACTGCGGCATCCCGCCCAATACCTGACCGACTATCGAATCGAACAATCCCATGATGATTTCCCCTCTTGCGTGTGACATAACTGCAGCATTGTCGGCCGCGGAACGGAATAAGGAAACTGCCTTTTCCCTACCGATGCCACCGTCTTGGGGTGCGGCGCGAGCTACTTCGGCGTTGCAGGACGGGGCGGTCGCTTGGCCAGCAACGGTTCGCTCACGCCTTGCACGCCGACCAGCCCGAGCACGGTGAAGAGCGAGTTCTGTGCGCCCTTCCAGGCATCGGTCACGTCGATCCACTCGGACAGCGCATGAAAGCCGCCGGTCTTGCCGCCACCGCCGATGACGATGGCGGGGATGCCGAGCGACATCGGTACGTTGGCATCGGTGCTGGCGCCGGACATCAACGTCTTGAGGCCGAAGGCAGTGTTCGAACGTACCGCGGCGTCGACGATCACCGAGTCGGCTGGGGTGCGGCCTCCGGGACGGTCGCCGATGAGTTTGGTAGACACCGTCAACGTGTCGACGCTCCAGCGCTTGTTCTCCGCGACCACGGCCTCGTCGATGGCGGCGAGGATCTTCTTTTCTGTTTCGAGCAGCGGCGCCATCGCATCGGAGCGGATGTCGATCGCCATGCGTGCGTCGGGCGCGATGGTGTTGACCGATGTGCCACCGCCGACGGTGCCGACAGTGAAGGTGGTACGGGGCACGCTCGGTGTCTGGATGTCGGCAATCTTGGCGATGGCGCGCCCCATGCCGTGAATGGCACTCGGCACCTGCCCGAAGGCGCCATAGCTGTGGCCGCCAGGGCCCTTGAAGGTCACTTCATAGCGATGGCTGCCGGTACCCAGGATCAGCACCGCGCCGTCGGGTGCCGGTTCGAGTCCGACCATGCCGTCGATGTCGCGGTGCTCGGCGAAGATGTGCTTCATGCCGCGCAGATTGCCCAGTTCTTCTTCACCGACGTTGCCCACGAAGAGCAGGTCGCCGACGGTCTGCACCTTGTTGTCGTTCAGCACCTTGAGCCACGACAGCAGCACCGACAGGCCACGCACGTCGTCTGAAATTCCAGGTGCGTAGAGCTTGCCGTCGCGCTCCTTCACCTTGACGTCGGTGCCGGCTGGGAACACCGTGTCGAGGTGCGCCGAGATCAGCAGCTTGGGCCCGTTGCCTGCGCCCTTGCGCAGGCCGACGACATTGCCTTCGCTGTCGATGCGCGCATCGGCAAGGCCCAGGGCTTTCATGCGCGCCAGGTAGGCCTCGGCGCGCTTCTGCTCCTTGAAGGGCGGCGCCTCGATCTCGGTCAGCATCTTCAGGTCTTCGATGGATCGGGCGTGGTCGGCTTGCACCGCTTCGAGCAGTTGCTTGA
>CAXTCC010000075.1:0-6660 GCA_964242015.1 uncultured Variovorax sp.
GGCAAGCTGATGCCGATGTCGGCGTGCTTGCTCTCGCCGGGGCCGTTGACGATGCAACCCATCACCGCGACCTTCATGGTTTCGACACCCGGATACTTGGTCCGCCAGACCGGCATCTGCATGCGGAGGTAGTCGTCGATCTGCTTGGCGAGTTCCTGGAAGGTGGTGCTGGTGGTGCGACCGCAGCCCGGACAGGCCGTGACGCTCGGCACGAACATGCGCAGGCCCAGCGCCTGCAGGATTTCATTGGCGATCACCACTTCCTGCGTGCGCGCTTCGCCGGGCTGCGGCGTGAGCGACACGCGTATGGTGTCGCCGATGCCTTCTTGAAGCAGGATCGACAGTGCGGTAGCCGAAGCCACCGTGCCCTTGGTGCCCATGCCCGCTTCGGTGAGGCCCAGATGCAGCGGGTAATCGCAACGCTTCGCCAGCTCGCGGTACACGGAGATCAGGTCTTGAACGCCGCTGACCTTGCAGCTCAGGATGACCTGATTGCCGTCCAGGCCCATCGACTCGGCGAGCTTCGCGGAATCGATCGCCGAGGTAATCAGCGCCTCGTACATGACCTGCTTCGCGTCCCACGGGACGGCGCGTTGGCTGTTGATGTCCATCAGGCCCGACAACAATTCCTGGTCGAGGCTGCCCCAGTTCACGCCGATGCGCACCGGCTTGTTCCAGCGCATCGCCACGTCGATCATCTGACCGAACTGGCGGTCGTGCTTGTCGCCCTTGCCCACGTTGCCGGGGTTGATGCGGTACTTGCTGAGTGCCTCGGCGCAGGCCGGATAGTCGGTCAATAGGCGATGGCCGTTGTAGTGGAAGTCGCCGATCAGCGGCACGTCGATGCCCATGCGGTCGAGTTGCTCGCGGATGTACGGAACCTGCGCCGCTGCCTCGGGTGTGTTGACAGTGATGCGGACCATTTCGGAACCGGCGATGGCCAGTTCCTTGACCTGGATCGCAGTGCCGATGGCATCGACCGTGTCGGTGTTGGTCATCGACTGCACGCGCACCGGCGCGTCGCCACCCACCGTCACCGTACGCGCACCCCAGACCACATTGGCCTGACGCGAACGTCGCGCCTTGGGTGCTGCGGACTCGATTGGATAGCAGTCGTTCATGATTTCACCTCGAAGCGTGCGACGCCACCGCCCTTGGTCACGGGGCCCAGATCGAAAGCCTTGCCACGCACCTGTACGTCGATGCCAGACGCTCGGCCGACAACAACGCTCAGCGGCAGGTTGCCGGTGACTGCGACCGTCTCGCCGGATTGCACTGTGCGCCGCAACACCTGCTTGCCACCCGCTTCCGTGACCGTGACCCATGAATCGGCGCGCGCGACGAACACCAGGATGCCGCCAGGCGCGGCCGCGGTTGCATTCGTGGCGGGAGCACTGCCACCAGCGCCGTCTTGCACGCCGGGTGATCCAGGTGGCGCGGTGGTCGCCGGCGTCGCAGACTGCACCACTGCGGGTACGGCCGGCGCGACGACCGCCCCGGGCGCCGTCGCAGACACTGGCGCGGACTCCGCTTCGGCGGCGGGCTCGGTCGCATCGCGCGAGGTGATGCGCGCGAACGCGGAACTCGCCTGGTCGAACGCGGACTGCGGGAGCCAGAACAAGGCTGCGGCACCGAGCAGCAGCAGCGCGACGACGGCAAGCAGCGCACGCGAAGGCAACAGATTGGAGCCCCGTCCGGATCGCGGCGCGCCCGAGCGAAAGCTGCTGCTGATGGTGCGATCGGCGTCGGCCAGCGCGGCGCGGGGTGAGCCGGGCATCTTCGCCAACACCTTGACCGGATCGATCTTCAGCGCACGCGCCACGCTGGCAGCGAGTGCGCGCGCAAAGGCCGGATCAGGCAACGAATCGATATCGTCGTCTTCCAGGGCCTGCAGCTTCTGCGCAGGCACCTTCAGCGCGGCGGCGACGACTTCGATATGCAACCCATGCGCCTCGCGTGCCTCGCGCAGCATGTCGCCGGCGCTCATGGTGGCGATATCGCCGACCACCAGAGGCGCGCTCTGCGAAGCGCCGAACTCGCTGGCGCGCTCAATCATTGAAATTTCCGCGTTCGTACGCAATCGCCTCCCGCGACTGGGGGAAGCGACGCTGCAACTGGCTGGCCAACTGGGCCAGTGCTTCGCGATTGTTCAGGCGGCGCTCGATCTTGATGCCCAGCCAGAGCGATTCGGCGTTGGCAGACGGGCTGTTGTTGACACGCCGGATATAGAACTGGGCACGCGTCGTGTCTTCACGCTGAAACAGCAAAGTGGCCAGGTTGAAGCCGATCACCGGATTGCCGGCATCGATTTCGTAGGCCTGCGTCAGGCTGCGTTCCGCGTCGGCACGATCGCCTGCCTTGATCTGGCAGACACCCTGCGTCATCAGCGTCTTTGCGCGATCGGTGTAGCCCGGAATCGCCAGCGCCTGATTGAACTGCTGCATGGCATCGCCGTTGCGGCCTTGCTGGCACAGCAGCCAGCCGTAGTTGTGCAGCGTGTTCGGCTCGCGCGGATTGAGGGCGATGGCGCGGCGGAAGCTGTCTTCGGCCAGGCCCGCGTCGTCGAGCCGCATGTAGACAAGGCCACGCAGGTTGTAAGCCTCGGCGTAGGTCGGATCGGCGGTCAGGGACTGCTTGATTTCGTCGAGTGCTACCGTGGTCTGCCCAGCTTCGAAATAGCCGATGGCGAGCTCGAGCCGAAGGCGGGCGCGCTTGCGGCCATTGCCTTCATCGGAGTCGGTCAGCAGCTGAGCGCCATTGCCAGCGGTGCTCGCGACCGCCCCGCCGCCCTTGTTGGCGCATCCGACGAGCACGATGGCGGCGACCGAGCAAAGAAGGACGCGTGCCAGCAGCGGCTGCGTGATCGAACGCGTCATCGAAAAAGCCATGCTCATCGCTTCAGTGCTCCTGGATGTTCGGGATGTTCGAGGTGCTCGAAGCCTTCGAACTGGGCCGCGCCTCGCGGACCGGATGCAAAACAATGGTGCGGCCGGAGGTGGACGCGACACCGCTCGCGCGTCGCTCGGCCATGCGCTCGACGGCGCGGGTGCGGTCTTTGACATCGCCGGCCAGTTGTCCGCAGGCTGCATCGATGTCGTCGCCCCGCGTCTTCCGGACCGTCGTCACCAAACCGGCTGCGCTCAACGTTTTCGCAAAAGCCAGCACACGCGCCTGTGGCGAACGCAGCAAGCCCGACGCTGGAAACGGGTTGAACGGAATGAGGTTGAACTTGCACGAGATACCGTGCTGGCGAACGAGCCCAACCAGCGCTTCGGCATGTTCGGGTTGGTCGTTCACGCCATCGAGCATGCAGTACTCGAAGGTGATGAAGTCGCGGGGTGCATGCGCCAGATAGCGCTTGCAGGCTTCGAGCAACTCGGCAATGGGGTACTTCCGATTCAGCGGCACCAAATCGTCGCGCAAGGCGTCCGTCGGCGCATGCAGCGATACCGCCAGCGCCACCGCACAATCGGTGCCGAGTCGATCGATCATCGGCACCACGCCGGATGTCGACACGGTGACGCGCCGACGTGACAGGCCATAGGCGTTGTCGTCCAGCATCGTGCGAAGGGCGGGTACCAGCGCGGAGTAGTTCTGCAGCGGTTCGCCCATGCCCATCATCACGACGTTCGAAATGACGCGACCTTCCTGCCCCGGATCGCGCTTCAGGTGCTTGCGCAAGAAGTGCTCGGCGAACCAGAGCTGTGCCACGATCTCACCGGTGGTCAGATTGCGACTGAAGCCCTGGTGTCCGGTAGAGCAAAAGCGGCAGCCGACAGCGCAACCGGCCTGCGACGACACGCACAGCGTCCCGCGGTCGTCTTCCGGGATGAACACGGCCTCGACGGCATTGCCATCGCCGACGTCGAACAACCACTTGATGGTGCCATCGGCGGACTCGTGCTGCGTGGTCACCGGCAACGCTTCGATGCGCGCGGTGGTCGCCAGCTTTTCCCGCAGCGACTTCGCCAGATCGGTCATCTGCGAAAAGTCGCTGGCGCCGCGTTGATGAATCCAGCGAAACAGCTGGGTCGCGCGGAACCGTTTTTCGCCCAGCCGCTCGCAGAACGCGGCCAACCCCTCCAGATCGAACTCGAGAAGGTTGGCGGTCGTCATTGCGTCAGTCGGGCGGGCACCTCAACGTGCGTAGACGTTGAGGCCAGCGAAGAAGAAAGCGATTTCGTTCTTGGCGGTTTCAGGCGCGTCCGAGCCATGCACTGCATTGGCATCGATGCTGTCGGCGAAGTCGGCGCGGATGGTGCCGGCAGCCGCCTTCTTGGGGTCGGTCGCACCCATCAGGTCACGGTTCTTGGCGATGGCATCTTCACCTTCGAGGGCTTGCACGAACACCGGACCGGAGATCATGAACTCGACCAGGTCTTTGAAGAAAGGACGTTCCTTGTGCACGCCGTAGAACTGTTCGGCTTCGTTGCGCGACAGGTGCACGAGCTTGGCAGCCACGACCTTGAGGCCGGCAGCTTCGAAGCGGGAAACGATCTTGCCGATGACGTTCTTGGCGACGGCGTCGGGCTTGATGATGGAGAGAGTGCGTTCGATGGCCATTTTGAGATGCTTCCTGAGCTTGATTTTGAGACGAACTGTCAGCGCTGCACCCGATCGGTTGCCGCCTTGACAAAGCCTCTGATTTTAACCGGCAGGGCCGAATGACCCGTGACCGATCCATGAAAAACCGTGGCGGAAGGGTGCTTTCAGCGGCCGCGACGTCGGCCACCGCCACCGCCCGAATTGCCACCGCCGCCGCCGTAGCCGCCTCCCGATCCACCGCCGCGCCGCGGCGCCTGGCGCTGTTCCTTGCGCTGCCTTGAAAAACTGTCGGCACCGATGTAGCCGACCGATGTCTTCATCGGATCGGGCTGGTTGGCACCGCTCGGTGGACGGTCGTCGCCCTTGAAGCCGGGCTGACGATCGCCGCGGTTGTTGCCGCCATTGCCGCCCCCGCCCCCTTGCCCACCGCGGCGAGGAGCGCCGGGCGGGCCGCCGTTTCCGCCACCACCGCCACGGTTGGCACCGCGTCCGCGATCCCCGCGCGGCGCTTGCCCATCACCGAGCGGATTGGGAATCGGCGCCTCACGCGCATCGCCACGCGGACCGCCTGCATTGCGGTCGTTCCGGTTGCCGCGCCGCTTCTTGTTCCGGTTGTTGCCACCGCCCTCAGGCCCCTGGCCACGCGGGCCCTGCCCCTGGCCGAAGCCGGGCCGCTGCGGACGCTCGGCGCCGCCGGCACCACCGCCCGCGGCGTCGAACAGCGAGCGAATGTCCTTGTCGTCAAGCTCCATCCACGCACCGCGCTTCAAGCCGCGCGGCAGCAGCATGGCGCCGTAACGGATGCGGATCAATCGACTGACCGCATGGCCGACCGATTCGAACAAGCGGCGCACTTCGCGGTTGCGGCCTTCGGAAATCGTCACGCGATACCAGAGGTTGGACCCCTCGCCGCCGCCATCCTCGATGGTGCCGAACTGGGCCATGCCGTCGTCGAGCCGAACGCCTTCGAGCAACTTCTGGCGCTCTTCCTTGTTGATCGCGCCGAGCACGCGCACCGCGTACTCGCGCTCCAGGCCGAAGCGCGGATGCATCAGCTGATTCGCCAACTCGCCCGAGCTGGTGAACAGCAGCAGACCTTCGGTATTCAGGTCGAGCCGACCGACCGATTGCCACTTGCCTTGCTGCAGCCGCGGCAGCTTGCGGAATACCGTCGGACGGTTCTGCGGGTCGTCGTGCGTCACGACTTCGCCGACCGGCTTGTGGTACGCGATGACTCGCGCAGGCGGTGGCGCGATGCGATAGCGAATCGGCTTGCCGTTGATCTTGACCTGATCGCCGTGTTGAATGCGCTGTCCGATATGCGCCGGCTCGGCGTTGACTGAAATACGACCTTGCAGGATCAGCGCTTCCATCTCCAGGCGCGACCCGAGCCCGGCCTGCGCCAGCACCTTGTGCAACTTGGGCGAGTCGGCTTCGGGCAGCAGCACGCGCTTGAGCGCCGGCACCTCGGGGCTCTCTTCGTCGGCGTCGAACTGGCCTGACACGACATCGGCAAAGCGGATCGGCTGGGGCGGCGGCGCGTTGCGTTGCTCGCGGTCGGCCGCCTTGCGGGCGCGATCGAGGTCGTCGTCCTCATCGTCGTCCTCGTCCTCATCTTCTTCGTCGTCTCGGTCATGGTCATGGTCGTCATTGCGCGCCTGGGGCGCAGTGGGCGCAACGGCCGCTGGTGCGACAGAGGCCGACGCGACGGGCTCGATGGCCACGGGCGTGGCCGACACTGCGGCAGCCGAAGCGAGAGGCTCACCCGGCGGCGCTGAACGCGCGTTCAGCGGCTCGACCCGCTCAGCAGCCCCGGCCTCGGCACCGGCAACGGCAACCGCAGGAGTCGCTTCATCCGTCGCAAGCTCGTCGGCAATCGCTTCGACCGTTTTCGGACGACGGGGACGGCGCTTTTTCGGCGCCGGCGCATCCTCGTTGACTTCATTCGCGTCGGCGATCACAACGGGCTTGACGCCCTCTTTGTCTTCAGCGGCAGGACCGGCCGGCAGCATCGCCGCGTCGTCGGAGTCGGAGGGGCTCATGGTTCGGTTCCCGATGGGGCGGCGGTGGTGTCGACTGGCTCGGCTGCGGCATCGACAGAGGAAATGGGTGAGG
>CAXTCC010000075.1:6760-16052 GCA_964242015.1 uncultured Variovorax sp.
CCTTGCTGCATCGGCGAGCCGATCACCGGCAACTGGTCGAGCGACTCGAGGCCGAGATCGTCCAGGAACTGCCGCGTGGTCGCAAAGAGCGCCGGACGTCCGACGGTTTCGCGATGTCCGATGACTTCGACCCAGTTGCGGTCTTCGAGCTGTTTCAGGATCAGCGAGTTGATGGTGACACCACGAATGTCTTCCATGTCGCCACGCGTGACCGGCTGACGGTAGGCAATGATGGCGAGTGTTTCGAGCACGGCGCGTGTGTAGCGCGGCGGCTTCTCGGGATGCAGGCGATCGAGGTGGTCGCGCATCTCGGGGCGGCTCTGAAAGCGCCAGCCGGAACCGACGCTCACGAGCTCCAGGCCGCGTTGCGCCCAGTCTTCCTGCAGTTCGACGAGCAGCGTCTTGATGGTGTCGGCACCGAGTTCGTCGCTGAACAGCACGCGAAGGTCGCGCACCGGCAGCGGCTGGGCCGAACAGATCAAGGCGGTTTCGAGAATGCGCTTGGCATCCGCCGTATTCATGGTTCGCGTTATCCGGGAAAAGGCGCTTTGGGGGCGCTTCGTTTCATTGGGATGGAAAGTGGCGCTGCCGGCACGCGGGCGTTGGCAGCGCAGGGCCGGATCGTTGCCCGGCGAGGCCCTGAGGGCCGTCAGGCGCGATTGTAGTCCAGCCCCCAGGCCTGCAAGCCCGCGGCCAGATCGGCGGGAACAGGCGCGCTGAACGACATCGGCTCCTGCGTCATCGGGTGCACGAAGGCGAGCCGGAACGCGTGCAGCGCCTGCCGCGCAAGACCGGCGGCCGGCGCGCCCCCGTACAGCGTGTCGCCCACCAGCGGATGTCCGATCGACGCCATGTGCACCCGAATCTGATGGGTGCGCCCGGTTTCCAGCGTGCAGCGAACGCTGCAGCCATGCGCGTTGCTGTCGAGACGCTCGACCAGCGTGCGCGCCGCCTTGCCGGGATGTCGCTCCAGGTCGACGATCGCCATGCGCAAGCGATTGCGCGGATCGCGTCCGATCGGCGCATCGACCTGCCGCGCCGGACCGCCCTCCCACGGTTTATGGCCCACCGCGAGGTACTGGCGCTTGACCTCGCGCGCCGCGATCAGCTCGACCAGCGCGTCCATCGTGGCGCGGGTTCGTGCCACCATCATCAGCCCGCTGGTGTCCTTGTCGAGCCGGTGCACGATGCCGGCGCGCGGCAGCAAAACCGCTTTCGGATCGAGCGCCAGCAAGCCGTTCAGCAACGTGCCGCTCCAGTTGCCGGGCGCGGGATGCACCACCAGGCCCGCCGGTTTGTTGATGACGCGCAGATGCTCGTCTTCGAAGACCACGTCGATCGCCATGGCCTCCGGGCGAAACGCCTGGCTTTGCGGCGTCGGCCGCAACTCGATCTGACCGGCCTGGCCTGCTCGGACCGTGGTCGAGGTCTTGGTGACCGTCCGCCCTTGCAAGGTCACGAGGCCGCCGTCGATCATCTGTTGCAGATAGCTGCGCGAGAACTCTGGCACCAGGCCCGCCAACGCACGATCCAGCCGCTGCCCGTGCTCGTCGACGCCGATCGTGAAGGCGCGGAGTTCGCTCGCGTCGGAGATGTCCCCGAGATCCCCTGCAGCGTCCGCAGTGTCGGTGTCGGCGCCCTGCTCCCGCACCAGCGCGCCGGAGAGATTGGCCAAGGGGTCGGTCGATATAATTGAGGGCAACTGTTTCACGAAAGCCGTATGTGATGTTTCGCGCCAAATTATCGATGGTCCCCGCCTGGCTCGCCGTCTGCGCCGCAGCGTGGCTCGTCGCCGGCTGTTCGTCCACCAAAGAAGACAAGACCGCCAACTGGAGTCCGAACAAGATTTACTCGGAGGCCAAGGACGAAGCCGACAGCGGCGCGTACGACAAGGCGATTCCGTTGTACGAAAAGCTTGAAGGCCGTGCTGCGGGCACACCCCTGGCCCAGCAGGCAGAGCTGGACAAGGCCTACGCACAGTACAAAGCCGGCGAAAAGCCCGCCGCCATCGCCACGGTCGACCGCTTTCTGAAGCTTCATCCGGCCAGCCCCGCCGTCGACTATGCGCTCTACCTGAAGGGCGTGATCAACTTCAACGACGACCTCGGCCTGTTCTCTTTCGCGACCCGGCAAGACCTGTCTGAGCGCGATCAGAAGGCGGCCAAGGAATCGTTCCAGGCCTTCAAGGAATTGGTGACGCGCTTCCCCGCCTCGCGCTACACGCCCGATGGCCGCCAGCGCATGAACTACATCGTGAACTCGCTCGCGCAGTACGAGGTTCATGTGGCCCGCTACTACTATCAGCGCGGCGCCTATCTGGCCGCCATCAACCGCGCGCAACTCGCGTTGGCCGACTACCGCGAAGTTCCCGCACTCGAAGAAGCGCTCTACATCATGGTCAAGTCGTACGAGGCGTTGGGCATGACGCAACTGCGCGACGATGCGCAACGTGTGCTGGTATCGAACTACCCGAAGAGCGAATTCATGGCCAACGGCTTCCGGAAGAGCGACGACCCTTGGTGGAAGGTCTGGTAATCCGACCGGTTCGGTGCCGGCAACGCCAGGCTTTGAGTACGACGCTCCGATTGCCTAAGCTCTGAGTTCGGTCAACGCCGCATCGAACTCGTCGGCACTTTCGATCCGCCGCATCGGCGGCAATGCCGCGACCAGGCGGCGCCCATAGCCCATCGTGGCCAGACGGGCGTCGCAAATCACCAGAACACCCCGATCGCTTTCGCGTCGGATCAGCCGGCCGGCACCCTGTTTGAGCGCCACCGCAGCCTCGGGCAATGAATAATCTCCGAAGGCGTTGCGGCCCTGGGCTTCGAGCCGTTGCGAGCGAGCCTCGACCAACGGATCGTTCGGCGGCGGAAATGGCAGCTTGTCGATCACGACCAGTTGCAGCACATCGCCCGGCGCGTCGAAGCCTTCCCAGAACGACGCCGATGCGACCAGCACGCAGCCGGCACGGCCGGCGCTCGCACCCTCCCTGAAACGCTCCATCAGCACGCGCTTCGGCAGCTCGCCTTGCGCCAGCACCTCGGGTCGCACTGCCGCATCGATGGGCTCCATTTCAAGCCGCATCGTGTCTGCGATCGTTCGCAACGCGCGCAGGGTCGTCGTCAGCACGAGCGTACGGCCACCCAGCACCGCCGCGCCGCGCGCAGCCAGGCGGGCAACCTCGATGCCGTGCGCAGGATCGGCCGGCTTGGGGAAAGTGCGTGGCACATACAAAGCCGCCTGGCTGGCGTAGTCGAACGGGCTCTGCACCCGCAGCACCTCGGCCGATTCGAGACCGCACGGCTCGGTGAACCAGCGCAGCTTGGGGTCGTCGCCCAACGTGGCCGAGGTAAACACCCAGGCACGGCCTCTTTCGCTGCCCTGTGCAGGCTCGGCAGCACCCGCCACATCCTCGGCGCCGGGGCCAACGATTGCTTTGTCGGCGTCTCGGGCACTGCGCTGCTCGAGCTTCAGCACCCGACCCCGCATCGCGTCGGCGATGTCCAGCGGCGACTCGACCAGCCGCAGTTGCGTACCGACGTCGAGCCAGCGCACCGAGTCGGTCGCACAGGGCGTCGCGAAACGCGCTGCGCGCTCGGCGAGCTGCGCCGCGCGATCGTGCAGGCGAACGAAGTCCGGCGCGATCTCGCTGACGGTTGCAAGGCCTTCGGCGGCGTCTTCGAAGGCGTGCTGCAGCATGTCGAGTGCAGCCTGCCATCCTTCGGCCGGCACGGTGTCGGGCGAGGGTCCGGCCCAGCGCAGTTTGGTCCCTGGCCATTGCTTGCCGACCACCAGCCGAAGCTCGCGTGCCGCGCGCTCCAGTGCCGCTGCGAGTTGCTGCCAGTCGACCAGGCCGCGTGCATGTTGCAAGCCAGCCGCCAGCAGGTCGCGCGAGAAATCGAGCGCCTGCCCGCTGCCAAGCTGCGAGCCGAGGAACTGAACGCCTGTTTCGTTGAGTTGGTGCGCCTCGTCGAACACCACCACACGCACGCTCGGCAGCAATTCGGCCATGCCGGACTCGCGTACCGCCAAGTCGGCGAAGAAAAGATGATGGTTGATGACGACCACGTCGGCCGCCAGTGCCTCGCGCCGCGCCAGATTGACATGGCAGGGCTTGAACTGCGGGCACTGCGCGCCGAGGCAGTTCTCGCGAGTGGACGTCACCAGGGGGATCAGTGGCGAACGCTCATCGAGCCCCGGAAGTTCTGCGAGATCGCCGGTGCGCGTCGACTTGGACCACTGCTCGATCTTGGCCAGCGTGCGCACCGTGCCGCGCTCGGGCAACGATGCGTCGTGTCGGGCGAGGTCCAGGCGATGCAGGCACACATAGCTGGCGCGGCCCTTGAGCAAGGCAGTGCGAACCGGCAGGCCGAGCGCTTCGACAAGACGCGGCAAATCGCGACCGAACAGCTGGTCTTGCAGCGTCTTGGTGGCGGTCGACAGCAGTACGCGCTCACCGCTCAACAGCGCTGGCACGAGGTAAGAAAAAGTCTTGCCGACACCGGTGCCGGCCTCCACCACCAGCACGCCGCCGTGCTCGATGGTACGAGCGACGGCGAGCGCCATCTGGGTCTGTCCGTCGCGCTCGCGAAACTGCTCGGCGGCGCGCGACAGCACACCGTCCTGCGCGAACGCGTCGCGCACCTCCGACTCGAGTGCTCCCATCAGGCGGGCTCTTGCGGCGCGATGTCGCGAGCGACGCGATCGATCCTGTCGCGCAAGGCGAGTCGGCGCTTCTTGAGCCGACGCAGCAGCAAGTCGTCTTGCGGCGGCGCCAGGTCGACCAGGCGATCGATCGTCGCGTCGAGGTCGGCGTGCTCGATGCGCAGGTCGATCAACTGGCGGGAAAGGGAGTGATGATTGGTGTCCAACGGAGGGAATGCAAACCGGGTCAGGCAAGCTCCAGCGGCCGCGGTGCATGATGACTCGATAATACGTCCACACATCTCCTTCGCACCCATGATTCGAGGTTTCCGACTCGCTGCCGCCACTGGTCTCCACAAGGGGGACCGGCCGTATCAACAAGACCAGGTCTTGATGCTGACGCACGCCCGCACACCGGGTTGCGTGCTGGGCGTCGTCGCCGATGGCATGGGCGGGCGAAGCGGTGGTCGCAAGGCGTCAGACCAGGTGATGATGACGGCACGGCAACTGTTCGCGCGCTATCGACCCGAACACGACGAGCCGGGCAACATCCTGCGGCGCTTGCTCGACGATGCCCACACCGTCATCAAGCTGACCGCGCTGTCGAGCGAGCAGGAGCCGCACAGCACGGTGGCCGCCTTCCTGATGAACCCGCATGGTGATTGCGCCTGGATTCACGCCGGCGATTCGCGCATCTATCACTTCCAGCGCGGCCGACTCATCAAACGCACTCGCGACCACTCCTACGTGCAGGTGCTGATCGACCGCGGCGAGATCACCGAGCAAGAGGCCAACATCCATCCGCAGGGCAATATCCTGCTCGGCTGCCTCGGCATGACCGCCACGCCGCCGCCCATCGAAACCCATTTCATCCCGCAACTGCAACCCGGCGACGTGCTGATGGCCTGCAGCGACGGCCTGTGGCACTACTTCACCCCAGAAGAAATGGGGGCGGTGCTGTCGGAGCACTCGCCGCGCGAAGCGGTCGAAATGCTGGTGAACGAAGCCCGCAAGCGGGCGCGGGGCACGGGCGACAACCTGTCGCTGGCCGTGCTCAAGCTCGAGCCCCTGCCGAAGTAGTCACCGAGCCACTGCCCATGTGGCGCTGGGGAGCTGCGCCGGCCGACTTCAGGGCGCCGGTGGCGGCGGCAACGGCGCCGATCGCGGCTTGGCGCGCTCGGCATTCCGCTTCTGGATCTCGGCACGGTGCGCTTCGGCTTTGGTCACCTTGTCGTCGAACTGCTTTTGTTCCACCGGTGCCTGCCCGGCCAACTTGGCGTTCTTTGCAAGATGCTCGGCGTGCGCCTTTTGCTTGTTCTCGAACTGTTCGCGCTTGGCAGCTTCCCCGGCTGCAGCCGCCTCGCGGCCGGTCGTGTGATCGGCAGCGCGCTGCTCCTTGGCGGCCTGCGACTTGAGCGCCTGGTCACGTTGCTTCGCCGCCTCTTCCGCGCGCTCCGGTGCCGCCTTCTCGTCGAGACGGTCGAGAGCCGCGGCACCGCGACGCTTGCGCTCGGCATCGTTGATGATGGCTTCCTGTCGCTTGATGTTGTCGAGCGTAGCGCGCTTGCCGCGACGGCTGTCTTCGAGACAGCTCTCTACCGCGAACTTCTTGAAGCAGGCAACCCGCTCCTCTTCGAACTTCTTGTCGACAGCAGCGCGTTCCGCCGCCAGGCGCGAGCGCTCTGCCGCCATGTCGGTATTGCCAGCCGTTGCAACCGACTGTGCCCAAAGTGGCAGGGACGCAGCAGCTGCCACGACCCAAAACAAGGAGATGAAGAGTTTCTTCATGTGAGCCCGGTATCGACGTTGCGCCGCTCGAGCGCCAGAAATTCGGCCGACTGCATCTCGTTGAGCCGCGAGACCGTGCGCGGAAACTCATGCGCCAGCGGACCTTCGGTGTACAACGCCTCGGGTTCGACCTGCGCCGACATGATGAGCTTCACGCGACGATCGTAGAACACGTCCACGAGCCAGGTGAAACGACGTGCCTCGGAGGCGCGGCTGACCGTCATTTGCGGCACGTCGGACAGCAGCACCGTGTGGAACTGCGCGGCGATTTCCAGGTAGTCGTTTTGCGAACGGGGTCCGCCGCACAGCGTCTTGAAATCGAACCACACCACGCCGCCGGCGCGCCGCCGTGCATGGATCTCGCGCGACTCGATGTGCAGCACCGGGTTGTCATCCGGCGTCTCCGCGAGCCGGTTGAAGGCGTCCCGCATTTCCTGATCGGCAGCCGCCCCGTTGGGCGTGAGGTACATGCGCAGCTGGTGCAAGGTGCGCGTGCGGTAGTCGGTGCCGTTGTCGACACTGATGACCTCCAGCTTCTGTTTCAACAGCTCGATGGCGGGCAGGATGCGATCGCGGTGCAAGCCGTTCGGGTACAGGTCGTCAGGCTTGAAGTTGGAGGTGGTGACGAAGCCGACGCCGTTGTTGAACAGCGCCGCCAGCAACCGATGCAGGATCATCGCGTCGGTGATGTCGGCCACATGGAATTCGTCGAAGCAGATCAGCTTGTAGCGCTTCGACATGCGCAGGCCGAGTTCGTCCAGCGGGTTGACCGTGCCTTGCAGATCGGCCAGCTCGCGGTGCACTTCACGCATGAACTCGTGGAAGTGCAGGCGTGTCTTGCGCCGCAACGGCACCGCGTTGAAGAACAGGTCCATCAAGAACGACTTGCCGCGACCGACGCCGCCGTACATGTAGACGCCGCGCGGAATCTCCGGCCGGTTGATGAACTTCTTCAGCGCATTGGAGCGTTGCGCCTTGTAGTCGGCCCACTCGTTGGCGCAGCGATCCAGCGCTTCCACGGCGCGCAGTTGCGCCGGGTCGCTCTGGAAGCCTCGCTTTGCGAGCTCCGCTTCGTAGGCCTGTTTGACGCTCAAGAGATCAGAAGTTGAGCGTGCGTTTTTCGACCGCCAGCGCCGCTTCCTTCGTCGCTTCCGACAGCGACGGATGCGCGTGACAGATGCGCGCGATGTCCTCGCTGCTCGCCTTGAACTCCATCGCCACAACAGCCTCCGAGATCAGCTCGCTGACTTGCGGGCCGACCATGTGCACGCCAAGGATCTCGTCGGTGGTCGCATCCGCCAGGAACTTGACCATGCCGGTGGTGTCGCCCAGTGCGCGTGCGCGTCCGTTCGCCAGGAACGGGAAGGTGCCGGCCTTGTAGGCACGGCCTTCGGCCTTGAGCTGCTGCTCGGTCTGGCCGACCCACGCGATTTCCGGGTGCGTGTAAATGACCCACGGCACGGTGTTGAAGTTGACGTGCCCATGCTGGCCGGCAATGCGCTCGGCCACTGCCACGCCTTCTTCTTCGGCCTTGTGCGCCAGCATCGGGCCGCGCACCACGTCGCCGATCGCCCAGACGTTCGGCAGGTTGGTCTTGCACTCGTCGTCGACGGCGATGGCGCCGCGCTCGTCGAGCTTCAGGCCGACCGCCTCCGCGTTCAGGCCGATCGTGTTCGGCACGCGGCCGATGGAGACGATCAGCTTGTCGACTTCGAGCGTCTGCGCCTCGCCCTTGGCATTGGTCCAGGCGACGCTGACCCCGGCCTTGCCGACCTTGACCTCGCCGACCTTGGCGCCGAGCTCGATCTTCAGGCCTTGCTTGTCGAATGCCTTTTTGGCTTCCTTGGCGATCTGCTCGTCGACCGCTCCCAGGAAGGTCGGCAGGCCTTCGAGCACCGTGACTTCGGCACCCAGGCGGCGCCAGACCGAGCCCATCTCCAGGCCGATCACGCCCGAGCCGATCAGGCCCAGCTTCTTCGGCACCGCGCCGACGCGCAGCGCGCCGTCGTTCGACAGGATGTTCTCTTCATCGAACGGCGCACCTGGCAACGCGCGGGCATTGGAACCCGTCGCCACGATGATGTGCTTGCCGACGATGGTCTCCTCTGCAGCGCCCGCAATCTTGATCTCGTAGCCGCCCTCGGCCGTTTTGACGAACGACGCGCGGCCATGGAACGAGGTGATCTTGTTCTTCTTGAACAGGTACGTGATGCCGTCGTTGTTCTGCTTCACGACCTGGTCCTTGCGGGCCATCATCTTGCCGATGTCGAGCGACAAGCCCGACACGTTGATGCCGTGGTCTGCAAAAGTGTGGCCGGCCTGCTCGTAGTGCTCCGACGATTGCAGGAGCGCCTTCGAAGGAATGCAGCCGATGTTGGTACAGGTGCCGCCCAGCGCCGGGCCGCCCTTCGCGTTCTTCCACTCGTCGACGCATGCGACGTTGAAGCCGAGTTGCGCCGCACGAATGGCGGCGATGTAGCCGCCGGGGCCGCCACCGACCACGATCACGTCGAATTGTTTGTTTGCCATCTGTGTCTTCGCCTCAGATGTCAAAGAGAAGGCGCGACGGATCTTCCAGCGCTTCCTTCATCGCGACCAGGCCCAGCACGGCTTCGCGGCCGTCGATGATGCGGTGGTCGTAGCTCATCGCGAGGTAGTTCATCGGGCGGATGACGATCTGCCCGTTCTCGACCACCGCGCGATCCTTGGTCGCATGCACGCCCAGGATGGCCGACTGCGGCGGGTTGATGATGGGCGTCGACAACATCGAACCGAAGGTGCCGCCATTGCTGATCGAGAAGGTGCCGCCGGTCATTTCTTCGATGCCCAGCTTGCCGTCCTTGGCCTTCTGGCCGTACTC
>CAXTCC010000076.1:0-12835 GCA_964242015.1 uncultured Variovorax sp.
GGTACAAGTTGCCTGAAAGCCCCGTATCGGCCGAAATCGTGAAGTTGGTACGGGAGTTTCCCGCCGTTTTTCCCGAGTTCAGAATCGTGTTGTTGCTCGAGCCAGCACTGGTCGCGCTGCCACCTGCCCCGAAACGAATCACGCCGGTGCCCGATTGCCAGCCGGTGGTGCCGCTCCTGTCGACAGACGTCATCGGCGCGCTCGAGGCCGCATCCATCAGCAGGCCATTGCCACCGGTCGAGGCCACGGCCGCATTCACGTTGATGTCGCGTCCCGCATACGTCAACACCGCGCCCTGCAACGCGACAGGCGCGTTGAAGGTGACGTCCTGCGCCGCCCTGAGTTCGAGCGAGGTACTGTTCGCACCACTGTCCGTCAGTGCCCCGCCAACCACGATGTTGCGGTCGGCTTCGAGCCGCAGCATCGCGTTGCGCGTGGAGTTGGCAAAGTCGATCGCATTGGCGATCGTGATGTCGCCACTGCCACCCGTGCCGGCACTGGTCTTCACCGTCACGTCAGCGGTTCGTAACGCGGTCGTCAATGTGCCGATGTTCAGGTTCGAACTGGCCACCGGATCGTAGATGCCGGCAACAGCACCACCCGTGTCCACCGCATTGCTGATGGTGATATCGCTCGGATCGAGCAGCAACGTTCCGCGTGCTGCGGCATCACTGCCACCACGCAAGTCCGCCGTGCCATTGAAAGCCAGCGTGCCCTTGCCGGACACTTCTGCGTCGCCGCCATTGCCCGTGCCTGCGCCCTTGGCGCTCAGCTCGCCGTTGTAGCGCGTGGTGCCGTCGGCCCACACCACGACGCGACCGCCGTTGCCTTGCTTCGTCGCATCGGCGTTGAGCTTGACGCCCTTGTCGACGTACGTCGCTTGCGAATTGGTGATGTCGCTCTCTTTGCCCTGAAAGCCTCCGCCCACGCGAATGCTGCCGCCCGCCGTGGTGCCGGAAGCGTCGAGCGTCGTGTTGCCGAAGAGGCCGGTGTGTGTGCCGGTCACATCGATCTTGCCGCCGGAGCCGTCTGCATTGGTCGCGGTGAGGCTGGCGTTGCGCAGTTCAGCGGTGCCCTGGCCCATGGCCACGATGCGGATCGAACCGTCGGCGTTGTCTTGCACGCCGGTGGCGCGAATGGTGCCGCTGGTGTTGATGGCCAATGCGCCCAGGTTGTTGTTGACCGCGGCCAACTGAACTTGCGCTGCCTGCAACGCGCCGGCGCTTGTGAGTTCGCCGGCGTCACCCGCACGCGGCGTGACGTTGAAGGTGCCGTTCGACAGCGTGACGTCGCTTGCAGCGACCAAGTTGATCGACGAGCCCGATGTCAAGGCCGAACCGGCCGCTGTGGTGAGCTTGGGCGCGATCAGCGTGATGGGGCCGTTGGCGCTTTCGATGCGGCCCAGGACGGTGATCTCACCGCCGTGTGCGCCGCTGAAGTTGAGGGCGCCGCCGGCCATGAAAGCGCTGTCGGCGACGTTCTGCGTGCTGGCGACAAAGCCGCCGTTCACGTTGACCAAGCCGTTGGCGCCGACAACGATGCCGTTCGGGTTGATCAAGAACACCTTGCCGTTGGCAAGCAGGCTACCGTCGATTTGTGTCGGCAGGTTGCCGGTCACACGGTTGAGCAATGCGGCGTTGACGCCCGGCTGGTTGATCTGGACCGTCTGTCCGTTGCCGATGCCGAAACCTTGCCAGTTGATGATGGCGCGGTTGGTGGTCTGCTGGATGGTGGTGAGGTTGCCGCCACCGTTGATGGTCGCTCCTCCATTGACGATCTGGCCGCCGAACGGCGCTGCCATCGCACCCGTGCAAAGCAGACCGACGGCCAAGGCGACGGCTGCAATGCGAACAGTGCTGCCGCCGCCTTCCGTGCGACCGCTTGCTCCCTTGGTTGTCGATGTGGCGGTCTCGCTGACAGCGACGAACTGACCGCGGGCCTTGCTGAAAATAACGCGATGGATGTGCTTGTTCATGATCTTGTTCTCGAAAAATTAGGGGGACGTTCAGAAGGCGACTTGGAAGGAGCCGTTCCACAGCCACTTGCGGTCGTTGTCCATGCCGAAGTGGCGACGCGCGATGTCGAAGCGCAAGAAGGAATGCTTCGACGTTTCGACGCGGAAGCCCACGCCATGCGACACCAGGTTGAACTGGCTGCCGGTCTTGTTCAGGTCGGCGTTGTATTCACGTGTCGCGTTCCAGCTGCGGCCGGCGTCGAGAAAGGCGAGGGCATACCAGAAGGCGGTCTGGTTGCCGAGCGTGAAGCTCTGGCGCGGGCTTTGCAGTTCCAGCGAAGCGGTGATGCCGGCATCGGCCGTCAACGTGTCGTTGTAGTAACCGCGCACGCCCCCCATGCCCGACAGCGTCATGCGCTCGCTGGAGATGAGCGGCTTGCGCGCCAGTTGGCCATTGAGCGTGGCGCCGATCGACCAGTCGCCCGGCAAGGCGAAGCTGCGGTTGTAGTTGCCGTTCAGGCGCCAGTAGCTGGAGCTTGCGCCGGCACGGGCCGCGTTGAAGGTCTCGTTGTCGTTGCGATTGACCGCTTCGCCTGGCGACAGCGTCAGCCGGGTGTAGATCTGACTTGCACCCAGGCTGTCTTGCCAGGCACCTCGCCATGCGGCATAGCCTTGCAGCACCTTGGGTGCGACGTTCGATACCTGCTCCTGATTGAAGGCCAACGCATTCCCGATGCGCTTGTATTCAGCACCGAACGATGTCTCGCTCGCCATGTTCTTGCCCCAGTTGAGCCAGCCCGGCACGGTGAGCTGCGGCACCAGCCATTCGAGGCTTGCGATCTGGTTGTCGCCGTTGGCGCGGAAGGCGCCTTGCTCCAGCAGCACGTCGCTCTTCGACAGGTCGAGCCGCGCAGTCAGGCGCTGCCTGTTTTCGAGCGGCATCTGGTAGGCCAGGCTGTGGTTGTGAAAGGCGCTGTAGTCGCCAGCGGTCGTCAGCGTGTAGTCGAACTCGTGGTCGAACTTGCCGAGGAAGTTGCCGACGTTGACGCCTGCGTGGTAGCGGCCCTGGCCGGTGACGCGAGTACCGCCGTTGTCGGCGCCGAAGAAGTAACGCACCGGCTTGTCGTCGGCGGTGTTGAGCACGAGGTCGGTTGTGCCGGCAGCGGTGCCCGGTTTGAATTCCGGTACGGCGGTGTAGTGCCAGCTGCTCTGGCTGTTGAGTTGCGCGAGGTCGTCTGCAATGACCTTCAAGTCGACAGGCTGGCCTGCCTGCAAGCGAACGCGACACGTGAAGTCGTTGGCATCGTGGTACTTCTGGCCGACAGCCGTCACGTTGCCGAGCAGCGCAGGCCGCACGATGACCACCAGGATGCCGTCACTCGTGACTTGTTCAGGAAAGAACACATCGGCAAGGTAGCGGCCTTGTTCGTTGATGAGCTTGACCACTTCGGCCACAACGCCTTGCGTGAGCGTCGCATCGATGGGGCGCCCGATGAAGTCGATGGTGCGAGCTCGAAGCGTGTCGGTCGGCAAGAGTTCGGGAGAAACCGCGCTCTTCACTCGTGCGGCCGGCGTTTCAGTGGGCGCCAATTGCGCCAGCTGTGCGCGCAGCGCTTGCACTTCAGCGGCCGACTGCATTGCCATGACGACCGCGGGCACGGTGTCCGCATTGGGGCGGCACAAGTCGCGCGCAGCAGAGGCCGTTGCCGTAGTTGCATTGGCACCTGCACGTCCTTCTGTCACGAAGAGGAGGCCACGCAGCACGGTCGCTTTGCGCGCAACTTGTGATGCTGTGGGCTCAGCCATGGGCTTGGAATTGGCCGGCGGAGTTTGCGCTTGCGCATGAGCGGCGCAGATTGTGGCAAGGCTCAAAGCCAGCAGGGAAGAAGTTCCAAAAGGATGCATGATGGTTCTCGCTGAAAGTGGCCTTTGCCACGGTGTGTTACTCGACGCATTCGTCTTGCGGTGTCGCAGTGTCGAGATGTATCCAGCTATCAGCGCGTGAACTAATGCGACCCTTGTGAGGGCTAGTGAGCCATTTCACAATTGCGACGAACCTCCTCTATATGAACGGTGACTTATCTCCGTTTTGCGTCAAAGTGGGGATGCAAAAATGACACTTATGCGCATTGCCCTTCTCGAAGACGATCCCTCTCAATTGGTCCACCTCGCCACAACGCTCGAGATGCAATTGAGTGAGCGCGGGCTGTCTGTCCGTTGCCTGATGTTTCAATCCGGTCGCGCATTGCTCGAAGCAACACGCACCGACACTTTCGATCTCATGGTGCTCGACTGGTCCGTGCCTGACCTCGACGGCCTCGCGCTGTTGCGCCTCGTGCGACGCACCGGCGGTCTCACGATGCCGATACTCATGCTCAGCTCGCGTGGCCGCGAACAGGAAGTCAGCGAGGCATTGGCCGAAGGTGCCGACGACTATGTGGTCAAGCCGTTTCGACCTCATGAATTGAGTGCTCGAATCTTTCGATTACTCGCGCCTTTCAGACTCAGCGAGAAAGAGGGAATGCAATGGGGTCGGTGGACATTCAATGTCGGTGCGGCGAGCGTGCGATATGCAAGCGACCCGGAGGCCATCGAATTGCGGCCGTCCGAATCCAGACTTGCATTGGCGCTCTTCCGCCACTCTGGTCGCGCCGTATCGCGCGACTACCTGCTCGAGATTTGCGGACTTGCCGACGACCTCTCCGGTCTGCGTGCACTTGAAACGCGGATCTATCGCCTTCGACAGAAACTCGGACTCAATCTGAAGAGCGATACGCGAATTCAGGCCGTCTATGGTGTGGGTTATCGACTCGATGTCGACGACTTCACTGTGACGCAAGCGAGATGAATCGCCGTTTTTGGGTTGCACTGCTGGTTGTTTCAAGTGCAGTGTCGGCGGTCGCTCAACCCTCGATGTTGAACAAGGCGAATGCCAAATCCAATATCAGGGCTTCCGCGAAAGTCATTGAAAAGACCTCTGACAGCGCTTCCGCTGGCACGGTCATGAACGTTGTCGGCGTCGTGCAGCTCGTGCATGCAGGCCGCACAGATCGTGTCAACGGCGGTGAGTACATGACGCCCGGCGATGTGCTGTCGACGGGTCCGGGCGCCTTTGCCATGCTGCGATTCGAAGACGGAAGCCGGGCGCTCGTGCCTTCCGACAGCCAGGTCGAACTGTTGGTCTCGCAACGCCGCCTGATGCGCTTGAAGCTCCTTGCAGGCCGCGTCGAATCACGCGTGACACCGCTTGCGCAACGCGCCTATGAAGTAGAGACAAGACGAGGCGTGCTCGGTGTGCGCGGTACACACTTCGTCGTGCGAGATGACGGTGAACGAGTAAGTGTCGAGGTGATGCAAGGCGCGGTTTCGGCCTTGACGAAAGCACATGCGGCACGATCGGCCATCGTGCGTGGCGGCTTCGGTGCCACGATGCCGGCGAGCGATTCCGCTCAGACGCGTGTCCTGTTGCCTGCGCCCGCTTTCGAGGAACACCATGGTGCGTTGGTGGCACGGAACAACCGCAGTGTCACGGCGCAGCGCGTAACCGACGCGTCGGCCTATCAACTCCAGATTGCCGGAGACGACGGCTTCGAACATTTGCTCTGGGAGCTCCAGGCACTCGATCCCTTGTTCACTTTGCCGCGCTTGCCTGCCGGTTTCTATCATTTGAGGGTGGCTGCGCTCGATCGCGATGGTCTCGAAGGCTTGCCAGGTCAGACGCTGGCGTTCGTGCCGCGAGATGGCTCATTGACCGGTCGCGTCGATCGCACATCTGACGCCCGGCAAGTACTAAGCTGGGAGCCGCAGCGGGCCGATCGCAGCTACGTGGTCGAGCTTGCGCGCGACCCGCAGTTCAACTCGTTGGTGACGCGCCGTGGCGGAGTGAACGGCAGCGGGCTCGTGCTGCCCGATTTGGCGCCGGGGCACTATTGGTGGCGTGTGGCAGAAGAGCAGGGTGCGGCCGCAACGGCATCGATCGACTGGACCACCAACGAATTCGACATCGGAGCACCTGCGACGCCGATCGGCCCGACGACCCGTTCACCATCGCAGACGCCGCGCCGCTAAGGCGTGTGCGGTCTCTTCGCTCTCTTCGCTCTCTTCGCGTTATAGCGCTTGTGCGCAAGCATGAGCGCTGGCCCATGCCCACTGAAAGTTGTAGCCGCCGAGCCAGCCGGTGACGTCGACCACTTCGCCGATGAAGTAGAGGCCAGGTTGCTTCGACTCCATCGTTTGCGAGGAAAGGTCTCGTGTGTCGACGCCTCCTGCGGTGACCTCGGCCTTTTTGTAGCCCTCTGTGCCGCTGGGCGTAATCTGCCACCGCGCGATGCGTTCCGACAGCGCTGCAATGGCACGATCGGGTGCCTCGTTGATCGGCCGTTGCAGCGCTGGGTCCTGCCCGACCCACGCATCAGCCAAACGCGACGGCACGAGCGATGCAAGTTCGTTGGCCGTGCGCCGTCTGGAGCGGAGTTTGGCGTCAGCAAGAGCGGCAGCGACATCGACGCCCGGCGCGAAGTCGAGCGTGAGTGGCATGCCCGGTTTCCAATAGCTTGAGATTTGCAGCACGGCGGGGCCTGACAGCCCACGGTGCGTGAAGAGCAGGTCTTCGAGGAACGCCATGCGCTCTTTCTTCGCACCGGTCTCGATCCGCACGGGCAGCGCCAGCCCGGCAAGTTCAGCGTAGGGCGCCCATGCGTCGCCGCCGAAAGTCAACGGCACCAACGCAGGCCGCGGCGTGACGACGCGCAAGCCGAATTGCGTGGCGAGTTGGTAACCGAAATCGCCGGCGCCTATTTGGGGAATCGACAGCCCGCCCGTGGCAACGACCACGCTGGCCGCGTCGATGGGTCCACGGTCCGTCTCGATGCGGTAGCGGCTTTTGTCGGTGCCCGTGCCGCCATCATCGACTCCGCTGCGTTCGGAAACGCTTTGCACCCGGCAGGGCTGCCAACGCGTGACGCCACCCGCCGCACATTCAGCCAGCAGCATGTCGATGATCTGCTGCGAAGGGCCGTCGCAAAACAGCTGGCCCTTGTGCTTCTCATGGAACGCGATGCCGTGCTTGTGCACCAGCTCGATGAATTGTTGTGGCGTGTAGCGTGAGAGTGCCGAGCGGCAAAAATGGGGGTTGTCGCCAATGAAGTGACGTTGAGGTGCGCGCACGTCGAGATCGCGATTGGTGAAGTTGGCGCGACCACCGCCAGAGATGCGGATCTTTTCGGCGACGCGCTCGCTGTGGTCGAGCAGCAAGACCCTGAGTCCGCGTTGTCCTGCGACGCCAGCGCAAAACAGGCCGGCTGCGCCAGCGCCAACGACGACGACGTCGAATCTCGTCGCCGTCAACGCGTCGTCGCCCCGTCGGCGGTGATCGTCGGGGGCGGGTTGTATTTGAGATGGCCGATGTAGCGCAACGGTTTGCTCGATGCGACTGACGGCACGTCGCCCTCGCGCATGTGCAGCAAGTCCGCCGGACTTACCCAGCGCGGATCGGTCGTGGTGATCGGCAAGCCAGCCTGGTTGTAGGCCTCCAGCACGAACTGCGAGCAGAAGAACTGATCGTTGCGACTGGCACCGAGTTGAACCGTCGCGAAACCGCTCACGCAAAAGTTGCGTACTGGACCGGGAATCAAGGGCAACTCGCACACCCGACGGTTCAGCACGAAAGGCGCATCCAGCATCACGCCGACCGTGTTGTAACGTGTGCCGACCTGCATGAGCGACCAGGCGCGAAGCCTGGCGACGTGTTCCGCGGTGACACCCGGCAGGCGGAACGCCACGACCATCTGCTCGTCGTCGACCAGTGCGTCGAGAGTGCGCTGCCGCACGCCGCTGCCCACCGCTTCGGCCACGACATCGTCGCCCAGGTACAGCACCGCATGGCTCACTGGCGAAAAGGTGCCGAGGCGGATGCCGAACGAGTTCACCGTGGCGACCGACGTCAACAGGATGTCGCCGGGTTGCAGCGCATCCGCCTTGATCAGTTCGCCGCCGTTGCCCGGCGCGATCGCCGAGCTCTGCATCCGGACGCGAAGCCCGGCGTCTTTCGTCGGCAGCTCGATGTGAGATGCGCATGCGGAAAGAAGCAGGGCGGTGATGCTGGCGGCGGCTGCCAGCAACATTTGTCGGGCGGTGCGCATCAGCCTTTCCACACGAACGGAAATTTGAGCTGCTTGAAGAAGCCGTTCGGCACGTAGTCGCCCACCACACCGTATCGCTCGGGCCAGAGCTTGGTGCTCTTCACTGCCGTGCCGAAGAAGTAGTCGAGAAATGCGTAGTGCGCCGCGTAGTTCTTGTCGATGGCTTCGTCGTCCTGGCTGTGATGCCAATGATGAAAGTTCGGCGTGACGATGATGTAGCGCAGCGGCCCGAGCCGCACACTCACGTTGCAGTGGTTGAAGACCGCCTGGAAGCCGACGATGACGATGTACGCGTCGATCACTTCTTTCGAGAAGCCCAACACGTAGATCGGCGCCAGCACCAGCGTGCGGGTGATGAGCAGCTCCAGGATGTGCTGGCGCGAGCCCGCCATCCAATCCATGCTCTTCACGCTGTGGTGCACCGCATGCAGTCGCCACAACAACGGCACCTCGTGGTAGCCGCGGTGCGTCCAGTACTGCACCAGGTCGGCCACCAGCACGATCAGCAGCACGCCGGCCCAGAAGGGCAGGTCGGCGATCCAGCCGCGGATGCCGTCGTTGGCAGCCCAGCCGAAGAGCTTGTGCACCAGCAGGTTGGTCGCCAGCAAGACGAAGCCGACGATCATGTGATTCACCACGAAATGGTGAAAGTCGGTCTGCCATTCTTCGCGAAAGATCGGCTGGTCTTTGCGGTGTGCGAACAGCTTCTCGATGAAGATGAAGATCAGCGAAGAACCGAGCAGGTCGAGGATGAACCAGTCGAGCCCGATGTACGGCGTGTGATCCGGGAAGTTGCTGTCGACCGGCACCTTGCTGCCGCCCAGCAGCGCGGCCGCGACGATCAGCAGGAACGCACCCGACGAGAGCCAGCGCGAGCGGTTGAAGATGATGTTCACCAATGCCAGCCCGCCAGAGATGACCATCGCCGCCAGCAGGATGAAGCGCATGACATCGACGTTGTAGCTCTTGCGAAGCTCCGGCGTCGTGAGGTATTGCGGGAAGTGAAAAGCCAGCACACCGAGAAAGCACAGGACCCCCAGGCTCAATGCGATGGTGCCCGTGACCAGGCCTTTGCCGCGCTGGAGCTCTCCATGGCTCGCGGTGAATTCGTTCAGTTTTTCGAGCATCCCGACCCTCGTGGCGTTGTTGTATGAGTGGCCGGGATTTTAGTTGGCCGACTTCTGTCTCGGCGCCTGGCACACAGTGCGAACAGCCTAGTTCAGGCGGTCAGGTGCCGAATTTGTCGCGCTCCGGAGCAGCGACGGCGGCCGCGATGCCCTGCAATACGTCGCCTACCACGATGACTGAAGGACTCGCCAGACCGGCTTCTGCGATGCCGGCATGCAACCTGCTCAAGGTGGTCACGATGTGTCGTTGCTGAGGCAGGCTGGCGTGCTGCACGACCGCGACGGGCGTCTCGCCCGGCAGGCCCTGCAGAAGCTGTTGCTGAATATGGCTCGCGCCGGCCACGCCCATGTAGATCACCAGCGTGAGGCGCGCGTTGTGTGCCATCGCAGCCAGGCCGCGCCAGTCGGTCGGGTCTTCGGCCGCACCGGCGCCGGTCTTGGCGTGGCCGGTGACGAACACCACGCCTTGCGCGTGATCGCGATGCGTCAGCGGCACGCCGAGCGACGTCACTGCGGCGAGGCCGGCCGTGATGCCGTTGACCACGGTGCATTCGATGCCGGCTTCGCGCAAGTGCTCGACCTCTTCGCCACCCCGGCCGAAGATGAAAGGGTCGCCCCCCTTCAAGCGCACGACCGCTTCGCCCTCGCGAACGGCCGTGATCATCAGCTTCTCGATGAAGGCCTGCGGCGTGCTCTTGCAGCCGCCGCGCTTGCCGACGTGCACGATGCGCGCGTCGGGCCGCGCATAGCGGAGGATCGCATCGTTGACCAGGTCGTCGACGAACAGCACGGTCGCGGCGTGGATTGCCTTGACGGCTTTCAGCGTGAGCAGATCGGGGTCGCCGGGGCCGGCACCGACCAGCGTGCAACTGCCTTGGTGAGAAGGGGGAAGTGAGTTCATTGGCTGTCCGCCAGTTGTTGGGCCAGTTGCTTGATGTGTTCGACCTGCCTCGCGATCGCTGCGGGCACAGGCAGCGTGCCGGCCAGCACACGCCGCGTGTAGTCGGCCGTCGTGTCGATGTCGATCTCTTTCGGGAGACCTTCGACTTCGCTCAGCGTGCCAGGCTGCTGCTCCTGCATCGCGATGCGATTGCCCCGGACGAAGCCATCGACCTGCGCAGTACGCCGCGGATCTGCCACGCTTTCGCCTTCGAGTCCGCGTGAGAGCAGAGCACTCGTGCCTGTCAGCTCGAATGTCGCGGCCATCGATTGCGCATATTCCGGATGGGTGTAGCTGGCGATCACGAGGCAGGGCCCGGCGGTGGGCTGCATCAACTTGACGACGCTGTGCGCGGGGTTGCGCAACCCGACGACGCGACGCACGTCGAGCAGGCGCTTGAGTCCGGCGCTCAGCACTTCGGTCGGTGCGAATGCAATCTCTCCAACGGCGATCTTGCGCACCACGGTGATCGGCTTCACGCCCAGCGTTGCCAGCACGTTCGAGCTGAGCACGCGTGTCGATTCGGTCGCCGCACCGTGCAGCAGCACCGGCAGACCTTCGCGCGCCAGCAGCAGTGCGAGCAGCGGCGTCAGCACCGGCAATTTGCGCGCGCCGTTGTAGCTCGGCAGCACGATGAGCGGCCGATCGCTCGCAGGAAAGAGTTCGAGCCGCGCATGCGTCGCATCGAGAAAGCCGGCCATCTCGTCCGGCGTCTCGCCCTTGATCCGCATGGCGAGGCAGAAGGCGCCGACTTCGAGGTCGGTCACGCTGCCGTCCAGCACCTGGCCGAACAGATCGGTCGCCTGCTCGCGCGTGAGCGGCTTGGCGCCTCGCGCGCCGCGGCCGATTTCCTTGATGTAGTGGCTGATTCCCATGGGTGCGGTGATTGTCCCGCAAGGCTTATGCCCAAAGTCGAAGGGGCTTATGCGATCTGCGCGTGACACACCGGACAGCACCGCGCTCACGATCCGGCCTCCGCCGCCTCGGGCGCGGTGGCACGCACCATGCGCTTCAACTCGGGCAGGCAGGAGCCGCAGTTGGTGCCGCATTGCAGCGCACCCTGCAGCGATGTCAGCCGCTCGTCGTCGGTGCCTGTGCACTGCAGCAGCTTGTCGCCGATGGCGGTTTCGGTCACGCCGAAGCAGCTGCAGACGACCTTGCCGCGCGAGGCGACTTCGACAGGCGCGGTGGAGCCGGGTCGCAACAACTGGCGGCCGAAGGCTTGCGCCGGCAATTGGTCCTGCAACAGCGTCTTGATCCAGGCTTCGGCGCGCGTGTCGCCGGCCAGGAGGAAGCCCTCTAGCCGCGCCTCTTCGTCGTGGGCGCCGGCGCGCACCAGACGCACGGTGCGGCGTTGACCGTGACGCGCGTCGGCATAGCGCAGCGTGTCGGGGCCGGGCAGCATCAGCAGCTCTTCGATTTGCTTCAAGACTGCATCCGGCGCGGCTTCATGGCCGGCCGCGCGGAACAGGATGCCGGTGCGCTCGGCGATGCCGGACGCCAATGCACCACCGGCACCGAAGGGCACACAACTTGCGAAGGCGAAGCTGGCCATCAGCTCGCGCAGCGCGCGCTCGGTTTCCAGAGCGCGGTCGTCGGGCAGCCAGGCGATCGCCAGCAAAGTCCACGGCAGGTCCGCCTTGGCGATGCGGATCGCCGCGTGCTTGAGTTCCGGCTGCTTCGAGTCGGGGCAATAGGCCGGGCTGGTCAACGCGTTGATGCCGGCCAGCCTTTCGCCGGTGGGTGATCGACCGCTCAGATATTCCTCGCCCCAGTGCATCGCGACGAAGGACTGGCTGAGTCCGACTTCGGCGCTCGCCTGCGCCGGCAGCACGAGGGCGCCGCGGCGCGAAGTGAGCTGCACCAGGTCGCCGTCTTTCAGCTGACGCCGCGCCATGTCCTGCGCGTTCATCTGCACCACGGGCTCGGGCACGTGGCCGAACAGGCGCCCGAGCGTGCCGGTACGGCTCATGCCATGCCATTGATCGCGCAGTCGACCGGTGTTCAGCGAGAACGGAAAGCGTGCCTCGCGCTGCTCTGCCACCGGCTTGTACGGCGTATCGACGAAACGCGCCTTGCCGTCGGGTGTCGAGTAGACGCCGTCTTCATAGAGCCGCACGCGACCGACGGTCTGGCCTTCAGACAGTGGCCATTGCTGCGGCCCTTGCGCATCGAGCATCGACCAGTCGAGGCCGGTGATGTCGAGATCGCGACCGCGTGTCGATTCACGGTGTTCGTTCCAGATCGCCTCGGCGCCGGCGTCGTCGCCTGCCAGCGAATGCTGCAGGGGATAGGGGAACAAGGTGGTAGCGGAGCGCCTGGGCAATCGCGATTCGAGGCGCTGCGCGAAGTCAACCACAGCCGACCAGTCGTGCCGCGCTTCGCCCGGTGCCGGCACGGCCACGCGCACACGAGAGATGCGGCGCTCGCTGTTGGTGACGGTGCCGGTTTTTTCGCCCCAGGTGGTGGCCGGCAACAGCAGGTCGGCATATGCGCAGGTGGCGGTCGTGGCAAAGGCTTCCTGCACGACGACGAACTCGGCACGCTCCAGCGCCCGGCGCGTGGTCGCCTGGTCGGGCATCGACTGGGCCGGGTTGGTGCAGGAGATCCACAGCGCCTTGATCTCGCCGTCCGCTGCGGCTTCGAACATTTCGACCGCCGTCTTGCCGGGCTT
>CAXTCC010000076.1:12935-16031 GCA_964242015.1 uncultured Variovorax sp.
AGCCCCTGGCAATACAGGCTCAGCGTCGCGGCCGAGGTCGCGAAGAGCCGCGTCGCTTCCAGCAAGTCCGCCTTGTCGATGCCGCAGATCTGCGCCACTTTGTCCGGCGTGCAGTCGCGTGCGGTGGCCTTCAGCGCCTCGAAGCCGTGGGTGTGCGCCGCGATGTAGTCGGGCTTGGTCCAGCCTTCCCACAGCATCAGGTGCAGCATGCCGTGGAACAGCATCACGTCGGTGCCCGGCTGGATCGCCAGATGCAGGTCGGCGATCTCGCAGGTGTCGGTGCGGCGTGGGTCGACCACGACGATCTTCATCGCCGGATTGGCGCGCTTGGCGTCTTCGATGCGCCGGAAGAGGATCGGATGCGCCCAGGCCGTGTTGCTGCCGACGATGAACAGACACTGCGCGTCGTTGAAGTCGTCGTAGCAAGCCGGCGGCGCGTCGGAGCCCAGCGTCTGCTTGTAGCCCGCCACCGCACTGCTCATGCAGAGACGCGAGTTGGTGTCGATGTTGTTGGTCGCGATCAGGCCCTTGGCGAGCTTGTTGAAGACGTAGTAGTCCTCGGTCAGCAACTGTCCCGACACATAGAAGCCGACCGCATCCGGCCCATGGTCGCGGATGACCTGCGCGAACTTGTCGGCGGCGGTGTCGAGCGCCGTGTCCCAAGCGATGGGCGTCGCAGGTTGCCCGCGCACGAGCCGCTGCATCGGCTGCAACAGCCGCGTCTGCCGCGTGACCTCCGCCGTTGCAGTGAGGTGCAGGGTCGAGCCCTTGGTGCACAGCCGGCCGAAGTTGGCCGGATGCTCCGGATCGCCACGCACACCCGTGATCTGCGCACCATCCGATTCGATGATCACGCCGCAGCCGACGCCGCAGTAGGGGCAGGTGGACCGGGTCTCTTTCATCGCATGTCGCCGCGTCGTCGCGAACCTGAACGCGGCTCAGGCGCTGTGAGGCGTCTGAACATCGAAGGTCTCATCACCGATCGCCCCGGCCGTCGCCGCTCCCGGCCCCGCACGCGGCGCGGCCAAGTCCAGTGCATGCGTCGCCAGCTCCCGCGCATCGAGCATCACCTGCCCGCCTTCGACCTTGCACGCGAACTTCGGCACGCAGCCTTCGTCGGGCTGACGCGCGCAGCCGTCGTCCAGCCCGATCGTCCAGTTGTGCAGCGGGCATGCCACGCTGTTGCCGAACACGATCCCTTGCGACAGCGGCCCGCCCTTGTGGGGGCAGCGGTCGAGCACCGCGAAGACCTCGTCCTGGCTGGTGCGAAACACCGCCACCGCCACGCCGACCGGGCGCGAAACGCGGCGCGACCCCAGCATCGGAATGTCGTCGACACGGCAGATGATTTTCCATTCGCTCATGGTGATCTCCTTCGGTGTGGCGGCCGTCACGCAGGCTGCGCGACAGGGGCGGGCGCAGCGGCTGCCAGCGGCGCCGTCTCCGCTGCAGCGACCGGCACGAACTGCCGCACGTCGACCGCCGCACGGCTCGACTCGAACCATGGATCGGGCTCGCCATCCAGCGCGAACTGCAGCTTTTCCCACAGCGCCTTGCGGCCCGCCACGTCTTCCAGAATTCGCTTCTTGACATGGTCGAGACCGACGCGGCTGATGTAGTGCACGGTCCGCTCCAGGTACCAGCCTTCTTCCCGGTACAGCTGCAAGAACGCGCCGGTGAACTCCATCACCTCTTCGCTCGTCTTGACCTTGACCAGGAAGTGCGCGACCTCGGTCTTGATGCCGCCGTTGCCGCCGACATAAATCTCCCAGCCGGAGTCGACGCCGATCACGCCGACGTCCTTGATGCCGGCTTCGGCGCAGTTGCGCGGGCAGCCGCTCACCGCGATCTTGACCTTGTGCGGCGAGTACATCGCCCACAGCGCATGCTCGATGTCCTTGCCCATCTGCGTCGAGTCTTGCGTGCCGAAGCGGCACCACTCGCTGCCGACACAGGTCTTTACCGTCCGCAGCGATTTCGCATAGGCAAAACCGCTCGGCATGCCGATGTCTTTCCACACGCCGGCCAGGTCTTCCTTCTTGACGCCCAGCAAGTCGATGCGCTGGCCGCCGGTGACCTTGACGGTCGGGATCTTGTACTTGTCGGCCGCGTCGGCGATGCGTCGCAGTTCGTCCGGCGTCGTGTGGCCGCCCCACATGCGCGGGATGACCGAGTACGTGCCGTCCTTCTGGATGTTGGCGTGGCTGCGCTCGTTGATGAAGCGGCTTTGCGGATCGTCCTTGGCCTCTTTCGGCCAGGTGCTGATGAGGTAGTAGTTGACGGCCGGGCGGCAGCTCGCGCAGCCGTTGGGCGTGCGCCAGCCGAGGCCTTCGTACACCTCGACATGCGACAGATACTTCTGCGCGCGGATGGCTTCGCGCACGTCTTGATGGCTCGCATCGGTGCAGCCGCACATCGCCTTTTTCTTGGGTGCCGCGGAGTAGTCGCCGCCAGCGGTGAACATCAGGATCTGCTCGACCAGGCCGGTGCAGGAGCCACAGGAGGCGCTCGCCTTGGTGTGCTTCTTCACTTCATCGAGCGTAAAGAGCCCCTTGTCCTTGATCGCCTTGCAGATCGCGCCCTTGCTCACGCCGTTGCAGCCGCACACTTCGGCTTCGTCGGGCATCGTCGCGGCGCTGCTGTGGCCTTCGTGGCCGGTGTCGCCGATGTTCGATTCGCCGAACATCAGCTTCTCGCGGATGTCGCTCACGCTGCGGCCGTCGCGCAGCAGCTTGAAGTACCAGCTGCCGTCGACCGTGTCGCCGTACAGGCAGGCGCCGACCAGCTTGTCGTCCTTGATGACGAGCTTCTTGTAGACGCCGCCGAACGGGTCGCTCATCACGATTTCTTCGGTGCCTTCGCCGCCCATGAACGAGCCGGCGCTGAACAGGTCGATGCCGGTGACCTTCAACTTGGTCGAGGTCAGCGAGCCCATGTAGCGCCCGATGCCGAACTGCGCCAGATGGTTGGCAGCGACCTTGGCCTGCTCGAACAAGGGCGCCACCAGACCGTAGGCGATGCCGCGGTGCGCCGCGCATTCGCCGACCGAGTAGATGCGCGCATCGGTCACCGTCTGCATCGTGTCGTTGACCACGA
>CAXTCC010000077.1:0-12323 GCA_964242015.1 uncultured Variovorax sp.
AGGTGGCGATCTGGCTCACCGCATCGCGGCCGTACTTGTCCTTGACGTAGTCGATGACGCGGTCGCGATTGCCTTGGCAGAAGTCGATGTCGAAGTCGGGCATCGACACGCGTTCCGGGTTCAAGAAGCGTTCGAACAGCAGCTTGTATTCGAGCGGATCGAGGTCGGTGATCTTCAGCGCATACGCCACCAAAGAGCCTGCCCCCGAACCCCGGCCCGGACCGACCGGGCAGCCGTTGCTCTTGGCCCATTTGATGAAGTCGCCCACGATCAGGAAGTAGCCGGGAAACCCCATCTTCAAGATGGTGTTGATCTCGAACTCGAGCCGCTCTACATAGCGTGGCCGCTCGGCCTCGCGCTTCGCTGCGTCCGGGTACAGATGCACCAGCCGCGCCTCCAGCCCGTCGAACGATTCGACGCGGAAGAACTCGTCGATCGGCATCGGCACGCCGTCGACCAGCGGCGTCGGAAAGTTCGGCAGTTGCGGCTTGCCGAGCACCAGCGTGAGGTTGCAGCGCTTGGCGATTTCGACCGTGTTGGCGATGGCGCTCGGCACGTCCGCGAAGAGCGCTTCCATCTCGGCGACCGACTTGAAATACTGCTCCCGCGTGAACTTGCGAACGCGCCGCGGATTGCCGAGGATCTCGCCTTCGGAAATGCAGACGCGCGCCTCGTGGGCCTCGTAGCCATCGCGGTCCGCGAACTGCACAGGATGCGTCGCGACCACCGGCAACTTCAGTCGCGCGGCAAGCTGCACCGCAGCGATGACGTGCGGCTCGTCTTCGGGCCGGCCGGCGCGTTGCAGCTCGATGTAGAAGCGATGCGGAAACAGGTTGGCAAGTTGCAGCGCGACCTGGGTGGCACGTTCGGCATGACCTTGCAGCAGCGCCGCACCGAGCGGCCCGGCCTGCGCGCCCGACAGGCAGATCAGCCCGCCCTGCAGCTCTTGCAGCCATGCGAGCTTGCAGACAGCTTGCGCTTGGCCGCGTCCGACGTTCTGCGTCCAGGCGCGCGCCAGCAACTCCGAAAGATGCAGATAGCCTTCGGTGTTCTGCACCAGCAGAACAACGCGCGTGACCGCACCGATTTCGGCACCCAGACCTTCGAGCATGACCTCGCAGCCCAGCACCGGCTTGACGCCTTTGCCGCGCGCTTCTTTATAGAACTTGACCGCGCCGAACAGGTTGTTCAGGTCGGTGATCGCGAGGGCCGGCTGCTTGTCGGCAGCGGCGGCGGCGACGACTTCGTCGATTCGATTGGTACCGTCGACGACGGAAAACTCGGTGTGCAGGCGCAGGTGAACGAACATGAATCGATTGTAGGAACTCGGCAGTTCACGATGCGATTCGACGCCTCTAAAATGGTGGGCTGTGCAAGAGATTTTGAATATCGCCGCTTACAAGTTCGTCAGGCTAGACGACGCGCCCACGCTGCGCGAAGACTTGCGTTCGCGCGCTCAAACTGCCGGTTTGATGGGCACGATCTTGCTGGCGCCCGAGGGCATCAACCTGTTTCTTGCCGGGGCTGCAGAAGCGGTGCGCGGCTTCCTGGCCAGTCTTCGTTCGGACGATCGTTTCGCAGATCTTGAAACAAAGGAAAGCTGGTCGGCGACGCAGCCTTTTCGCCGCATGCTGGTGAAGCTCAAGCGCGAGATCATCCGCATGGACCATCCCGCCATCCAGCCGTCGGCCGGCCGTGCGCCGGGCGTGGATGCGGCCACGCTCAAGCGCTGGCTCGACCAGGGCCATGACGATGGCGGCAAACAAGTCGTCATGCTCGACACGCGCAACGCTTTCGAGGTGGACGAAGGCACGTTCGAAGGCGCCATCGACTGGCGCATCGACAAGTTCACCCAGTTTCCGCAAGCGCTCGCCGAGCACCGTGAGCAGCTCGCCGGCAAGACGGTCGTCAGCTTCTGCACCGGCGGCATCCGCTGCGAGAAGGCAGCCATCCTGATGCGCGAAGAAGGCGTGGCCGACGTGCTGCAGCTCGAAGGCGGCATTCTCAAATACTTCGAGACCGTCGGTGGGGCGCATTACCGCGGCGACTGCTTCGTATTCGACGGACGCCGCGCGCTCGCCCCCGACCTGAGTGCGCGCGCGGCACACGCCAGTGCCCGCGCACCCGAAGACCCGGACCTCGCTTTGAAGCATTGATCTGGGTGCCTGTCGCCATCGGCAGGCAGGGGTCAGGAAGCCTCGGTTATCGTGCGCGCCATGCGCATCCTTCTCGTCGAAGACGAACTCGACATGGCCTCGTGGCTGGTCCGCGCGTTGACGCAAAGCGGCTTCGTACCGGACCACGCGCCCGACGCCCGAACGGCAGAGGCTTTCATGGCCGGCACCGAGTACGACGCCATCGTGCTCGACCTGCAGTTGCCGGACAAGCACGGCATGAGCGTGCTGGCCGACATGCGGGACGCGGACAACCGCACGCCGGTGCTGATCCTCACGGCGCAAGGTGCGCTGCAAGACCGCGTGCGCGGCCTCAACCTCGGCGCCGACGATTTTCTGACCAAGCCTTTCGAGGTCGCCGAACTGGAGGCGCGGCTGGCCGCGCTGGTGCGCCGCAGTCGCGGACGACAACACCCGCGCATGCAATGTGCATCGCTGTCTTACGACGGTGAAAGCCACGCGTTCTCGCTGCGCGGTGCGTTGTTGCCGCTGACGCCGCGCGAACAGGCCGCGCTCACTGCCCTCTTGACGCGCAGCGGCGCGCCGGTGAGCAAGTCGAACCTGTTCGGTAAGGTGTTCACCAACGACAGTACCGCAGGACCCGATGCCATCGAGGTCGTGCTGCATCGCCTGCGCCGCAAGCTCGAAGGCAGCGACGTTCGCATCGTCACCGTGCGCGGCCTGGGCTACATGCTCGAAAGCATCGGCGATGCCGCTGTCGATGTCTCGACAGAACGCTGAGCCGCGTCGTTTCGGCATTCGCGCGCGGCTGCTGGCGCTGCTGCTGCCCGGCATCGTCGCGCTGCTCGCGCTCGACAGCTGGAGCGACTATCACGCGCTGTCGGAAACGGTGGCCAACGCGTATGACCAGAGCCTGCTCGAGCCGGTGAAGGCACTGGGCAACAGCATCGTCGTACGCCCGGATGGCAAGGTGCAGGTACACGAAGCCTTCTCGGTCGAAGCGATGTTCGCGGCGACCAGCGCGCGCTACAAGCATCTGCACGTCGGCGTCACGCCCGTGGGCGCCGACGGGCCGGAGACCACGCTCATGGGCGTGCCCGACTTGCCCCCGCCGCCAATTGCGCCGCCTGAGCACAGCGAAGGCAAGCCGGTCTTCTACGACGCCTGGTACCAGGGGCGGCCGGTGCGCATCGCCGCGCTGCGGCAGACCGTGTACAGAAACCAGGAGAGCCACGATGCGCACGATGGCCATAACGCCGCCTGGCAGGTGTTGATTCAGGCAGCAGAGAGCACCGGCCCGCGCACGCATGCGGTGAACGAATCACTGCAACAGGAACTGTGGCGCGATCTCCGCATGCTGCTGGTGGTCACGCTGCTGCTGTGGTTGGGCGTTGCATGGACGCTGCGCCCGCTCGAGCGGCTGCGCGCTTCGCTGCGTGAGCGGCAGCCCGACGACCTGAAGCCGCTCGACCCGACCGGCATGCCGCAGGAGGTGATGCCGCTGGTCGATGCGGTCAACCACCACATCGAAAGCCATCGCACCATGGTGGCGGAGCATTCGCAATTTCTCGCCGATGCATCGCATCAGCTGCGCACGCCGCTCGCCATCCTGTCGATCCAGGCCGGCTATGCCGTGCGAGAAACCGACCCCGATCGCATGCGCGAATCGCTGCGTGCCATCGTGACGCAGCTGGCGCGCACGCGTCGCCTCAGCGAGCAGCTGCTGGCATTGGCGCATGCGACACATCAGGACAATGCAGGGGGCGCGCCGGCCCTGGTCGACCTCAACGCGGTGGCGCGCGCAGTGGTGCTGCAGTACCTGCCGCTGGCGCGCGAGAACGACCAGGACCTGGGCTGGATCGATGCCCGCGGCGAGCTGCCTTTCGCCCTGCCTTCCAGGCGGCAGGACGATGCCGATACCGCCGGCCCGGACAGCGAACCCGCGCGGCCGGTGCTGCCCGTGCATGCGAACGAAGCCGAGCTGCACGAGGTGCTGTCGAACCTCGTGCACAACGCCATCAAGTACACGCCGCGCGGCGGCAGCATCACGGTATCGGTACGGCGCGATGCGCGCCATGCGCTGGCCGAGGTGTGCGACAGCGGCCCCGGCATCAGTGCCGATCGGCGCGCCAGCGTGTTCCAGCGCTTTCAGCGTGACGCCGCGAACGAATCGCATCTCACGCAGGGGGCAGGCCTCGGCCTCACCATCGCGCGCAGCTATGCGCGACGCAACCAGGGCGACATCGAACTCGCAGATGCAGGCGACGCAGGGCTGCGTGCGACCCTTCGTTTACCCTTAGTGAACCTTAAGTGATTACACGTATTTTGGGCACCGACAGGGCAGCAGAGAGCCCATCGAAAGCCGATTGAAAGGCTCCATTTCTAGACTGACTCCTTCCATTCGAAGGAGACATATGCAAGAGCAGCACGCCGGCGCGCCCGGGGCGAGACCGCCCCTCAAGGCCCGGTTCAAGAAGGATTACTACGGCGGCGCGCTGATGGTGCTGGTGGGCGTCGCGGCCGTGGTCGCCGGTGTCGACTACCGCGTCGGCGAACTCGCCCGCATGGGACCGGGCTTCTTCCCGGTCGCGCTGGGTTCGCTGCTGGCATTGGTCGGCCTGCTGATCGCGGCGTCGGCACGCAATCCCAAGCCCTCATCGGAGCCCGCCGTATCGCACGGCCATCCCGGCGGCATGCCGGACATCCGAGGTGGTGTCTGCATCGTGGTGGCCATCCTGGCCTTCCTGTTGTTGGGCGTTTATGGCGGCTTGCTGCCGGCCACCTTCGCCATCGTTTTCATCTCGGCACTTGGCGACCGCGACAACACGCTGATCGAAGCCTTTCTGCTGTCGGCTGCCATGTGCGTGATCGCCGTGGTGGTGTTCTGGTGGGCGCTGCAGTTGCAGTTGCCACTCTTCCAGTGGGGCGGCTGACACCATGATTTCGCAATCGCTTCACGACCTCTGGTTCGGCTTCGGTGTCGCCTTTCAGGGCACCAACCTGCTGTGGTCTTTCTTCGGTGTGCTGGTTGGCAATTTGATCGGCGTGTTGCCGGGCATGGGCGCGCTGCAGGCCATCTCCATCCTGCTGCCGCTCACTTACGTGATGCATCCGGTGCCCGCCATCCTGATGCTGGCCGGCATCTTCTACGGATCGCAGTACGGTGGTGCCATCGGCGCGATCTTGCTGAACATGCCTTCGCATCCGCCGCACGCGGTGACGTGTCTGGACGGCTACCCGATGACCAAGCAGGGCAAGGGCGGGGTCGCGCTGGGCATCACGATGATCGCCTCGTTCTTCGCAGCGTCGGTCGGCATCATCGTCATGATCTTCGCGTCGCCGTTGCTGGTGCAGATCGCCTTCAAGTTCGGCCCGACCGAGATCTTCTCGATCATGTTGCTCGGCTTGCTGGCCGGCTCGACCATGTCGCGCGGCTCACCGCTCAAGGGGGTGGCGATGACGCTCTTCGGCCTCCTGTGCGGGGTGGTCGGCACCGACGTCAACAGCGGCAGCTTTCGCTTCGCCTTCGGCCTGCCCGAACTCAGCGACGGCCTCGAGCTCACCGCCATTTCGATGGGCCTGTTCGGCGTCGCCGACTTCCTGCTCAACGTGAACCGCATGCAGACCGTCGGCAGCAGTGCCAAGCTCACCCTGGCCGACATGCGCCCGAGCAAGGCCGAGCTCAAGCGGGCTTTCCCGGCGATGATTCGCGGCACGATCGTCGGCACTGTCTTCGGCGCGATGCCCGGCACCGGCCCGACCATCACGACCTTCATCGCCTACGCGCTGGAACGCAAGATCTCGAAGACGCCTGGCAAGTTCGGCACCGGCATGATCGAAGGCGTGGCGGGCCCCGAGGCTTCTGCCCACTCCAAGACGCAGGTCGACTTCATCCCGACCATGAGCCTGGGCATTCCGGGCGACGCGGTGATGGCGCTGATCCTCGGCGCGCTGCTGATCCAGGGCATCCAGCCCGGCCCGCAACTCATTACTGAGCATCCGGACATCTTCTGGGGCCTGATCGCCAGCTTCTGGATCGGCAACGTGATCCTGGTGGTGCTCAACGTGCCGCTGATCGGGGTCTGGGTCAAGCTCTTGCGGGTGCCCTACAAGTACCTGTTTCCCGCTGCGATGTTCTTCATCGCCGTGGGCGTCTACAGCACGCAGAACAGCCTGTTCCAGATCTGGGAAGTGCTGGCCTTCGGTCTCATCGGCGCGGTGCTGATGTCGCTCGAATTTTCGGTCGCGCCGATCCTGCTGGGCTTCGTGCTCGGGCCGATGGTCGAAGAAAACTTCCGCCGTGCGCTGCTGCTTTCGCGCGGCGACATGTCGGTGTTTTTGACGCGGCCCATCAGTGGCACCTTCATCGGGTTGTGCGTGCTGTTGCTGATCGGCGTGATCTTCTCGGCGTGGCGTGGCCGCAAGGGCGAGACGGCTGTGCCGGGCCTGGACCTGCCCAAGCCGCCGATCGACGCGACGCCGGCCGTCAGCGAGTAATCAGATCAAACCGGCGTGGTCTTCACGTCGGGTTCCTGGACCCCGAACGGATGCCCCGGCAACGGAATGAATTCGGTCTCGCCCGGCACATGGCCCATGCGCTGCGCGGCCCAGTCGGCACCGGCCTGCAGGATGCGCTCCTTGCGGCTCGAGACGAAGTTCCAGGTGATGTAGCGCGGCCCATCGAGCGGCTCGCCGCCGATCACCACGAGTTGCACGGCGCTTGACGCAACGAAGGTCGCCCCCGCACCTTGCTGAAGAAAAGCCATGGTGTGCGCTGGCACGACGGTGCCGTCCACGGTCACATCGCCATCGACCGCGTACACCGCGAGCTCGGGTGCCAGCGGCGGCAGCACGAAGGGCACGCCCGCCGCCAGTTGCAGGTCGAGATAAACGGTCGGCGCGAACGTCTTCACCGGTGAGGTCTCGCCGAAAGCGCTGCCGATGAGCACGCGCACCTTGGCGCCCTGCTCGTCGCAGGAGGGAATGTCGGCGGCAGCCGTGTGCGCGAAGGCGGGCTCCGCCTCTTCATGCGCCAGCGGCAGGGCCGCCCAGAGCTGCAAGCCGTGGTTGACGTAGGTATCGGCCTTGAGCTGATCCGGCTTGCGCTCGGAGTGCACGATGCCGCGGCCCGACGTCATCCAGTTGATGGCGCCGGGGCGGATTTCCTGCGTGTTGCCGAGGCTGTCGCGATGCATCATCGCGCCCTCGAAAAGATAGGTGACCGTGGCGAGGCCGATGTGCGGATGAGGCCGCACGTCGTGCTCGCTGCCCGGTGTTTCGGTGGCGGGGCCGAAGTGATCGAAGAACACGAACGGCCCGACCGATCGGCGCTTGGCCGAAGGCAGGAGGCGGCGGACCTTGAAGCCGCCGCCGAGGTCTTTGTCGGCCGGTGTCAGCAGTTGGGGTGCAGTCATGGCCGATATCGTGCCTCAATGCGATGAAATCGGCACGCGCCGAATTCAGACTTTGCCGGAAGCCCAGCGTGCGCTCGCCTTGGCCACGCGCTCGCCGAACAGGCGCGCGGTGTCGAGGTCGCCCTGCGGCATTTCGGCCGGCGACGAATCCGAAGGCGACTGCGCCATGGCGCCGCTGAACGAAGCGACATAGTTGATGTCGTTGCGTTGCGCTGCCTTGGTGTTGCTCGGCATGATGGCGGTGCCGACCCAGACGCCGCCCTGCTGCATCGCCAGCGTGAACAGGTAGTGCAGCGTCGACAGCTTGTCGCCGTTCATCGATGCGCTGTTGGTGAAGCCGGCGAACATCTTGTCTTTCCAGGCTTGCGAGAACCATGGCTTGGACGAGGCATCCGCGAACTTCTTGAACTGCCAGCTCACGCTGCCCATGTAGGTCGGCGAGCCCATGACGATGGCATCGGCTGCGGCCAGGGTTTCCCAGCCACCCTCGGGCAAATTGCCTTCGGCATCGATCTGCACCAGCTCGGCGCCGGCGCCTTCAGCCACGGCTTGCGCCATGCGCAGGGTATGGCCGTAGCCGGAATGAAAAACGACTGCGATCTTGGACATGTTGATTCCTTGAAGTTGTGGATGCGACGGCTCAGCGCTTGTCGATGCTCAGGCGACCGGCTCCAAAGGCAGCCAGTGCGAGCAGGCCGCCGGCGATGGCGATGTTCTTGTTGAAGTTGATGGTCTGCATCATCTTCATCGCGTCAGGTGCGGCCCAGTACTTGTGGAAGGCCAAGGCGGCAGCCACGGTGAACACGGCCAGCACGATGGCGACGATGCGCGTCTTGAAGCCGAGCAACAGCGCGATGCCGAAGCCCAGTTCGACAATGATCGCGATCACCGCGGCCACTTCAGGCAACGGCAGGCCGGCCGACGTGATGTAGCCGACGGTGCCGGCAAAACCCATCAGCTTGCCGATGCCGGCCGGGATGAACAGGTACGCGATCATGATGCGGCCGACGAGTGCCAGGACGTCTTGCATCGAGGTGGTGGTGACGCCGGACGACGACATGGGGGCAGTGGTTGAGGCCATTGAAATACTCCTGAGTTGAAAAAGAGAAAGAGAAAAAAGGATGCTCAAAAGAAAGGGCCGTCGTCAGACGGCCCCGGGGGTCAGGCGGCGAGGTCGAACACCAGCACTTCGGCGTCCTTGCCGGCACCGAGCTCGATCTTCGACTCGCCTTCGATCATCGCTGCGTCGCCGCCCGACAATTTCTGGCCGTTGACTTCGACTTCACCGCGCACCAGTTGCACGTAGCTCTTGCGCTTCGGGTCGATCGCCAGGCTGGCTTTTTCATCGCCGTCGATGAGCGCTGCGAACAGGCGTGCGTCGGCGTTCATGCTTACCGAGCCTTCGGCGCCATCGGGTGATGCGACGAGCCGCAGCTTGCCGCGCTTTTCAGCGTCGTCGAACTTCTTCTGCTCGTAGCCCGGTGCCACACCGCGCTCCTTGGGCTCGATCCAGATCTGCAGGAAGTGCGTGGTCTCGTCGGCCTTGTGGTTGAACTCGCTGTGCATCACGCCGCGCCCTGCACTCATGCGCTGCACGTCGCCCGGCGGGATGGACTTCACGTTGCCCATGCTGTCCTTGTGAGCGAGTTCGCCCGACAGCACGTAGCTGATGATTTCCATGTCCTTGTGGCCGTGGGTGCCGAAGCCGCCACCCGCCGCCACGCGGTCTTCGTTGATCACGCGCAGGTTGCCGAAGCCCATGTGTGCCGGGTCGTAATAGCCTGCGAACGAGAAGCTGTGAAAGGAGCGCAGCCATCCATGGTCTGCGTAGCCGCGTTCCTGTGATTTCCTGACTGTCAACATTTGGATTACCTCTGCCCCTGTAGCGGGGCCTTGCTAACTGCCGCGCCGAATGCGCAGCGGATGGAAGTAACTTTAGGGCGGCTTGCGAGTTGCAAAGGCATCCCGATTTGATGGCACCATTCAAATTATTTGAACGATGATCGGCCATGCCAACCCCCCGTGATGTCCTGACGCCCGATGCCTTGTCGATGCTGCAGACCGTGGTGAGCGCGGGCAGCTTCGCCGGTGCCGCACGCGCCCTCAATCTGGTACCGAGCGCATTGAGCTACCGCGTCCGGCAGATCGAAGATGCGCTCGACGTGCTGCTGTTCGACCGCAGCGCACGGCAGGCGCGCCTGACCGAAGCCGGCACCGAGCTGCTGCGCGAAGCAGGCCGCATGCTCAGTGAAATCGATGCCGTCGCCAATCGCGTGAAGCGTGTGGCCACCGGGTGGGAGCCGATGCTGACGATCGCGATCGACAGCGTGATCCCGCGCGAACCGATCCTCGACCTCGCCAGCGCCTTCTATGCGATCGATCCGCCGACGCGGCTCAAGCTGCGCGACGAAACGCTGCTTGGCACCATCGAGGCGTTGACCAGCGGCGAGGCCGACCTCGCCGTCGGCAGCGTGCTCGACGCGGCCAGCCTGGCCTTTACCGCGACCGGCATCCGCAGCCGGCCGATCGGCGAGCTGCGCTTCATTTACGCGGTGGCGCCGCAGCATCCGCTGGCGCGCATCGAAGGCGTGCTGACCGACGAGGTGCTGCGGCAACACCGTGCCGTGGCCGCAGCCGATTCGTCGCGCTCCGGCCCGACCATGACGGTCAACCTGGTCGGTGGGCAAGACGTGCTCACCGTCGGCTCCATGGCGGCCAAGCTCGCAGCGCAACTGCACGGGCTTGGCGGTGGCTTTCTGCCCGAGCCGATGGCGCGCCCCTACATCGAAGCCGGCCATCTGGTCGAGCGCTCGACCGCGCGCGTGCTGCCTGTTGCGACCATGCACTGCGCCTGGCGCGTACCGAGCGCCGGCAAGCCCGGTCGTGCCCTCGAATGGTGGCTCGCACAGTTCGACCATGAAGGAACGCGCAAGGCGCTGCTCGGGTGGCACCGGGGCCGTTGAAGCCGATGTAGAGTGCAAGCCGACTGTCATTCATCCGTTCATAAAAAGAGAGACCTGCCATGACCAAAAGCCCTCCTGCCAAGCGCCATCGAAGCGCCATATCTCCCGCTTTCAAGACCCCTGCGACCGCCGCTTCGACTTCGCCCAACACGCCGAAGACAACCGAACGCCACTACGCCGTCATCGGCGCCGGCATCGCAGGCATTGCCGCCGCACGCACGCTGGTGCAGGCCGGCCACCGCGTCACGGTGTTCGAGCGGGAGTCGCAGGTCGGCGGCCGCATGGCCAGCGACAAGACGCAGTTCGGCCGCTTCGACACCGGCGCGCAATACTTCACCGTGCGCGACCCGCGCTTCGCCGCCGCCATCGAAACCGCGCCGGGCCTGTGCAAGCGCTGGAGCGCCAACGCGGTGCGCGTGCTCGATGCGCATGGCCTCGTCGCAGAGGCCGCGCTGCCTTCGCTGGAGCCGCATTGGGTCGCGCAACCGGGCATGGATGCATTGGTCGCGCAATGGGCTGCGCCCTTGGGCAGCAACGTCATCACCGACACCCACGTCGTGCAGATCGAGCGCGACACCATCGACGGCAAGCGCTGGCAGCTGCGCACCGCGGGTGCCGACGATGGCGTGCACGTGTACTCGGGCTTCGATGCGGTGCTGCTGGCGGTGCCGCCTTCGCGTGCGCGGCAGTTGCTCGGCGCCCATTCGCCCACCCTCACCAAGACCATCGAGAAGGTTCGCATCGCGCCGTGCTGGACCCTGATGATCGCCTTCCCGCAAGCCAATCAGGCCAACATGTCGCACCTCGGCCCGCAGTGGAACGCGGCGCGCAGCACGCACCATCGCGTGGCCTGGCTCACGCGCGAATCGTCGAAGCCGGGTCGCGAGCGCGTCGAGCGCTGGACCTTGCAAGCCAGCGCGCCGTGGTCGCAAGAGCACCTGCGCGACGACAGCGCGCGCATCGAGGCCAAGTTGTTGCGCGCCTTCTCAGAGATCACCGGCATCCGCGCCGAGCCGTCGTTCTCGAAGACGCGTTGCTGGGCCGAAGCACAGACGCAAGTGCCGGTCGGCAAGTCGCATCTGTGGGATGCGAAGGCCCGCGTCGGCATTGCCGGCGACTGGTGCATGGGCCATCGGGTCGAAGACGCCTTCTTGTCCGGCCTCTCGCTCGCTCTCGCTGCACTGTGACCGGGTCGGGGCGCGCTGTCCGCACCGGGCGGTTCGCGCCCTCGCCCACCGGCCCGCTGCACGCCGGCTCGCTGGTCGCCGCGCTGGCAAGCTGGCTCGATGCGCGCGCGCAGGGCGGTCGCTGGCTGGTGCGCATGGAAGACGGCGACACCGAAAGATGCCTGCCCGGCCTGGGCGAACGCATCATCGATCAACTGGCCGCCTGCGCGCTGGTGTCCGACGAGCCACCGGTCTGGCAGACGCAACGTCTGGCTGCTTACGACATCGCATTCGATCGCCTCGTCGCGGCCGGGCTCGCCTACCCCTGCGCCTGCTCGCGCGCCGAGATCGATGCGGCATTGGCGCAGCAGGGCGTGCCGCACACGCGTCACGGCGAGCGCGTCTACCCGGGCACGTGTCGCGCCGGACTGCATGGCAAAGCAGCGCGCGCCTGGCGCTTTGCCACGGCCCGCTTCGAAGCCGCCGGCGGCAACATCGGCGTCGCATGGACCGACCGCAGGCTCGGCCCGCAATGGCAGGATGTGACGCACGAGGTCGGCGACTTCGTGCTGCGCCGCGCCGACGGGCCATGGGCTTATCAATTGCGCGTGGTGGTCGACGACGCGGCGCAGCACATCACCGATA
>CAXTCC010000077.1:12423-16018 GCA_964242015.1 uncultured Variovorax sp.
TGGGCTTATCAATTGCGCGTGGTGGTCGACGACGCGGCGCAGCACATCACCGATATCGTGCGTGGCGAAGACCTGACCGACAACACTGCGCGCCAGATCCTGCTGCAGCGCGCCCTCGGCTTGCCGACGCCGCGCTATCTGCACACGCCGCTGGTGCTCGGCGCCGATGGCGAGAAGCTGTCTAAACAAAGCGGCGCGGCTTCTTTCGACACCCGCACGCCGCAGGCCGCGCGGGCCGAGCTCGACAAGGCGGCCGCGGTGCTCGGCCTGCCACCGGCTGACGAGGCGATGTCACCGGCCGATGCGCTCGCCTCCTGGGTTCCTCGATGGGCCGCTCTCTACAATCCGCCGCCGTGATGACCCATCTCCCCGACACCCCGCAAGACCCTGCGAACGCGACCGATCCGATTGATCCAACCGGTCCGACCGATCCGACTCCACCAGGCAGCGAAGTGTCGTCGTCCGACCCGACGCATCCCCTGCACCGACGCTTGAAAAGCTTCGTGCGCCGCGCTGGCCGCACCACCGAGGGCCAGGCCCGCGCCTTTGCCGAACTCGGCCCGCTGTTTCTGCTGCCGTACACCGAACATGCCATCGACCTCGCCACTGTGTTCAGTCGCGCCGCGCCGACGGTGCTGGAAATCGGCTTCGGCATGGGCGAAGCCACCGCGTCGATCGCGGCCTTGATGCCCGAGACCAACTTCCTTTGCTGCGAAGTGCACGAGCCGGGCGTCGGCGCGCTGCTCAAGCGCATCGGCGAACAGCAGCTGACCAACATCCGCATCTGCGCACACGACGCGGTCGAGGTGCTCGACCACATGCTGCAGCCCGACTCGCTCGACGGCGTGCATGTGTTCTTTCCGGACCCATGGCACAAGAAGCGGCACAACAAACGACGCCTGCTGCAGTCGCCCTTCGTCGCCAAGCTGGCAGCGCACCTGAAGCCCGGCGGCTACCTGCACTGCGCCACGGATTGGCAACCGTATGCCGAGCAGATCCTCGAGGTGCTCCTGCACGAGCCGCTGCTGCGCAACACCGCGACCGATGCCAGCGGCTACGCACCCAAGCCGGCTTATAGACCGCTCACCAAGTTCGAGAACCGCGGCATCAAGCTTGGGCATGGCGTGTGGGACGTGGTGTTCGAGCGCAAGGTGCCAGCGCAAACTGCCCTGCCGGCATCATCCGTGTCACACCCATCGCCGCCTGCATCGCCCGTGGCATTGCGCAAGGCCACCGCAGCCGACGCTGCACTCATCGCCGACATCCACACGCGCAGCCGCGCGACCACCTACCGTGGCATGCTTTCCGACGCCTACCTCGACAACGAGATGGCGGCCGAAAGCCTGGCGCTCTGGCAATCGCGAGCCGACGAGCTCGCAGCGGGCGCCGGCAATGTATTGATCGCCGAACGCAACGGACAGCCGATGGCTTTCATGCGCGTACTGGCGCCCGACGCCACCGGCGGCGCCTACCTGGACAACCTGCACGCGATGCCGGATCAAAAAGGCTCGGGCGCCGGCACCGCTTTGCTCGTCGCGGCAGCCGAATGGGCGAAGCAACGCGGCGCTACGCATCTGCATCTGCGCGTGCTCGACGACAACGCGGCTTCCATCGGTTTCTACGAATCGCGCGGCTGGCAACTCACCGATCGCATCAAGGACATCATGGGTGGCCAGGAGGTGACGGCGCGCACCTATGCGCTGAGGCTGGACACCACGTCTTAGGCAATGCCCGGCGATGACCTTCCTCGACCTCGCGGCGGTCCGGGCGTTCGAACAACGCAGCTTCAATGCGTGGCCGGCGCGGCAGACCGTGTTCTTCAACGGCTGGCTGTTTCGCCTGAGCGGCGGCTACACCAAGCGCGCCAACTCGGTCAACGCTGCCGAGGCAGGTGCATCTTTCGAGGGGGTGCGAGGCGCGGCCGAAACCTTCTATGCGCAGCAGGGACTGCCGGCGGTGTTCCGCTTGTCACCGCTGGCACCGCCAGAAGCCGACCGCGAGTTGGCGGATGCCGGCTACGCGGTCTTCGATCGGACGCAAGTGGCACGCGCATCGCTGAGCGCGGCGGCGCAGCATGCAGCGGTCGGCATTTCAGCCGCACCGTCGGCCGACTGGCTCGACGGCTTCGCTGCGGCCAACGACGTTGCGTCAGTACATCAGGAGATTCATCACGCCATGGTGCGGTCCATCGCCTTGCCGAGCGCCTTCGCGACGCTGCGTGACCACGGCGAAGCCATCGGCTTCGGGCTCGCGGTGCTGGAGCGTGGCGCCGTGGGCTTCTACGACATCGTCGTCGCGCCGCATCGACGCGGGCAAGGCCACGGCCGCGCGCTCACCTGCGCGTTGATGCACTGGGGACGCACGATGGGTGCAGCGTCTGCTTACCTTCAGGTGCGGGAGCAGAACGAAGCTGCGAGGCGCCTGTACGCCACGCTAGGGTTCGAAGACTTCTACAGCTATCACTATCGGGTGCCCGCCGCGACCCAACGACGGCCCCGCGATTGACCATGTACCCGACTTGAATCGGCGCCCCGTGGCAGGATGTTTCGTCCCTCCTCATGCCAACCCTTCAATCCGGAGCACCGACGATGATCCGCATCTTTCACGACACGCGCGAGACTGTCATTGCCGACACGCGCATCGACGCACCACCCATCGACACCCTCTGGCTCGACGCCACCCAGATCCGCGAAGCCACCGGCTGGGACTGGAAACCGCAGGGCCTGTGTCGCGACGACACCTGCATGCCGGTGCCGCGCGCGCTGCGCAGCACCGACCAGCCGATGGTCGACGGCGACCGGCTCGACCTCGCTGCCTTCTGGCGTTACGCCGGCTGGCCGGTGGTGCATGACGAGAGCGGGCGCGTGTGGGTTCTCGGCGAAGGCGCCGCCCAGCGCGCCGACGCGCTGAGCAGCCTGCAGGCGCCGGACTTCGAACTGCCCGACCTCGAAGGCCGCATGCACCGCCTGTCGGACCTGCGCGGGCAGCGGGTCTTCCTGAGCACGTGGGCCTCCTGGTGAGGCTGCAGGTTCGACTTGCCCGTGTGGCAGTCCCTGCATGAAGCGGCCAAAGACCATGGCTTTACCGTGTTGGCCATCGCGCTCGACGAGCCCGAGCCCGCACGACCGTGGATCGACGCAGCCGCCCCGACATTTCCTTGCCTGATCGATCGCGAGCACCGCGTCGCCGAGCTCTACAACCTGGTCAACGTGCCGCAGGCGGTGTGGATCGACGAGGCGGGCCGCATGGTGCGCCCGCCCGAAAGCGCCGGCTCGACCGATGGCTTCAACGAGCGCGATCGAACCACGAACACACTCCCCGCCGCGGTGCTGGAGCGACGTGCGCGCGCCAAGACGGCGTACTTCGACGCGGCGCGCGACTGGGCCGTGAACGGTGCAGCCAGCCGACATGCGATGAGCCCCGACGAAGTGCTGAAGCGTCTGCAAGTGCCTGATGCAGACATCGCCGAGGCGCATGCGCGCTTCAAGCTCGGGCAGGTGCTGCTGCGTGACGGCCACGAGGCTGAAGCGAGAGCGCAGTTCGACGCGGCCTCGCAGCTGCACCCCGACTCATGGGCGATCTGGCGGCAGCACGC
>CAXTCC010000078.1:0-15994 GCA_964242015.1 uncultured Variovorax sp.
ACGTGTCGCGGCTGGTCGAGGCCGACGTCAACATCTGCATGTACCGCGAGTTCGGTCGTATGTTGTGCGAAGCACTGGAACGACCGTACCTGCAGGCACCGATCGGGCTGCACAGCACCACCAAATTCCTGCGCTCGCTCGGCGAGTTGCTGGGCCTCGACCCCGAGCCTTTCATCGCGCGCGAGAAGCACAGCACCATCAAGCCGATCTGGGATTTGTGGCGCTCGGTCACGCAAGACTTCTTCGGTACGGCCAGCTTCGCAGTGGTCGCCAACGACACCTACACGCGCGGTATCCGGCACTTTCTCGAAGACGAGATGGGGCTACCGTGCAACTTCGCGGTGTCGCGACGCGCCGGCGAAAAAACCGACAACGCCGAGGTGCGCCGGCTGGTGCACGAGAAGACGCCGCTGGTCATGTACGGCAGCTACAACGAGCGCATGTACCTGGCCGAATGCGGCGGTGGCGGAATGATGAAGGCGACCTTCATCCCGGCGTCGTTCCCGCTGCCGATCATCCGGCGCCACACCGGCACGCCCTTCATGGGCTATGCCGGTGCGACGTACCTCATCCAGGAATTCTGCAACGCGCTGTTCGATGCGCTGTTCCACATCCTGCCGCTCGGCACCGAGCTCGACCGGGTCGATCCGACGCCCGCGCGCCTCGATGCCGAAGCCGCGAGTCCGTGGGACGACGACGCGCAAGAGTTGCTCAACGAGTTCGTCGAGACCGAGCCGGTGCTGGTGCAGATCTCGGCGGCCAAGCGACTGCGCGACCGGGCCGAGCGCGATGCCAAGCGAGCCGGCGAGGAGCGCATCACGGCCGAGCGTGTATCGCAGTCGCGCGACGCACTCAGGCAAGGAGCGCCGGCATGACGATGCGAGCCGCCTCCGAAACGATCAGAGAAATTGACGGGTCATCCGGCCCGTCGAATAAGTTGCTGCGGCATCGGCCGCTGCGATCCCCACCGCGGGGGAACTGCGCGGTTGTGGCCAAGAGGCCTTCTAGGAGAAAACACCATGGGTCCAAGTAGAGAGGGCTCCCTGTCCGGGTTAACCGAGCAGGAAGCCAAAGAGTTTCACGGCATATTCATGACGAGCTTCATCATCTTCACGCTGATCGCCATCGTCGCCCACTTCCTGGCGTGGCAATGGCGGCCATGGCTCCCCGGTCCCGGGGGCTATGCGACCAGCTTGAACGATGCCAAGGATGCGCTGATGGCAGCGGTGACCATTGGCTTCAACGCCTAGAGGAGAACTGCTATGTGGCGTATCTGGATGCTGTTCGATCCACGCAGGACGTTGATCGCCCTGTTCACCTTCCTGTTCGTGCTGGCGCTGGTGATTCATTTCATCCTGCTCAGCACCGACCGGTTCAACTGGCTCGAAGGTCCGCGAAAAAACGTCGCGGTCAGCCAGCAGATGGCGCCGATGCCGGCGCCTGCTACAGCGCCGGCCAAGTAAGCGGCCGCTGTCGACCTGCAGTCCGCGGCTCGGGTCGGAAGGCCCAGGCTTCGGCTGCCCTGATTTGAATGTGAGATAGCGGGACAACCCCGGTGGGTTGCGCCCGGTTTGGGGACTGATCATGGCCATGCTGAGCTTCGAGCGAAAGTACCGCGTCCGCGGGGGAACCCTCACCGGAGGCGACCTGTTCGACTTCTGGGTCGGCCCGTTCTATGTCGGATTCTTCGGTGTGACCACGGCCTTCTTCACGCTGGTCGGAACGCTGCTCATCGTGTGGGGCGCCTCGCAAGGTGGCACCTGGAACCTGTGGCAGATCAACATCGCGCCGCCCGATCTCAAGTACGGCCTGCGCATGGCGCCGCTGATGGAAGGCGGCCTGTGGCAGGTGATCACCGTCTGCGCGATCGGTGCCTTCGTGTCATGGGCATTGAGGCAGGTCGAGATCTGCCGCAAGCTCGGCATCGGCTACCACGTGCCGTTCGCTTTCTCTTTCGCGATCCTGGCTTACGTCACGCTCGAAGTGATCCGCCCGGTGCTGATGGGCGCCTGGGGCCACGGCTTTCCGTACGGGATCATGAGCCACCTCGACTGGGTGTCGAACACCGGCTACCAGTACCTGCACTTTCACTACAACCCGGCCCACATGCTGGCCGTGAGTTTCTTCTTCACGACCACGCTCGCACTGTCTTTGCACGGCGCGCTGGTGCTGTCGGCGACCAACCCCGGCGAGGGCGAAACGGTCAAGACGGCGGAGCATGAAAACACTTTCTTCCGCGACACCATCGGCTACTCGATCGGCACGCTGGGCATTCACCGCCTGGGGCTCTTCCTCGCGCTGTCGGCTGCTTTCTGGAGCGCGGTCTGCATCGTCATTAGCGGGCCTTTCTGGACACGCGGGTGGCCCGAGTGGTGGAGCTGGTGGCTGAACCTGCCGATCTGGCGCTGAGCCGCTGAAGACACCCATACGAGGAGACCAAGATGGCCGAGTACCAGAATATATTCACCCGCGTCCAGGCACTGACGCCGTCCTATGCCGGGGTCCCGCTGGAACGCGGCAACAAGGAGCGCGAGGGCCCGCCGGTGCATGTGCATTGGATCGGCAAGATCGGCGACGCGCAGATCGGGCCGATCTACCTCGGCTGGTTCGGCCTGGCGTCGTTGATCTGCGGCTTTCTCGCTTTCGAGATCGTCGGGCTCAACATGTTCGCGTCGGTCAACTGGGACCCGGTGCAGTTCGTGCGCCAGCTGCCCTGGCTGGCACTGGAGCCGCCGTCGCCGGCGCAGGGGCTGCATCTGTTTCCGCCGCTCAACGAAGGCGGCTGGTGGTTGATGGCCGGCTTCTTCATGACCTCGTCGGTGCTGCTGTGGTGGGTGCGCATGTACCGCCGTGCACGGGCGCTGAAGATGGGAACGCACGTGGCCTGGGCCTTCGCTGCCGCCATCTGGCTGATGCTGGTGCTCGGCTTCATCCGGCCGCTGTTGATGGGCAGCTTCGGCGAGGCGGTGCCCTTCGGCATCTTCCCGCACCTCGACTGGACGGCGGCCTTCTCGATCCGCTACGGCAACCTGTTCTACAACCCGTTCCACATGCTGTCGATCGCCTTCCTGTACGGCTCGACGCTGCTGTTCGCGATGCACGGCGCGACCATCCTGGCAGTGAGCCGCTTCGGTGGCGAGCGCGAGATCGAGCAGATCGTCGACCGCGGCACCGCATCGGAGCGCGCAGCACTTTTCTGGCGCTGGTGCATGGGCTTCAACGCGACGATGGAGTCGATCCATCGCTGGGCCTGGTGGTTCGCGGTGCTGTGCCCGCTGGTCGGCGGCATCGGCATCCTGCTGACCGGCACGGTGGTCGACAACTGGTATCTGTGGGCCGTCAAGCACCACGTGGCGCCGATCTATCCGGCGGTGTTCGCGCCGGTGATCGATCCGTCGACACTGCAGGGAGTCAAGCCATGACCCGCTCATTGAAAACTGCTGCATGGGCTTTGGCTGTCGGCGTGCTGACGCTGCTCGCCGGCTGCGAGCGCCCGCCGATCGACGCGGTGCAGCGCGGCTTCCGCGGCACCGCCATGGACCAGATCTACAACCCGCGCACCGTCGAGTCGCAGGCCGCCATCAACACCTTGCCGGCCGACACGCCACCCGTTCCGGCAGCCGGCCCGACGGCGGGCCAGGTGTTCCAGAACGTGAAGGTCCTCAACGACCTGAGCGTCGGGGAATTCAGCCGTTTGATGGTGTCGATGACGGCCTGGGTGGCACCGCAGCAAGGCTGCACCTACTGCCACGAAGGCGCCAACCTGGCCTCCGACGGGCTCTACACCAAGGTCGTCGCACGCCGCATGCTGCAGATGACGCAGCACATCAACGCCGACTGGAAGTCGCACGTGGCCGACACGGGCGTCACCTGCTACACCTGCCATCGTGGCCAGCCGGTGCCCGCCAACATCTGGACCATGGCGCCGGAGCAAAAGCAGGCCATGCTCGCCGCCGGCAACAAGGCGGGACAGAACACGCCGTCGCCGAGCGTCGGCATGACGTCGCTGCCGTACGACCCCTTCACGCCCTTCCTGTCGCAAGGCAACAACATCCGCGTCGTCGGCGGCACGCCGTTGCAGAACGGCAACCGCACATCGATCAAGCAGACCGAGTGGACCTACGGTTTGATGATGCACATGTCGCAATCGCTGGGCGTGAACTGCACCTATTGCCACAACACGCGATCGTTCGCCGACTGGGAGACCAGCACGCCGCAGCGCGGTGTCGCCTGGTACGGCATCCGCATGGCGCGCGACCTCAACAGCCAGTACCTCGACCCGCTCGGCCCGGTGTTCCCGGCCACACGGCTGGGTGCGGCAGGCGATGCGCCCAAGCTGAATTGCGCGACCTGCCATCAAGGCGCGTACAAGCCGCTGTATGGGCAGAGCATGCTGCCGAACCATCCCGAGCTCGCGAAGATTCGTGCGGTCGTGGGCGCGTCGGCCGCGCCGGCTGCGGCTGCTGCCGAAGCCACGACGGCACCCGCGGTGGTCGGTGCGGCGGCCACTGCAGCCACTGCGGCCGACGTGCTCTTCGCGGTCGGTTCGCCCACGCTGTCCGATGAATCCGGCAAGGCGCTCGCGCCGGTCATCGACGCGCTGAAGGCCGATGGCACAGCGAAGGTCACGCTGTCGGGCTACCACTCCGCCACCGGCGACCCCGCGCAGAACGAGGAGCTCGCCAAGCAGCGTGCCTTCGCAGTGCGCGATGCGTTGAAGGCGGCCGGCATCGCGGAAGACCGCATCGTGCTGGACAAGCCGAAGACGGCAGAGGCCAATGTCGCAGGTGAAGATCCGCGAGCCCGGCGCGTCGAAGTCGCTGTGATGAAGTAGCTGGCTGCCTATGATCGAGGGATGCGTGGCCATGTCGGCCACAGGAGTGCGGCTTGAAGCCCAGTCTTTCCGAATCCCTCAGAACCGAAACCCGCGCGCTGCACACGCAGGCCGAGCGCAGCACCTTCATGGGCGTGCTGCTGCGCGGCAAGATGGAGCGACCGGCTTACTGCGCGATGCTGCGCAACCTGCATGCGATCTACGCCGCGCTGGAGCCGGCGCTCGATCGCCACGCAGGCGATCCGCTTCTCTCTCCGTTGTCCTTCGCCCCACTGCGGCGCGAAGGTTCGCTGCAGGCCGACCTCGATGCACTGCATGGTGCCGGCTGGCGCGATGCCATTGCGCTTCAGCCGACCACCGTCGGCTACGTCGCGCGTCTGCGCAAGCTCGATGAAGAAGAGCCCGCATTGCTGGCCGCCCACAGCTACGTGCGCTACCTGGGCGACCTGAGCGGCGGCCAGATGCTGCGGCGCATCGTGCGCGACAGCATGGCACTGCCGCCGGGACAAGGCACCGCGTTCTACGAGTTCGGCACCCCGGAAGAAACCGTGCAGTTGAAACGGGCCTATCGCGAAGGACTGGAGCGACTGCAAGCCGACGAAGCGACCATCGCCGCCCTCGTCGCCGAGGCGCGCCTGGCGTTCGAACTGCACAAGCAGCTGTTCGACGAACTGGCGGGCGCCGTGCTGACGACCTGATCTGCCTGGTGGGTCGCTCGGCCCTCAAGCCCTCAGCCCTTCAGCCCATCAGCCGCTGAACGCCTTGACCCGGCTGTAGAGCGCAGCGGCCCGCCGCGTCGATGCCTCGAGCTCTTCGAGCAGCGGCACCACCGTTGCGCCCATGTTGCCATCGGCAATGTCCATCGCGGCCAGGCTGGCGTTCGACAGGATGGCACCGATCACGTCGTTCACGTCGCTCGCCGTGTTCGAGCCACCCGCATCGCCGCCACCCTGCCCACGGACATGCAGGGCGTCTCCATCGTGCACCGCCCGCGACAGCGACTGCTCCAGGTGGCGGCGAGCCTCTGCGGTGCGGCGGCTCTCCGTCAGGTCGGTCACGATCAGAAAGAAGCCCAGCACCGAGCCGTCGCGCGACGGCACCGGCTCGGCGCGAACCGCGGCCGGCAGGCTGGCGCCGTCGCCCAGGGTGAGCGTGAGTTCGCCGCGCCATGGTTGCCGGTCCTTGGCGACCGCGTCGAGGACCTTGCGCATGCGCGTCGGGTCGGTGAAGAGCTGCGCCATTTCGCCGAGCGGCGTGGCATCTTCCTCGGCGCGGCGCATCAGCTTGTAGAAGCAGCGGTTGGCGAACAGCGCACGGCCTTTCGCATCGGCGACCACCACCGGCTCGTCGGAGTTCGACATCGTCGTGCGAATGCGGTCCAGCTGGTGTTCGGCGATGAGCAAACGCACGGCGTTCACCTGCACGATGATGTCGATCAGCGCAGCACCGAAGGCGCGCGCCATCGCCAGCTCCGGCACCGCCCACGGCAACGCGGTGCCGCGCACGATCTCCGACCAGGCCGCGAAAGAGCGCCGCGGCGACAGCTTCAGCGGGTCGTTGTCGACCACCGGCTTGGTCGGGTCGCCGGCCCAGGTGACGGTGAGCAGCTGTTCCTTCCGGAACCACATCAGGTAGTCCGGCTGGGCAGCCGACAGACGCACCGCCACCACCCCGCTGGCGCTCGGCGTCAACGCATCCAGCGCCGGCGCCGCCTGCTCGACCGACGAGCAACTGAACAGCCCGTCGAACGACTGGCCGTCGATCCAGTGCATCAACTCGCGCAGCTCGGCGGTGGTCGGCGTTTCGCCAGCGGTGAGCACTTCGCCCTCGTAGAACAGCGCCGCGCCGGTGGCGTCGAGCGGCTGCAGCAGGGTGCGCGGATTGCGGAACAGCGCGACCCGCCAGTCGCCCTCGGTCGACGTCGCCTCGACCAGCCGCTGCTCCAGCCGGCGCACCTGGATCGCGACCTGCGCATAGGCGTAGTTCTCGATCGCGGCGATGCGCGTGGACGCCACTTCGGCCAGCAGATCGGCGGCCGCCCGCACCGCGAAGCGCAGGTTGCGCGCCGAGTAGTGATGGCACGCGATCAGTCCCCAAAGCCGGCCCTCGCGCACCAGCGACACCACCAGTGTGGCGGTCACGCCCATGTTCTGCAGGTACTGCAGATGCAGCGGCGACATGCTGCGCAAATAGCAGAGCGACATGTCGAGTTCTTCGTCGTCGCCGGGCAGGCGCTGCGGCACCAGCGGCGACGCCACGTAGTGCACGTCGGCCAGCACGCGCAGCCGCGTGCGCAGGTAGAGCTGGCGCGCGCGCTGCGGAATGTCGGAGGCGGGGTAATGGTGGCCGAGCAGCGACTCGAGCCGCGGATCGCGTGCCTCCGCGATGATCTTGCCGTGGCCGTCGGCATCGAACTTGTAGACCATCACCCGGTCGTAGCCGAGCAGATCGCGGCAGGTCTTGACGACGCCGTCGGCCAGCGTGCCGATGGTCGAGGCGGCGCTGATGCGCTGTACCGCGCCGCCCAGGATCTCCAGCAGCTGGGCACTCGGAATGTCGACGGTCTCGATGCCGGTGTCTTCGCCGACCGGCTCGATCTCGACCAGCAACACGTTGCCGGGAATGCGGTGCACCGTGCCTTCGAATTCACGCAGCGTGCCGCGCGCGGTTCCCTGGCCATCGATGCGGCAGCGCAGCGCTTCAGGGTCGGTGAGCGTGCCTTGCGATGCGATGCGCCGCAGACACCGCTCGACGTCGCCGCCGAGGCGCCCGACAGGCTGGTCCAGCAAGGCGTCCACGGCCGTGCCCAGTACGCTGTCGACGTTGGCGCTCGCCTGCAGGATCACCAAGGACGGTTCGCGCAACGCCAGCAGCACGCCGTGCGGTTGCACCGATCCGGCGAGGTGAATCAGCTCGCGCTCGCAGTTGGTGAGATCCGCCTTGCCGAAGGCGGGGTGGCCGAGCACTAGCCGTCCTCCGTGCCGGGTCGTTGCGGCCGTTGCATCAGCGCCAGCGCCTCGCGGCTGATGCCCAGCAGCAGCGCGGCCTCGTCGGCGTCGTCGCTCGAACGCGCGAGGGCCGCCCGCGCAAAATGCGCTTCGACCAGTGCCGAGGCCTCCGCCATCAGGTCGGCCAGCGGCGCCGCCCCCAGCTTGCCGGTGAGTTGCTGGATCGCCATGTTGAGCTCGTAGGGCGAGCGCTCGTGGCCGGCCTCTTCGATGCGATGGATCGTGAAGCCGATGCACTCCTGATCGCCTTCGGTCAGCAGTGCCGCGGAGATCTCGACCCGTGCGGTGGTCGCATGCGCCACCTTGACCCACGACTTGATGCGCCGGACCAGGCCGTCGGTGCGCACTTGCGGGAGCAGCTTGGCGAGCGGCCGGTCGGGCAGGCCGAGCCAGTCCATGATCGGCAGGCCCTTGACCTCGGCTTCGTCGTTGAGCCGCACCAGGCTCAGGAAGGCGCGATTGGCCAGCAGCACGCGGCCGCTCGAATCCGTCACCACCACGCCGTCGCTGCTGTCGTCCACCAGGCGCGCCAGCGTGCCGCTCAAGGCGACGTTCAGATCGGGCGCATCGACCGCCCGCACCCGCACCAGCAGGCGCATCGCGTCGTCGGCGCGGAACGGCGTCGCGGCCACGCTGGTGAGCGCGACCTTGCCCATCAGGCGTGCGCGGATTTCACCGCTCTGGCCGGACGCGCGGGCCGATGTCAGCAGCTCTTCGACCGCGGCACGCGAGCGTTCTTCGAATCCGGTGGTGGCGGGCCGGTTCAGCAACTGCTCGCCGGCGATGTCGAACATGTCGGAAGCGGCCTTGTTGGCTTCCAGGATGCGCAGGGTGTGACCGTCCACCACCAGCACCGCATCGGTCGCGACCTGGAACAGCAACCGGTAGCGCGTCTCGGCCTGTCGCGCGCGCCAGTAGCCTCGCTCCATCTCCTGCTGCGAATCGAGAAAGCGCTGCTGGATGGCGGCCACGTGGCGCAGGTCGCGGCCGGTGGCGAGCACCGGTCCATTGGCGCCGAAGCGGATGGCGGAGTAGGCCACCGGGATGCTGACGCCCGGCCCGAAAAGATGATTGACCTCGCGCCGGCGTGCGATGCCGGTGGTGGAAACTTCTTCGAGCAGGCGCTCGATCTTGGTCCGCGTTTCACCGCTCACGGTGTCGGCCCAGGGCCGGCCGACCCAGTCGTAGGCGGTGGGCGCCAGCGGATCGGCTTCGCCCTGCGCGACGTTGCGGATCACGCCGGTGCCGTCGATCACCAGCGCGATGTCGCTCGACAGCGAAACGAAGGTTTTGGCGAGCTCCGGCGCCCACGCCGCCAGCGCGGCAAGGTCGGGTAGATCACCTGGGCGAGAACTCACGAGGCGGCTCCTGGAAGGGGGCGGCAAAAGGAGGCCGGGAGGCCAAAAATGGATTCTAGGCACGGATCGGCCATCGAATCCATCCTCATAAACGCTTGGTGCTGGCCTGCGCTGGCGCTCTGTTTCCCACGCCGGTGACCGCCCCTGCTTCGCGTGACCGCAGGCCCCAGCTCCAGAGCGCTTCCGACGGCAGCGGCAGCACCAGGAACCAGTGCTCCAGGATGGCCAGCGACAGCAACGTGCCGGCGAAGGTGAGCGCGGTGGCGTCGAAGGCGCTCACGCCGTCGGCCACGGCGCCCTGCCACACCTGGACCGCCAGCCAGGTCGACACCGCGATCGACACCGGGAACAGCGAGTTCATCGGCTTGCGGGTGAAGTAGGTCTGCAGGTACTTCAGGTGCGACGGCAGGAACTCTTCGTTGAGGTTGCGCACGCCGAGAAACACGTTGAGCTTGGCGCTCTGCCGCATGACCCAGAGGATTGCGAAGGTGAAGAGGCCGGTCGGGTTGCTGCCGTTCCAGGTCAGCCCGACGACCGCCATACCGAGCACGATCAACGCGGCTTCATGGTGCAGCAGGGTCTGCAACGCGAAGCCGGCGCGGCGCCAGCGCAATGCGCCGGGCGGACAGGGCGTGCGCCGCGGGCCGGTCACAAAACCGAGCAGAAACGCGACCTCCTGCCAGGCCCACACCATCACCGCACAGGTGAACGACAGGTAGGCACCCGTCACCCGCGTGTCGTTGCGCGTGGCGTAGAGGCCGAGCAGCGCCAGCGCCAGCAGCAGCGTCGTCGCCGACATCGTCCAGCGATAGGTCCAGCGCGGCAGGCCGTTCAGGTAGAGGATGACGCCCGTGCTGAACCACCACACGAAGAGCGTGTAGAAGATCGGCAGCAGGTAGCTCGACATCGTTGACTGACAGCGTCGTCGTGGGGTCGAGCTACCAGGTCGGCGCCATGCGCGCGTTCGCAGGCAGCGTGTTGGGCTTGGCCCGCAGCAGGTAGAGCCGGCCGAAGGTGACAGCGGCCATGACGCCCAGGCCGGCGCGCTTCAGTCCACCGACCACGCCGCCACGCGCTTTCGCTTCGTCGCTCGCGACCGAGATCCGGCGCAGCTTTTCGAGCCCCGCATGAAAGGCCGGCGCATCGAGGTCGAGCGTGAGCGGGAACACCTGCCGCGTGATGTCCGAGGTGATGCGGAACACGGTGAAGTCGTAGGCCGTCGGGTCGAGCCCCATCGCTGCATGCATCTCCGGGCGCTGATGGTCTCGCACGTACATGGTGGCGAACACGGCCAGCACGAAGAAGCGAATCCAGAGCTTGTTCACGCCCTTGAGCAGGTGCGGGTTGGCGCGAAGCAGCAGCGCGAAGGCTTCGCCGTGCCTGAACTCGTCGTTGCACCAGCGTTCGAACCATTTGAAGATCGGGTGAAAGCACAGCTCGGGGTGCCGCTCGACCTGGCGATAGATCGCGATGTAGCGCGCGTAGCCGATCTTCTCCGACAGGTAGGTTGCATAGAAGATGAACTTGGGCTTGAAGTAGGTGTACTTCTTGGCGCGCGCCAAGAGGCCCAGATCGACGCCGATACCGAAGTCCTTCAGCCACTGGTTGATGAAGCCCGCATGCCGGCTCTCGTCGCGCGCCATGTAGCCGAAGAGCTCTTTCATGTCCGGATTGGTCACGCGCTTCTTGATCTCGGCGTACAGCACACAGCCGGAAAATTCAGAGGTGATGGAGCTGATGAGGAAGTCCGAAAACTCCTTGTAGAGCGCAGGCGGCAGTTCGGAATAGTTGCCCAGCATGTCGGCCGGCCGCTGAAAGTGATCGGTGTTGTTGTCGGCGCCGAACTCGGCCATCAGCGCCTCCCATTGCGGACGGATCGCGTCGACATCGATGCGGTCCATGGCGGCGAAATCGGTGGTGTAGAAGCGCGGCGTAAGGACGGTGTCCTGCAGCGCGGTTTCGGTCGAGGCGTTGGGGGCCGAGGGTGAAGACGAGTGCGCGAGCGTTGACATGGTGGCCCTTTCTTTTCTCTATTTCTGTTTCGCTGCCGTTGCTGCCGGCGCATCGGTCATCAGGCTTGCGAACACGGCCGCGTTGGTCGGGCCGAAAGAGCCGAGATCGACCCGGCGGCCGGTGGTCGGGTCTTCGAGCGTGAGCTTGCCGTCGGCGCGGCCGATCATGCGAAACGGAACCTCCGGCCCGATGTTGCGGCGGTGCCGTTCACGTGCCAGTCCGCGCATGGTTCCGCGCAGGAAGCCGTTGGTCTCGGGTGCGACCGAGTGCACGATGTGGTTGTCGCGCGCATCGCGGACGGTGATGCCGCCGTCGTCGCGGTCCTCGAAGCGGAACTCGCGCACGCTCACTGCCGGCGCGTCGGGGACGTGCACCATGCCGATGCCGGTCAGTCGCACGAAGCCGACCGCCAGCAGCGAGGCCAGCACCATCGCGCCGAGCGCGGCCAGCATGCCGGCAGGCACGGCGTCGCGCGAGGCCGGCGCAGTCGATGAGGTTGTGTTCATGGCGACTCCTTGCGTACTTGCTGTCTTGCGGGCTGGCGGCTTCAGGCGGCGATGGCCTCGGGTGCCATGCCGATGTCGACATCGCGCGGCCTCGGTGCATCGACGCTCGCCGGCGCGGTCGGCAGTGCCGGTGCGGTCGGTGCGACCACCGTGGCAGGGCGCGGCAGGCCCGCCGATTCGGCCAACGCCGCGGCCAGCACGGATGCCACCGCGCGTGCGTCCGGCAGCCCGCGCAACATCGGCTGCGTGCGCTTGACGTGCCACGGGCGCACGTGCGGCCAGAGGTGCACGTACGCGATGCGATCGCTGCCATCGAGCGCGAGCGCGATGTCGCCGCTGCCATCGCGTGCGGCATGCAGCGACGCCGCGGCGATGGACTTGTAGGGCAGGTTGAAGGTGATCGTGAGCACGATGCCGACCCGCATCACCACGCGTTGGTCGGTGATCGTGTAGACGGCAGTGCGCGCCGTCAGCCAGGCCAGCAGCGCGATGGTGCCGAGTGCCAGCAACGCGAGCGGTGCCAGCCACAGCACCGACAGCAAGGCGTCGTAGGCCGTGCCGCCACCCGACATCGCATTGGCACCGCGCCAGATCAGCAGCACCGCGAAGTACAGCGCCAGTGCGCGCAGATGCAGCGCACCGCGTGCGATGAGCTTCCAGTCGGGCGAGCCCTGCCACAACATTCGCTCCTGCGCGGGCAGGCGTTCGGGCAGGCCATATGCCGGTTCGAAATCGTGGTCGTCGCTCACAGCAGCGGCTCCTGGCGTTGCGGCGTGGCATACAGCGTGCCGGCACCGTAGTAGGCGACGATCTTGTCTTCCTCGAGCAGCGTGATGCGGTCTTGCGTGCGGAGCCCCGGCACCTGCGCGAACTGCGCGCCGAGGATGGAACGCACCCGCACGCACTGCCGATCGATCTTCGAGAAGTTGATCGGCAACAGCACATGGCGCGGGCCGGAAGCCGTCGGCACTTCGACCTCGAGGTAGCGGAACAGCGCCTCGGCCCGGTCGACCCACAGGTCGATGACTTCACCGCCGACTTCGCCATCGGCGCCGAGCACCGGCATGCCGATCGGGTTCGGGTCTTTCCTGGAAATGCCATAGCCCTGGGTGACGCGCAGCGGCACGATGCGCAGCTCGCCGTCGAGGGTGGTGTCCGGCACATCGGCCCGTTGCGCCCATGAACCCGGGCCGACGCCGGCCAGCATCGGGTCGCCGGTCGGCTCCAGCGGCGCACCGAGGTAGGCGCCATTCGGCTCGGCCGCCATGTCGCGCTCTTCGCGCAGCCGGTTGGGGACGGTCACCGTGCGGCCGTCGCGCAGAAGATAGGTCTTGGGGCGCGGTATCGGCGGAAAGCCCTGCACGTCGACGTGGCCCGACCGCTCGCTCTCCAGCGGATAGCCCTCGCGCTTGTTCTCCTGGTGGAGGTAGTAGATGAGCGCAGCGAAAAAGCCCCAGAAAACGTACAACGCGATCTGCGCAAGATCGATGTATTGGGTGATGGCTCCGGTTCCCATGATGAGTCTCCTCGGGTGCGATGTGGTCGGTGATTGGTTGAGGCGTTGGGTCGGTCAGCCGGGAAACTCGGCCAGCCCGAATTTGCCGCTTTGCGGCGTCGGCTCTGCGCGGCGCGACCGCGTGGTGCGTACCAGGGGGCCGATGGCCATGAGCGTGCCGAACAACAGCACGATCTCCAGGTAGTAGACGAAGCTGTAGCCGATGGAAGGGCCGCTGACCGCCGGGCCGAGCGTGCCGCTGGCGGCGAGGTACGACACCCCATCGCGGATCGCGCCGCCGAGGCCGATCGCCAGGCCCGTCGCCGACGCTTGCACGGCCCCCCAGGCGCCGAGAGCGATGCCGCTCATGGCGCCCGTTTCCAGGTTCATCGCCGCGGTGAGGGTCGCGACCGAGAAGAGGCCGCCACCGAAGCCGATCATCATCGAGCCGAGCCGAAACACCAGTGGCGAGCCCAGCGGGTCGGCGAAGATGATCGCAGCGAAAGCCAGGATGCCGAGCAGCACGCCGAGTGCAGCGAGACGGTGCTCGTCGCCGCCGTGATGGAACCAGCGCGCCGCGAGCACGAAGGCCGCGAGTGCGCCGCAAGCGATCATCGCCGTCAGCTGCGTGGTGGCCGAGACCGGCATGTGCATGATCTGGCCGCCGTAGGGTTCGAGCAGGATGTCCTGCATGCTGAAGGCAGCGCTGCCGATGCCGACCGCGACCAGCAGCCGCACCGTCTTGCCGCCCTGCACGAAGCCGCGCCACGCTTCTCGGAAGATCGGCTTGTTGGCACGTGCAGCGCCGTCGTGAGGTTGCGGATTGCGCGCCTCCTGCTTCCACAGGGCGATGAGGTTGAGCACCATCGTCAGCAACGCAGCGCCCTGGATCACCTGGATCAGCTTGATCTGCTTGAACTCGGCCAGCAGCGCGCCGAAGCCGATGGCGCTCACCATCGTGCCCACCAGCAGCATCACGTAGAGCAGCGCCACCACGCGCGGCCGGCTTTCCGGCGGTGCGATGTCGGTGGCGAGTGCGAGCCCGGCCGTCTGCGTCGTGTGCAGGCCGGCACCGACCAGCAAGAAGGCGAGGGCGGCGCCGATCTGCCCATAGATCACAGGACCGTTGGAGTCGCCCGACAACACGATCAACGCGAACGGCATGATCGCCAGCCCGCCGAACTGCATCAGCGTGCCCATCCAGATGTAAGGCACGCGCTTCCAGCCGAGTGCCGAGCGGTGGTTGTCGGAGCGGAAGCCGAGCAAGGCACGGAACGGTGCGAACACCAGCGGCAGGCCGACCATCGTCGACACCAGCCACGCCGGCACGTTCAGCTCGACGATCATCACCCGGTTCAAGGTGCCGTTGAGCAGCGCCAGCGCCATGCCGACCGTGACCTGGAACAGCGAGAGCCGCAGCAACCGACCGAGCGGCAGCTCCTTGGTCGCGACATCGGCGAACGGAAGAAAGCGGGTGGCGACCAGCCCCCACTTGCGCGCCAGGCTGTTGTTGAGCCGTACCACCGTGTTCATCGTTTCACCAACTCGAGGGCTTGGGACGTATAGAAGCCACTGGCAATGCGCTGCGTGCGGCCGGGTTGCCAGTGCGCCAGCGTCGGCTCTTGTGCGAGCAGCCGGTGCAGCGACTTTTCCGCCACCGGCTCGATCCACGGCGCGCGGTTGGCGCTCGGGAACATCCGGCCGACTGCCCTGAAAGCGATCAGCGCCGGGTTGCTCGGTGCGAAGGTGAAGAGGATCGCGCGCTCGGTGCGTTGCGCCAGACCGCCCAGCACGCGCACCGCGTCGTCGGTGCGGTAGTGGATCAGCGAGTCCATGCCGACGATGAAGTCGAAGCGGCCGAGCGCCGGGTCCAGCATGTCGCCGGCGCGGAACTCGATCGACAGGCCGTGAGGCTGCCGCTCGCGCGCGAGGTCGACCAGCGTCGGCGACAGGTCGATCGCCAACACGTCGGCACCGCGTCGCGCCGCCTCGACCGCCAGCGCGCCGGTGCCGCAGCCGGCATCGAGCACACGGGCGCCGGCCAGGTCCTGCGGCAACCAGGACAGCAGCGTCTCGCGCATGCGGTCGCGCCCTGCGCGCACGCTGGCGCGAATGCGGCCGACCGGCGCGTCGGAGGTCAGCCGCGCCCACGCCTGCGCGGCCGTGCGGTCGAAGTAGGTCTCGATCTGGCCGCGCCGTTCGAGGTAGGAAGCTTGTGCCATGGCGTGTCTCGCGTTCGGTGTTCTTGAAGGTTCAGTCGAAGCCGAGCAGGTCGAAGATGTCGCGGTCTTTCATCGCCACCGCATGCAGCGGATCGGTGCCGAGCCACAACGCCGCGGCCAGCCGCATGTACTCGTTCTGTACCGCTTCGAGTTCGGGCGAATACTCCATCTCGAACAGCGTCGACTTCTTGAGTCGGCTGCGGCGGATCACGTCCAGATCCGGAAAGTGCGCCATCAGCTTCAGGCCGATCTGCGAATTGAACTTGTCGATCTGATCGGTCGCTGCGCTGCGATTGGCGATGACGCCGCCGAGCCGCACGTTGTAGTTCTTCGCCTTGGCGCCGATCGCCTGCACGATGCGGTTCATCGCGAAGATCGAGTCGAAGTCGTTGGCGGTGACGATCAGCGCCCGGTCGGCGTGCTGCAGCGGCGCCGCGAAACCACCGCAGACCACGTCGCCGAGCACGTCGAAGATCACCACGTCGGTTTCTTCCAGCAGGTGATGTTCCTTCAGCAGCTTGACGGTCTGCCCGACCACGTAGCCGCCGCAGCCGGTGC